>CAMPKU010000085.1 GCA_946887385.1 uncultured Gammaproteobacteria bacterium
GCGAGCGCATCGTCGCACTCGAACTCGATCATCGGCCACGTCACGATGCCGAGCGCCCGGCAGGCATCCTCGGCCAGCCTGAACTGTGCGTACAGCTTGGGATCGATGCCGTCGCCGGTTTTGTAGCCGGGATACAGGTGGTTGCGGAACGACTCGATCACGTGATCGAAGGCGATGGCGACGTGCGTCACATCGTGTTCGCCAAGCAACGCGAGCAGCGACCGCGCGAGGCCGCGAGCGCCGCCCACTTCCTTGCCGTGCACGTCGGTGCTCGACGGACTGCCGTAATAAGCGCGGAATAGCTCGAACGTTCCGTCCACGAGATGCACGTTCATGGCTGCTCCAGCCGGCCGGTTGCAATGCGCGCCGCCGCGCACCGGTGCTAGTCTAGGCAAAAATCGCCATTGGGGGACGGGCTATGCGCATGCGCGGCTTCGCGATCATCGTGCTTTTCGCTGCCGGCATTGCCGCAGCCCAAACCCGGGAGCCGCAGCCGGCGTTCCCGGGCCAAACGGAAGCTCCACCGCCGGCGCGTGAGTCTCGTTACAAGGTCGACGTGATCACCGACGGTCTCGTGGGTCCGTGGGCGCTCGCGTTCCTGCCCGACGGCAACTTCCTGGTCTCGGAGCGCCGCGGCACGTTGCGAACCGTATCGCCACGCGGCGAAGTCTCCGAGCCGATCGCGGGCGTGCCGCCCGTCAAGGTGGTGGCGGCGCAGAGCTTCCACGACGTGGTGCTCGATCCCAACTTCGCCGACAACCGCTACGTGTACTTCACGTACTTCGCGCCGCCGAAAGGCGAAGCGGCGCGGGAGTGGCCGCTCGAGCATTACTACAACGAAGTTTGGGAAAAGTCGCTCGCCGAACGGCGCGTGCTCGACTTAGGCAACGAGCGCGTGAGCCGCGCCAGGCTGTCTGCCGACAACCGCCGGCTCGAGGACCTCGAGGTGCTCATCGAGGGCGGCGTGGAGCGGCGCATCGTGTTCGCGCCCGATGGGTCGATGTACGTGACGGGCGCCGATACGTTCCGTTTCTACGATTCCGATCTCGACGGCACCGAGCACAGCACACCGCACGAGCCCGACGTGCGCCGCAATTTCACGGGCCGCGTGATTCGCATCAACCCCGATGGCACCATCCCGCCGGACAATCCGTGGCTCGGCCGCGCCACGGTATCGCGCGAAACCTTCGCGCACGGCTTCAAGGATCCCGAGGGCGCCGCGCTGCATCCCACCACGGGCGAGCTTTGGCTCGTCGACCACGGCCCGCAAGGCGGAGACGAGATCAACATCGTCCGCGCGGGCCGCGACTACGGCTGGCCCGAGGTGTCGTACGGCGTGCAGTACGACGCGCGCCAGCCCGACGGCCGAACGAACGTGGCCGTCGGCACGGGCGCGACGGCGATGCCAGGCACCGAGCAGCCGATCTATTTCTGGGTGCCGTCGATCGCGCCGTCTGGCATGGCGTTTTACACGGGAAACCTGTTCCCGGAGTGGCGCGGCAATCTCTTCGTCGGCGCAATGGCGGGTCGACACTTGGTGCGGCTCGTGCTCGAGGGCGAGCGCGTGGTCGCCGAGGAGAAATTGCTCGAGGAGCTCGAGCTGCGCGTGCGCGAGGTGCGTCAGGGGCCCGACGGCGCTCTCTACGTGTTCGGCGGCGACTCGCTCCTGCGCATCACGCCGCCGTAGCGAACGTCGCCACTTTGGCACGCTTCATGCTGCTTCGTGCGTACGACACGGTTGTCGAACGGAGCGGATATGGCCAGGAAATACGGCAAGAAAGCATCGAAAAAAGTGGCGCGCGCGATGCGCGAGCGCAAACGAGGCACGTTGCGCAGCGGCCGATCGGGCAAGAAAGTAACGAGCCGCAAGCAGGCCATCGCGATAGGTCTTTCCGAGGCACGCAGATCCGGAGCGAAGGTGCCCAAGCAGCCGAGCAGCAAGAAACGCCGCACGAAACGCCGCACGAAGCGCAGCGCAAAGCGGACCTCGAAGCGCACGTCGAAGCGCAGGACGACGCGCAGGACGAAGCGCAGCTCGAAACGCCGCGCCGCGTAACCGCTAGAGCGGCGCGCGGTATCGATGGGCGGAGCGCCAGCGGCCGCCGTTTGCTACGCTGCGCGCCATGATTGCGCTGCTGACGTTCCTCGAGGATAACGCGCTCAGCGTCTTCATCCGCGAGTTCCCGTCGGTTTTCGGCTTCCCCACTATCTTGTTCCTGCACACGCTGGGGCTCGCGATGGTAGCGGGTGTGAGCATCGCCATCGATCTTTGGATTCTGCGCGGCGGAGCGGCGAGCGCCCCGCTGCATCTCACAGGCCTCGTGCGAACCATGTGGCTCGGATTCGGCATCAATCTTTTGTCCGGCGTCGCACTGCTGCTCGCTTACCCGGCCAAAGCGCTCACGAACGGCGTGTTCTATCTGAAGATGGCGCTGGTGGTCTTGGGCGTTTACATCGCAGTGCGCATCAACCGGGAGTTGTCGTCGAACGACGGCGCGCTCGGCCACGCTGTGGCGTTCGCTGCCCGGCGCTGGGCCATGGCGTCGCTCTTGACGTGGACGGCCGCGATCGTCACCGGCAGGCTGCTCGCGTATACCAACAGCGTGCTGTTCGCGAGCGAGCTCACATGACGTTGCGAGAGATCATCGCCTGGCTCACGAGCACGCCGATCAACACGCTCGTCATGGACTATCGCTGGACCTGGCCCATCGCCGAGAGCCTGCACTTTTGCGGATTGGCGTTGATGGTGGGCACGGTGGGCACGTTCGACTTGCGCTTGTTGGGCTTGGGCAAGGGAATACCGCCGGCGGCCCTGCACTATTCCATCCGATTCGGTCTCGCGGGCTTCGTGGTGTCGGCAGTGACGGGCTCGCTGTTCATCTTCGGGCAGCCGGACCAATACTTTTACAACAACGCGTTCAAGGTGAAAGTGGTGTGCCTGCTGCTGCTCGGCCTCAACGTTGGCGCGTTCTACGCGCTTCAGTCGCGGCAGGCGCTCGCGCTCGGCCCCGGCGAGGATGCGTCCTCGCGAACGAAGATGTTTGCGGCCATCTCGCTCACGCTGCTCGTCGCAATCATGTGCGCCGGCCGAATGCTCACGTTCTATCGCCCTTGACCTGCCGCTGCGCGCATCTGCGCGGCGCCTTGTCATGGCGCTCGCGATCCATATCATGAGCGCTCCATTCGGCGAGTAACCATGCAGTCGATCATCTCAATCAAAGACCTGACGAAGACCTACGAAGGCGGCTTCGAGGCGCTGAAGCGCACCAACCTCGAGATTCGTCGCGGCGAGATCTTCGCGCTGCTTGGCCCGAACGGCGCCGGCAAGACCACGCTCATCAACATCGTCTGCGGCATCGCCAATGCAAGCGGCGGCACCATCACCGTTGCCGGCCACGACATCCGCAAAGAAGCGCGCGCGGCGCGCGATCTGATCGGCCTGGTGCCGCAAGAGCTGTCCACCGACGCCTTCGAGACGGTGTGGGACACGACGATGTTCAGCCGCGGCCTGTTCGGCAAGCCGAAGAGCGCGGCCTACTGCGAAAAAGTGTTGCGCTGGCTGTCGCTGTGGGACAAGGCGCGCAGCAAGATCATCACGCTGTCGGGCGGCATGAAGCGCCGCGTGATGATCGCGAAAGCGCTGGCGCACGAGCCGCAGATTCTGTTTCTCGACGAGCCTACCGCCGGCGTGGACGTGGAGCTTCGCAAGGACATGTGGAACGTGGTGCGGGACCTTCAGACCTCGGGCGTCACGATCATTCTCACCACCCACTACATCGAGGAAGCCGAGGAGATGGCCGATCGCGTCGGCGTCATCAATCACGGCGAGATCATCCTTGTCGAGGAGACGGCCGCACTGATGCGCAAGCTCGGCAAGAAGCAGATGACGCTCCAACTTCACGCCCCGCTCCAGCGTCTGCCGGAATCGCTGGCGGACTTTCCGCTCGATCTGAACGCCGACGGCAACGAGCTCGTGTATACCTATGACACGCGCAGCGAGCGTACGGGAATCACGACGCTGTTGGGCGCGCTGGCCGACGCCGACATCCGCTTCAAAGATCTCTCGACGACGCAAAGCTCGCTCGAAGAGATTTTCGTGAGCCTGGTGCGGAGGTCCATGTGAACTGGCACGCCGTTCACGCCATCTACCAGTTCGAGATGGCGCGGATGTTTCGCACCATCGTGCAGAGCATCGTAGCGCCCGTGCTGTCCACGTCGCTGTACTTCGTCGTGTTCGGTTCTGCGATCGGCTCGCGGATTCAAGAGATCGACGGCACGAGCTACGGCGCGTTCATCGTACCGGGCCTGATCATGTTGTCGC
Organism: uncultured Gammaproteobacteria bacterium; assembly: GCA_946887385.1. The sequence goes on from CAMPKU010000085.1 coordinate 4,322, forward strand.
TGCTCACGGAGAGCATCGGCAATGCGTCGTTCGGCATTTACTTTCCGCGCTTCACGGGCACGATCTACGAGGTGCTGTCCGCGCCCGTGTCGGCGGCCGAGGTGATCTTGGGATATGTGGGCGCCGCGGCCACGAAGTCGATCCTGCTCGGCTTCATCATCCTCGCCACGGCGGCGCTGTTCGTGCCGCTACAGATCGCGCATCCGTTCTGGATGCTCGCGTTCCTCGTGCTCACGGCCGTAACGTTCAGCTTGTTCGGCTTCATCATCGGCCTTTGGGCGGACAGCTTCGAGAAGCTGCAGGTGGTACCGCTGCTCGTGATTACGCCCCTCACGTTTTTGGGCGGCAGCTTCTACTCGATCAGCATGCTGCCGCCTACGTGGCAGACCATCACTCTGTTCAACCCCATCGTCTATCTGGTGAGCGGCTTTCGCTGGAGCTTCTACGAGATCGCCGACGTGCGCGTGGGCATCAGCTTGGGGCTCACGCTGGTGTTCATGCTTGCGTGCCTCAGCACGACTTGGTGGATGCTGGTGACGGGCTGGCGGCTCAAGAAATAGCCTCCCGCCAGCCAGCCTCATTACGTCATGTGGCGGCGGCGCGGCGGCGGCGAATCCGTAACGCTTTAGCAGGGTTCCGCGGCGCATCACGGATTTGGCGGCGTGGCCTATGCCACCATCCGCGGCACGCCGGGCCGGCTCCCGGCCTGGGCCACGGGACTCACGATGCGAAAGGCGGCGATCCTGCCGGTTGTCACTCTGCTGCTCGGCGGCTGCGCTGTGGTCAGCCCGCCACGGTCGGACGTGCGGCCCGAACCGGCTCCGGCGCCCACGGCCCCGGTGGCGGCCGCTACGCCCCCGCAGCCGGCAACCCCGCCGCGGTCCGCACCGCAGCGCGCTCAGGCCGTCCGGATCGACAATTCGTCGCTGGAATCGTTTCGCTCAAGCTGGGAACGTATGCGCGCGAGCCTGTCGCCGGCGCAACAATCCGACTTGACCGACGCGGTTGTCCGGCTCACGTTTGCGCCCTACGGAAGCGTGACGACTCTGCCGGCCAATTTGCGCTCGAGCCCCATCGTCCCCGAGATGGTTCGAGCGCGAATCGCGGGGCTCACCTACGCCGAAATCATCGCGCTCCCGCCGTAACGCATTCGGCCTCCCGCGAACGTCGCTACCGGGCGGGCTGGCAACCACGCTCGCTCACCGCTAGCATCGGTTTCGCTTCCAATGGAGCCGCACCATGCGCACCACGCTCATCTGCATTTGCACGCTGATCCTCCCCCTATCGAGCGCCGCGACGGCGTGGGGCCAAGCGCCGGCGTCAGGAGGCGGGATGGGCGCCAACTATGTCGCGGCCACCGAGCGGCTGCACACGGGCGGCCAACCCGACGCCGCGGCGCTCGCCACGCTCGCCGAGCAAGGCTTCGAGCTGGTCGTGAACTTGGCGCCGCCGTCGAGTCAGGGCGCCGTGGCCGACGAGGGCAAGCTCGTAGCCGAGAACGGGGCCACGTACGTGAACATTCCGGTCGTGTGGCAAAAGCCCACGTACGAAGACTTCGCGCTGTTTTCCGCCGTCATGAACGGCGCGCGCGATCGCAAAGTGCTCGTGCATTGCCAGCTCAACATGCGCGCGTCGGCGTTCATGTTTCTGTACCGCGTGATTCACGACAACACGGCGCCCGAGGAAGCCATGAAGGCGCTCCGCCCTGTGTGGATCCCGCGCGATCAATGGGGTACGTTCACGGCCGACGTGCTCGCACGACACGACATCGACTTCAAGCTGCCGGAGCCCTGACGCTACCGAAAAATTGAGCAGCCTGCCCCGCGGCAGCGGCGCCCCACCCTTCTGCCATCGAGTCGCGGACGGTACGATGAGCGCACTCTTCAAGGGGGCTTGCATGACCACGTCCGCTCGAATCGTCTTCGCAGTCACCAGCGTTTTACTCGGCTTCGCACCGGGCGCCGCATCGGCGCAGCCGGACTTCAGCGGGCTCTGGTTTCCGGCAGGGCGGCAGCAAGATCCGCCGCGCGCCCCGTACACTCCGGCCGCGCAGGCTGCGTTCGAGGCCTACGACGCGGCGTTCACGCTCGACGACGACCCGGGCCGTTACTGTATTTGGCCTGGCATGCCGCGCGCGGTGTGGGGCGCGCCGTTCACCGTGGAGATCCAGCAGCGGCCGCAGGACATCTCGATCTACTGGGAGGGCTACGGCATGTACCGGAAGATCTACATGGCCGATCACAGCCCGCCCGAGCCCGTGCTGCCCTCCGCGATGGGTCACTCCGTGGCGCACTGGGAAGGCAGCACGCTCGTCGTCGAGACGACGAACCTGAAGCAGTATCCCTACATGACACGCATGGCGACGTCGTCCGACGCGCACGTCGTGGAGCGCCTCCGGCTCGAGGAGCGCGACGTCGACGGTCAAAAGACGAAGTTCATCGTCAACGAGCTCGTGCTCACGGATCCGAAGGTCTATACCACCCCCATCAAGATCACTGCCACGCTGCGCCATCGCCCCGACTTGCAGCTTCTCGAGTACACGTGCACGGACGCTCTGTGGGACGAATACTTGAGCGAGCGCGGTCTCACGCTGCCCGACATGGATGCGCTACCGGAACCGCGGAACTGACGCCATGCAGAAGCGATCGATCGGCCTGCTCGTCGCGGCGTTCGCAGCGGTGACGCTGCCCGCGGCGGCGCATCACTCGTTCGCGATCTACGATATGGAGCAGAACATCGCGTTCGACGGCGTGGTCGAGGCGCTGAAGTTGCGCAACCCGCACATGGCGCTCACGCTCACGGTCACGAAGAGCGATGGCACCACGGGCACGATCAATTTCGTGGAAGGAGCGCCGGCCAACATGATCGTGCGTATGGGCTTGAATCCCGCCGATCTAGCGGCGGGCCAGCCGATCAAAGCGATCGGCGCGCCGCTCCGCGACGACCCCAATGCCTATTTTTTGAAGGCAGTGATCCTGCCCGACGGCCGGCGCTTCACTTTCGTGAACTAGCGTAGAGCGCACGCTTCGCCGCACGCGGCAAGCGTTTGATCTGAAGCTCGCGCCGCAGCGCTGCGCCGCGATCCGCGGCTGATTCCGAATAGACGAGCTTGACGGGCAAGCGCTGCCGCGTGTATTTGGCGCCGGCGCCTTCGTTGTGGGCGGCGATGCGCGCGCGGAGGTCTTTCGCCACGCCCGTGTATAGCGTGCGGTCGGCGCAGCGAACGATGTAGACGTGCCAGCTGACGCGGGCGCTCCGGCGGTCGGCTCCTAGAGGCCGAGCGCGTACAACAGCGTGTCGTTGTACATGATGAAGCGGCCCATGACGATGACCATGATCCACGCCCCCAACGAGACGGCCGCAACGGCTTTCGCGCCGCCTGAAGCGTTACCATCCGCCGGTACGCCTTCCAGCGATTTGTGGATGCCGGTAGCGTAGAAGACGAGCAGGTTGATGCCCGCGATCAGCACGATCAGCATCTTGAGCTGCAGCGACAGGTTGCTCAGATACTCCATCGGTCCGCCGACGGGATTGCCGGCGATGAAAATGAAGCCCGTGAACATATTCACGAAGAATGCGATTACGCCGAGCGGGATGAACTTCTCGAGCAGTTTGATGGGGATGCCTTTCGCGACCCCGAGCACGCGCAAGTCGACCACGCCGACGGTGCCGAGCAGCACGCACATGCCGACGAAGTGCAGCGTTTCGCCAAGCGGCCAAACCCAGTCGTAGGTGGCAACGAAATCGCCGATACCCAAGCTAATCAAGAAATCAGAAAAAGCTTCCATTGCTCTTCACCGTTCAGAAGCCAAGCCATGCCTCGACGAAGTTCGGGTAGGCCGTAAACCGTCCCGCAACCATCGCCAAGCCCCATAGAACCAGCGCGCCGATCGCGACGCTGCGCGAGCGCTGCGGCAGCTCGCCCGCGGCGGCGACGTTTGGCCGATCGAAAACCCACATACGCGTGAGCTCGAGATTGATCATTGCGAGCGCGATGAACCCGAGCTTAGCCAGGAACAACCAGTTGCCGAGGTCGGTGGTGAGATTGGCGGCGAGCAGCGACCCGCCGGAGAACGCGTTGATCGCGAACCCAAGGTACATCCAGGGAAACAGTTTGCGCAGCGGAGCAAGCGGAATTTCCTTCACGAACCCGAGCAACCGCAAAGCGATGAGCGTGTTGATGCCGACGATGATCGCAAGGCCGATGGCGTGCAGCGACAGGATGGTGGTGTACGCGAAGATGGACGGAGATTCGCGCACCCAGGTGGCATACGCGCTATTTTCGATAGCTTCGATCATTAGAGCCTCGTTCTTGAGAAATCAGCGGCCGTGCGCAACCGCGCCGTCGAGGCCCGCCGCCTCGGCGCGTTTCTCCGCCGACTCGGTCTCCGGGGTCTCCGGCTTGATGACGAGCATCGTGAGCACGCCTGCCGCCAGGAGCGACCCGAGGGCCATGATCATCGACACCGTAGGCCTGCCGAGATCCGCTGCGAACAGCACACCTGCCAGGTTCGGCGCGAGCACCGAGCCGCCGCGGCCGACGCCGACGGCGAAGCCCGTGCCGAATGCGCGCACGTGCGTGGGGAACGCCTTCGCGAACAATGCGTACATGCCCGTGATGGCGCCGTTCGTGAAGAAGCCGGACGCCATGCAGATCAGGATCAGCGCGGTCAAGTCGCTGGGACTGCGGCCGAAGAGCGTGACCATCACCGTGGACACGAGCATGACCCCAATCGTGATGAACTTGACGTTGTAACGCATCGCCAGCAGCCCGACCACGGTGCCGCCCGTGGCGCCGCCGACGTTCAGCCAGCTCAACACCTGCCCGGCCGAGCTCGGCGCGAAGCCCATGTCGACGACGAGCGTGGGTACCCACTTCACGATGAAATAGAACGTAGTGATGTGGAAGAAATACGCAATCGTGACGATGACCGTGATCGGCAGAAGACTGCCGCGGAAAATGTCTTCGACCGAGCGCTTGCGCATGGCCGCCGACACCGCCGGCAACGCCGTGATCGGCGCGTGACCGATCTTACGGAGCGTTTTGTTGATCCTTTCGAGCGCGTTCTTCGGCTGCTTGCGCGCGAGCCAGTGCGCGGACTCCGGCATGAAGAAGTACACCAGCGGAATCATGGCGAGCGTAACGCTGGCGCCGAACAGGAACACGGAGCGCCAGTTGGCCAGCTCGAGGCCGGCCGAAGTGATGAAGCCGCCGGCGGCTGCGCCTACGGGATAACCGATCGACATGATGGCGATGCTCACGTCGCGCCGCCGGGCGTTCGAAAACTCTGCCGCCACGGCGTTGATCGCGGCCAGCATGCCGCCGATGCCGAGGCCCGTGACGATCCGCCAGATCGCGAGATCCGCGAGACGCGCATCGACGTCGCCGCCGAACAGCGCGAACACGGGCACCACGACGCCGCCGAGCACGCCGCCCGAGGTGGTGGCCATGTACATGCCGGTGGCCATCACGACGAGGCAGCCGAGCACCGTCGGCCGCCGGCCGATCTTATCCGCCACGCCGCCTAGAAAGATGGAGCCCAAGGCCATGCCGATGAGCTCGGCCGACAGCACGAAGCCCAACGCCGCCGGCTCGAGGCCCCACTCGGCTCTGATGCCGGGCGATGCAAAGCTGATCGACAGCACGTCGAACCCGTCGAGGGCATTGAGGCAGACGGTGATCGCAACGATCACGATCTGCATCACGGTCATCGGCGATTTTAATAACGCGTCTCGCGGATCGCTGTACACGATATCGTTCCCCCTGAACCGTCTTCCGGCGGCCTACGCGGCGAGGGTAGCACTTTCTGAACGAATGCGCCCATGGCCACGATTCTTAAGGTAAGTCGAGTTGGCTTTAAGACGGGTACCGAATACGGTATTTTCTCGGCCACATTTTAGGCCGCGGTGAACAAACTCGATGACGATCCGTGCCGAGACAACTTTGTTGGCGATCGGGTTCGCTACCCTCGCGATGCCGGCGAGCGCGCAGTGGCCGTCGTACCCAACGCCGAACGTGCCGCGCAACGCAGACGGCACGCCGAACCTAACGGCACCCGCGCCCCGCGCCGCGGACGGCAAACCGGATTTGAGCGGCGTGTGGGAGATCTATCTCAACTCGATCGCAGCGGCGCCGCCGCCGGGCCAGGCGAGCCCATCGCGCTCGCTACAAGACTCCGCCGATAGCGGCGACGACAATCAGCTCGGTCTTTCGGCCGGCGCTCCGCCGCCCGACCCGGCTGCTCCGCCCCGTGCCACCTTCTTCGACATCGGCGCGAACATCGAAGGCGGGCCGCCGTTTCAAGATTGGGCGCGCGAGCTGCGCGCGCAGCGCGTGGCCGACAACCAGAAGGACAACCCCGACGCGCTGTGCCTGCCGATGGGCTTCATGCAGCTCCATGGCCATCCGCAGCCGCGCAAGATCGTACAAACACCCGAGCTCATCGTGATCATGTACGAAGGCAATCAGGGCCTTCGGCAAATTTTCATGGACGGCCGCGAGCTGCCCACGGTCGACGAAAACTTGCAGCCGTGGTGGTACGGCTATTCGGTCGGCCGCTGGGAGGGTGACACGCTGGTCGTTGAATCCGTCGGCTTCGTCGACAACGGCTGGCTCGACGTGTTCGGCAGCCCGCTCACCACGCAGGGCAAGCTCATCGAGCGCTGGCGCCGGCCCGACTACGGTCATCTTGAAATCGACGTCACGGTCGACGATCCGAAGGCGTACACGAAGCCGTTCACTGTCCGCGTGAGCCACCAGGTCCTGCTCGACGAAGAGCTCATCGAGTTCATCTGCAACGAGAACGAAAAGTCCTCGCAGCACTACGATCCATGATTCCAAGGAGCATCACGATGAAACGCGCTTCAACTTTGATGATCGCCGCTGCGGGCGCCTTATCCTTCACCGTTTCGGCATCGGCGCATCACTCGTTCGCGGCGGAGTTCGACCGCGACATGCCGGTCACGGTGACGGGCACGGTCACGAAGGTGGAATGGATGAACCCGCACGCGCGCTTTTACATCGACGCAAAAGAAGACGGCGGCGAGACCGTGAACTGGGACTTCGAGCTTGCGAGCCCCAATGGCCTCATGCGCCGCGGTTGGAATCGCAACTCGATGAAGATTGGCGACATGGTGACGGTGACGGGCCATCGCGCCAAGAACAATCCGCACGTCGGTAACGCGAGCACGGTGACGCTCGCCGACGGCAAGCGGCTATTCGCGGGCTCCTCGATCGAAAACGAGCCGGCCCAATAAGGCCGTGCGCTATTCGACGGCAGCCCACGCTGCACTGCGAATCGTTTGCGCGCCGCGCGCGCTCGTAGTTGCCGCGGCATTGGTCGCGGTGCTGCCCGCGACGGCGCAATGGCCGCTCCACGAGGCGAAGCGTGCGCCACGCAATGCCGACGGCGAGGTCAATCTCGAGGCTCCGGCACCGCGCACGGCCGACGGCCGTCCGGACTTCTCGGGCCTGTGGGAGCGGGTCGGCCCCGGCGGCGCGAATCCCAACTTCGACGCGCTGCAATCGGCGGACGGCGGCCCGCCCGCAGCCACGTTCTGGAATGCGGGTGCCGGCATCCGCGGCGGCCTGCCCTTCACACCGCTCGCGGGGCTGCTGCGCGACGAGCGGATGGCGGACAACCAGAAAAACAATCCCGATGCGCTGTGCCTACCGATGGGCCTCATGCAGCTGCATCTGCACCCTCAGCCTCGCAAGATCGTGCAGACGCCGAATCTGATCGTCATGATGTACGAAGGCAACGAGGGCCTGCGACAGATCTTCTTGGACGGCCGCCCGCTGCCCAAGGTCGATGAGAACCTTCAGCCGTGGTGGTACGGCTATTCGGTGGGACGCTGGGAGGGCGATGAGCTCGTCGTCGAAACCGTCGGCTTCCGTGACGACGTGTGGCTCGACGTTCAAGGCAGCCCGCTCACCAGTGCAGGCAAGATGACGGAGCGCTTTCGCCGGCCGAATTTCGGTACGTTGCAGATCGATGTAACCATTGAAGATCCAATGGCTTACAAGCAACCGTTCACGGTTCGCGTGAACCAGAGGCTATTCCCCGACGCGGAGCTCATCGAGTTCATTTGCCTCGAAAACGAGAAGTCCGTCCGCTTCTACGATCCCTAACGGGAATTCGACGGGTCGTGGTCGGCGTTTCGCGCGTATCATTAGCCGACGCAGAGCCTGTCTGCGGCAGCCAAAACGGGGAGCGAATGCGGTTTAGGCGAGCGTGCTTGAATACCGGCTGGGCCGTGCTCGCACTCGTCGCGCTGGCCGCTTGCAGCCGCGAGCAAGCGCCCCCGGTTGCGCTCGACCGCTACCAGCCCGCCACGCTCGCCGAGGCAGTGCTGGTCGGCAACCGCACGGCCGTCGAAAATTTTCTAGCCCTTGGCGTCGATCCCAACGAGCCCGAGTACGACGGTACGACGCCGCTCATGCGCGCCGTGCATGCGGAGAGGCACGAGATCGCGAAGCTGTTGATCGACGCCGGCGCTGACGTGCGGAGAGCGAACTCCTACGGCGTCACCGCGCTCTATCTCGCGGCACGCGCCGGCGATGCCTTCGCCACCCGAATGCTGCTCACGGCCGGCGCCGACGCGAACGCGGCGCTGCCGGCCGGAGAAGCCGTACTGTTGACGGCCGTGAGGGCCGGCGATGCCGACGTCGTCCGCGCATTGCTCACCGGCGGCGTCGAAGGCGTCTCGCTGGCCGAGCTGGGTGAAGCGCGCGCCGCCGCGCGCATCGCCGAGTCGGCCGGTTACTCGGCGCCCTCGAACCCCGCGCTTGCCATGAATTACGCCGACGTCAATGTGCGCGAACGGTGGTACGGCCGCACGGCATTGATGGTCGCGGCGGTCGAGGGTCACGCCGAGGTGGCGCAGCTGCTCGTCGAAGCCGGGGCCGACGTCAACATTCTCGACCTCGAAGGCTCGAGCGCCCTGTCGCTGGCGCGCAGCTACGGCAACCTCGACATCGCAGCGGACCTGGTAGAGGCCGGCGCAACCCGTTAGAACTCGAATTTCACTCCGAGCCGCAGCGTCCGCGGTTCTTCCACGCGGCTCATCCGGCAGTTCGTGATCGTACAGTCGAGCGTTTCCGAGCTCAGACCGGGCGGATCGAGACCGTCCACGTACGCTTCGTACCAATAGACGATGTCCTTCCCATCCTCATCGAACACGTTCAGTAGCTCCGCGTACCACGTGGCCCGGCCGACGGTGTACGCCCCGCGCAGATTGATGGAGGTCTCGGCGTCGGCACGCTGCGCGTTGTCGGGGGTGAGTGCGTACTCGCCGAGATAGCGCAGACGCAGGCTGGCCTCCCAGTTGTCCTTCACCGCCGAGACACCGATCTGGCCCGCGTTCTCGACGGCGCCTTCCACGTAGTCGCCGTCGGGATTGTCGACGTATCGCGCCTTGCTGCCCACATAGACGGCGTCGATGCCGAGCCACTCCACGGGCCGCCAGAAGAGCGTGACTTCGTAGCCGTCGCGTTTCGAACCGCCCTTCGGCTCCACCGCGTTGGAATCGCCGACGAAGATCAGCTCGCTGTCGAGATCGAGCCACCAATACGCCGTCGTGACCGTGAGCGCGCCGGCCTGAATCCGCGCGCCGGCCTCGTATCCTTCACCGGGCGATAAGCCGGGCACCGGATCGATCGTGTTCACGACGCCGCGCACGTCGTTCGAGTGAAAGCCCTTGCCCCAGTTGCCGTAGAGCTCGACGTTGCCGGTAACTTCGTATGCGAGGCCGAGCTTCGGCGACGCGCGCGAATCGGTCTCGTGACCGTCCGCGCTGCCGACGGTCCTTGCCGTGGCATCGAAATCGTAAACATCGGCTCGCGCGCCTAGCATCACCCGCAACCGATCCGTGGGCGACAGGCTCGCTTCGACGAATGCGCCGAGCGAAGTCTCCTTGAGGCTGTTCTGGCCGATGTTGTCAACGAACTGGCCCTGCTCGAACTCGTCCACGCCGACGTTGCCGACGTCGTCGTAGCGGAAGTCGCCGCCCACGGTGACCGCGACGCGGTCCGATTCGTGAATCGTTCGCTCGTAGCGGCCGCCCGTGATCCAGCGCCGATCGAACTGGTTGATCTGCGCGTCGTAGGTGGGATTCGACTGCATTTCCCAGTCGTAGTACTGCGCATAGGCCGACGCATTCCATAGGTCGCCTTCGAGCATCACACTGCCGATCCAGCGCGACGTGCGGCCCGTCGCCGTCGGATCGAGGGCGCAGAACTCGTCGGCGCAAACGGCCGTGCCGATCGCTCGCTCCGGGATTTGCTCCGTGGGCTGCCATTCCGCGTCATAGCCCGAGAGCGTTACGGCCAGCGTGCCGAACTGCGTGGGGCCGCGGTACTTGCCCCAGAGCGACGTGTGCTGAAGGTTCTCGGGCTGCTGCCACGGCCCGTCGTAGGTCTTGTGCTCGGCGATACCCGTGAGGCTTGCGCCGTTGTCGAGATCCCGGCTGCCGCCGCCCGCGATTCGCCCCCAACCGTTCTCGCCGCTCTCGAGCGAGAAAAACGGCGCGTCGAGCCGGTCGATCGTCGTGATCACGGCCGCACCGGCCATCGCGAAGTCGCCAAGGTCGGCCCGATAGGTACCCTTGCGGTAGTCGATGCGCTCGACAGTCTCCGGCAGCATGCCGTTGATGTCGAGATAGCCTTGCCCGTGGCCGTGCGAGCGCATGTTCAGCGGGACACCGTCGAGAATCGTAGTGAAGTCCGTACCGTGGTCGAGGTTGAAGCCGCGCAAGAAATACTGATTCGCTTTGCCGCTGCCGGAATGCTGCACGGCCACCATGCCCGGCACGGCCTCGAGCAGCTCCGCGACGCGCAGCATCGGCCGCACCAGCAAGTCGGCTCCGCCGACGGTGCCCTCGCTGGCCGCTTCGGCCCGCCCGACGAGCGCGAGACTGCGGCCGAAGACGATCACCTCTTCCACCGGTTCCTGCGGCTGCGCCTCTTGGGCCACTACCAATGAAGAGGCGAGCGCTGCCAAGACGGCTGCGGTCAACACGGAAGGACGAGGGAATGCGGTGCGCGGCGAAGACATATAGAGCGAAGCTCGGCAACGATTTCGAGGGGCGGCCATGGTGGCGACGCGGCGCAACCCTGTCACGCAATTAACGGTTGTCTTAACGGCTAACGTCTCGATTAACCCGAACCGGCGCAAGCATTTGCGCGAGGGTCGGCTATAGTAGCGGCCCGGCCGGACGCGCCGGAATCCAGCGGATCGAGGACACCATGGAGAAGACTCATAAGGGCAGCTGCTTTTGCGGCGCGGTCTCCCTCGTCGTGACCGGCGAGCCGGTAGCGATGGGTTATTGTCACTGCGAGTCGTGCCGACAATGGTCGGCGGCGCCCGTGAATGCCTACACGTTGTGGCGCCCGGGATCGGTCAAGATCACGGCGGGCTCGGAGAATATCGGCACCTTCAGCAAGACGCCGAAGAGCGCCCGCAAATGGTGCAAGCTTTGCGGCGGCCATTTGCTGGCGGAGCATCCGGCGCTGAAGCTCGTCAACGTCTATGCCGCCGTGCTGCCCACGCTCGACTTCAAGCCGCGGGAGCACCTGCACTATCAGGAAGCGGTGCTGCGAGTCGTCGATTCGCTGCCGAAGCTCAAGGACCTGCCGAAATCGGGCGGCGGCTCGGGCGTGCTCTTGCCGTCCTAGCTCAGAGCAACAGCAGCGACGCCATCGCCAAGAAGATCAGGAAGCCCATGCTGTCCGTGATCGCAGTGAGCAGGATGCTGCTGCCCATCACGGGATCGCGCCC
>CAMPKU010000086.1 GCA_946887385.1 uncultured Gammaproteobacteria bacterium
CCGCCGCCGGCGGCGGCTCAAGGCGAGCGGGCGGCGGACGCGAGTGCCGAGTCGATGGCAGCGCGATAGTCTTCGAAGTCGCGGCTGCCGCTGATCCAAGCAAGGACTTCTTTGCTGCGGCCGTCGAGCACCAGGATCGGTCCGGTCGCGAAGCCGGCGTCTTCGAAGGTTTCCTCGAGACCGAGCCGCTCCGCTTCGGCGCGGCTCGCGGCCGTCGTGGTTTCGTTCGTGAAGTCGAACACCGCCAGGCGCACGCGGCCGGCGTATGTCTGCTCGATCTCCGCCCACATGCCCTTCGTCAGCATGCAAACGGGGCACCACTGCGCATGTAGCTTCACCACCCAAGGGGTGCCCAAAGCCGCGGCCTCCGCTGTGGCGATGGCCGGCACCACGGGGGTGGCGTTGCGCGCGTAGAGCACCGCGCCGGTGCCGGCTAGCGCGGCGGCGATGGCGACGACGGCGAGCAGCGCTGTGCGCATGGCGGGCGCCTACTCTTGCTCGGCCTCGGCTCCCTCGCCGGGCGCGCCGGTGCCGGGTGACGACATGAACAGGCGCGAGCCGTCGGGCAAAACCAAATCGCGGCCGTTGGCGCGATGCGCACCGTTCTTCGCCCGATAACCGACGATGGTGATCTCGGTGCCGACTTTGACGGCGTCGCGCGTGAAGCCGCGCCGCAACAACGTGTTCGGTGTGGCGCCTTCGATCATCCACGGCGTGATGGTGCCGTCATCGTTCTTGACGTCGATGTGCAGCCACGAGTGCGGATTGATCCATTCCATCTTCGTGATGGTGCCGTGCAGCTCGACCGGTTGGTCCGCGTCGAATTCTGCGGCGAACGAGTGATGTGCGGCGGCGTCGTGCTCAGGCGCGCAGAAGAGGAGGGCGCCCGCGAGCGTGAAGACGGCTCGTTGCGTCATGGGTTGCCTCCCGAAGCTTTGCGTTCCTCGTCGCGTGCATTCTCGAGGATGTTGCGCAGCCCATAGTTGCCTTCGTGGCAGGCGTATTCGTACAGCTCGCCTTCGCCCGTGCGAATCGAATACGCAGCAGTCCACGGTTGCGTCCACTGCGAATCGTCCTGGAACGTCACTTCGAAGTTGATCTTGTCGGGCGCTACACGCGTGTAGCGTTCCGTAACCGTCAAGTTGGTGCCGGCGCCGCGATACGGTGCCTTGCCGTTGAAGTTGCGCGTCTCCACAACGAGCGTGTCGCCTTCCCAGCGCCCACGCGATTCGCCGAGATACGAGCGAACGTTGCCGAACGCGCTGTCGTCGAGCGGCACCAGGCGCGTCTCGTGCACCATCTCGTGCACGATGGCCACGAAGCCGGGCGCTTGGGCAATGCGAATGTTGTTGTTGTAGAGCGTGGGCAGTGGGGCGCCCGCGGAGCCGCGCGTGATGCAACGCTCGAGCAGCGAGCGATCGGTGTAGGAATCGGCGCGTCCGCCCGAGCGAGCCGGTGCGCCCGCTGCCGCGGCGCGGTTCGCCGCCTGTCGCTCCTGCGCTGCCGGCGTCAGCGGCGGCATGCGGCCATTTGGCGGGTCGACGATCAGTGACGTGCGATGAGACTCATCGACGCGCCGGCCGGGATCCGTCAAGTATTCGGCGTGGACGAGGTTCGCCGGCGCAGTGCCGTCGGGAGGCTGGTCCATGCGGCGCGCGGCCCGGCCTTCGAGCTGCGCAATCTCGTCTTCGGTGTAGAAGGCGCGATCGCCGAATTCCTGTCGGCGCTCGAGCGGCGTAATCGTGCGGTAGTCCCACACGCCCTGTAGATCCGGGTCGCCCCATGACGTGCGCGGCAGGCTGTAGGCCGCGGAGGCCGCGTCTGCCGCCGGTTGCGCGTGGGCCGTGACGGCCGTGGCCAGCGCTGCTAATACGCCGATCGAGAGCGCCGTTCGCGTGCTCATTGCTCCCCCAGTGTCTCGCTTGATGCTTGGGATCGTAGCACCGCTGGCCATAGGGCCGTAGCGGGATCCGGATCTTGCGTTAAGTGAGAATGAGTTGCGTTTACCCACGTTTAGCGCAAGAATGCGAATCAGTCGCATTTGTATTTGGGAGAGACGCTGTGAGCGGGAAAGCTACTGGGGTTGGGGTGCGCAGCGTGGCACGTGGGGCATTGCGCGCGGGAGCTTGGCTCGGAGCGGCCAGCCTGACCGCAGGCGCGGTTCATGCACAGCAACGTGGCGGCGACACGGAGCCGGCCGCAAGCGCGACGACCGACGTCATCGAAGTGTTCGGCGAGCGCCTGGAGCAAGGGCTCGGTACTCGCTACACCGCGCCGTTGCTCGAGACGCCGCAAACGATCACGCTCGTGCCGCGCGAGATCATCGACCAGCAGAATCTGCTCACGATGCGCGACATTCTCGCCACGTTGCCCGGCATCACGTTCACCGCCGGCGAAGGCGGCGGCGGCTACGGCGACAAGGTCAACTTGCGCGGCTACGCGGCCGACAACGACATCTCGACGGACGGCGTACGCGACAGCGCGCAGTACAGTCGTACCGATCCGTTCAATCTCGAGCAGCTCGAGCTCGTTTCGGGCGCGAACTCGGTCTACACGGGCGCGGGCTCGGTCGGCGGCTCGATCAATCTCGTTACGAAAACACCGCGCGGCATGGAGGGCACGGTGCTCGACATCGCCGGCGGCGGCGACTCGTACGCACGCTTGACGCTCGATTCGGAGCTCGCCGTGGGCGAGTTGGCCGATTTCCGCTTGAATCTGATGTCGCATCGCAACGACGTGCCCGGGCGCGACGTGGAGCACTACGACCGCTGGGGCATCGCGCCGTCCGTCGCGTTCGGCGAAGGAGCCACGCGCGTGGCGTTGGCGTACGTGCATCAGGAGGACGACAACATTCCGCAGTACGGGGTGCCTTATGCATTGGGCGCCTTCAACGACGGCGCGCTGCCGGGCTCGCCCACGAGCGCGTACTACGGATACCGGAACATCGACAGGCAAGAGATCGAGCTCGATGCGTTCACGGCCACGTTCGACCACGCGTTCAACGACAACGTGAGCGTGCGCAATCTCACGCGTATCCAGCAAGTGGACCAATACCTCGTCGTCGACCCTCCGCAGGGCACGTGGTGTCTCGACAGCGGCATCAATCCCTGGACGGGTGCGGCCTGCGCGGTGCCCGGCCCGGGCCCCGGCCTGTATCAGCCGAGCGGCCCGCGCGGCAACGTGCGCGATACGACGAACGAGATCATCGTCAACCAAACGGACTTCACGCTCGAGTTCGCCACCGGCGCTGTTCGGCACACGCTCGTAACGGGGCTTTCGATCTCGAGCGAGAGCTATCACCGCGACAACGGCAACCTACTGCGCAATCCGCAAGGCGTTATGCCGAACCCCACGCTGCCTGCGATGAGCATCGCGAATCCCGATAACGTTTACACGGGTCCCGTGAACTTCATCCAGAACCAAGCCGTGGACGGCGACGTGGACAACCGCGCGGCCTACGTTTTCGACCGCATGCAGCTCACGGAGCGGTTCGAAATCAACGCCGGCTTGCGTTACGAGAACAACGACGGCAAGAGCACGACGGCGACGTTCGCGATTCCGTATCCGGCGCCTCCCGCGGAGCCGGTGGTGACGCAAGGGCTCCTCGCGCGCAACGTCGACGACCTGTCTTCGTATCGGCTCGGTCTGGTATTCAAGCCCACGGAGCGCTCGAGCCTCTACGTTTCGCAAGGCAACTCCGAGACGCCGTCGCAATCGTCCGTCAATGGAGCGTGCGACATCGTCGAAGACTGTAACGTCGATCCGGAAACGGCGCGGATCCTCGAGGTGGGCGGCAAGTGGGACCTCGGCGGGCAGCTCACGGTGACGGCCGCGGCGTTCCGCAACGAGCGCACCAACTTTCGCGTCGACTCCGGCGACCCGGCGGTCCCCCAGCAGCAGCTCGACGGCAGCTCGCGCGTCCACGGTATCGCCCTCGGCGCGAGCGGCACGTTCGGCGACAAGTGGTCCCTGTTCACGAACTACACGTATTTGGACAGCGAGCTGCTGCAGGGCATCGACGACGTCTTGATCGGAAGCAGCACGGTGGATTTTCGTGCCGGCGACCCGCTGCCGTCCACGCCGGAGCACTCGGCGAGCTTCTGGGCCACTTACCGCGCGTCGAACGCTTTAACGGTGGGTTTCGGCACCACGTACCAGGGCGAGTACACGTTCAATCGCGCGAACGAAGCGGCCGACCTGTACTTCACGCCGGACTACTGGGTCTACCGTGCCATGGTCGCGTATTCGCTCAACGACAACCTGGGGCTGCAGTTCAACGTCGACAATCTTACGGACGAGGAGTACTTCGAGCGCGTGCGCAACAACGCGTCGAACGGCTGGGCGACGCCAGGCGCGGCACGGTCGGCCGTTCTTCGCGTGAGCTGGCGGCTCTAGCAGATGCAAGCCGCGCGCCGCCGGGCGCGCGGCTGCGCAGGAAGCCGCGATGCTAGTCCAAATTCCGCAAGTCCTGAGCGCGGCACAGCTTCAGGCGGTGCGCGCGATCATCGAGCCCGCGGAGTGGATCAACGGCAATGCCACGAGCGGCGCTCAAGCCGCGTTGGCGAAGCGCAACCGGCAGCTCCCGGAAGACAGCGCCGCCGCGAAGCGCGCCGGCGATATCGTGCTCGAAGCGCTGGGGCGCAATTCTTTGTTCATGGCGTCCGCACTGCCGGCCAAAGTTTGGCCGCCACTTTTCAATCGCTACGCCGGCGGCGAGCAATTCGCCATGCACGTGGACAACGCTGTGCGTGTGCGACGCGGCGGAGTCGAGCGCCTGCGCAGCGACTTGTCGGCGACGCTGTTCCTGTGCGACCCGAACAGCTACGAAGGCGGCGAGCTCACGGTGGAGGACACCTACGGCGCGCACGCAGTGAAGCTCGAGGCCGGCGATCTGATCTTGTATCCGGCAGCGAGCCTGCATCACGTAACCCCGGTGACTCGCGGAGAGCGCCTGGCCTCGTTCTTTTGGGTGCAGAGCATAATTCGCGACGATTCGCGCCGGCGCGTGCTGTTCGAGATGGACGTGGCCATTCAGCGCCTCGTCGGCGAGCTCGGGCAAGGCCACGCTTCCGTGGTCGCACTGACGGGCAGCTATCACAACCTGCTACGGATGTGGGCCGAGGTGTAGGCTCCGCGCATTCCCTGGCCCGGCGGTATACTGGCTACAACCACTACGCCGCAACCGGCTCGAGGGAAGCTCATGTCGAAATCGCTGAAGGCCTGTTCATTGGTCGCGATGACGCTGGCCGCGCCTGCCTTGGCCCATCACGGGTTCGGCCGGTTCGATCCGACGCGAGAGGTGATGATCGAAGGCACGTTGACGGGCATCGACTTCGTCAATCCCCACGCCTACCTTTACTTCGACGCGATGACAGCCGACGGCAACGTGCAGCCGATGCGCTGCGAGATGCGCGCGGCCACGGTGCTGCGCCGCTCCGGGTGGTCCGAAGAGATGTTCGTGGCCGGCAAGCATGTGGTGGTGTCCGGCAACCCGCATCGGGACGATCCGGCTTCGTGCTACATCGAAACCTTGACGCTCGACGACGCCACGTTCGAGCGCTATCAGCAGCTCACCAGCGCGACGCAAGGGCAGAGCAACAGGCCGGCGCGGCTTCCGAGCGGCGAGCCGAACATCTTCGGCGACTGGGCGCAGGAGCAGTACTTGATTGCGCGCCCGCCGAATGGCCGCGGAGGGCTGGTGCCGAAGAGCATGGTGGCGGGCATCGAGTCCGGCGCCATTGCATTGGCAGACGTGCCGAACGCGGGCTGGGGTGCGCGTCCCGTAACGTTTACGCCGGCCGGCCAGGCCGCGTCCGACGAGCTGCGGGCGAAGCCGCCCGAGGACAGCCCGCGCGCGCGTTGCGAGATCACGAGCGTGATCTTCGACTGGGTTTTCGATGGCCCCATCAATCAAATCACGAAAGTCGACGGCGCCATCACGATGGAGTACGGCCGCGGCCTCACGCGCACGATCCATATGAACGCCACGAGTCACCCGGCGGGAATTGCGCCGAGCCGCGCGGGTCATTCGATCGGGCGTTGGGACGGTGACACGCTCGTCGTCGACACCGTGGGCTTCGCGCCCGGTATCCTCGCGGGCACCGTGCCGCACTCCGACCAGCTCCATGTCGTCGAGCGCTTCACCCTCGATCCCGCCACGATGGCCTTGAAGCGCGACTACGTGGCGGAAGATCCGGCTACCTTCACGGACCAGTACGCGGGCACGGACATCGTGATGCCGGCCGATGCGCCGTTCGCACGGGATCGTTGCGAAGAGCTCACGTACCGCAACTACTCGCTCGAGGCTCTCGAGGGTCGCGAGTAGCCAAGCGGCACGGTATCGCTACCGCTGCGGCTTCCGCACGATGAACAGGAACTGGTCGATGTCGCGGCCGAGCCGCGGATCGTCGACCGACAGCGTGTGATCGTCGGCCGTCGTGCGCAGGATGTCGGACTCGGTCACGATCTCGAATCCAGCCTGCTCGATCCAGGTCTTGGCATCGGACGGCAGCATGCGGTGCAGCTGTGCGTTGTTCGCGGTGGCCACGCCTACGTGATCGATGATCGCCGCGCGGCCGCCCGGCTTCAGCACAGCCAGAATCTCGCGAAGATAGGGGCCTGCGCGCTCGGCGTTCATGTGGTGCATGTTCAGTGCCGTGACGGCGGCGTCGACGCTATTGGCCGGCAGCTCGCTGACGTTGCCGAAGAACGCTTCGGTGTTGCCGAGCGACGCGGCGAGATCCTTCTGCGCCTGACCGTTCTCGCGCTGCAAGGCCCTCGGGCCGAACTGAGCGATGACCTTGCCGCTCGGGCCCGTAGCGGCGGACAGCACGCGCGTGAACCAGCCTCCGCCTGCGCCGACGTCGAGTAACGTTTGGCCGGCGTCTACGCCGAGGAGCTGCATGACTTGATAAGGGCGGCGCGCGCCGTCTCGCACGCGATCCTCGAGCGGCCGCGACTCTGCCGCCAGCTTCTCCGCGAAATCCGGAGCCGGTGCAGCCAGGATGCTCGAGGCCAAGCCGAACGAGCAAACGACCAGTGCAGCACGAACGGTGAGTGAAGCAGTCATGATCAAATCCCCCATCGTCGAGAAAGCGAAGGTGAAGACGCGAGTATAGCGGCTCACCTCGTGGTGTGGCTCTAGAATGCTCGCGCTATGGAGCTTAAACGCGAGCGACTGAACCGGGCCGCCACGGCCACGTTCGAGAGAACGGCGGCTGCGCTCGCCGAATCGGAGGGCGGGGGTACCTGCGCCGCGCTCTGCCGGCAGCTCAACCGCATCGTCGACGACGAGACCGATGCCTTGCGGGCGTCCGGCGCGCCCGTCGCGTGCGCCCCCGGTTGTACTTACTGCTGCCACCAGCGCGTGACCGTGTTCGAGCACGAGGCGGCCGCGCTGTTGCACCACCTTCGCACGGCGGTGGCGGAGCCCATCGCCGCGCAAATCGAGCAGCGGATCCGCGTCAACGCGGGGCGTATCGACGCGCTCGGTGTCGAGCAGACGCGTTCCGCGCGCATGGCGTGCGCATTCCTGCACGCAGGCCGCTGCGCGGCCCATGAGGTGCGGCCGTCGGCATGCGCGGCCTACCACTCTTCGAGCCGCGAGCGGTGCGAGCATGCCTTTCGGCAGCCGGATGTCAGCGGCACGGCCAGGAATGCCCGGCCTGCGCTACTCGATTTGCAGGTGCTCGGCTCGGCGCTCATCGAGGCCACGCAGGCCGGGTGCAAGAGCGCCGGCTTTCGCGGCGAGCAAGCGGAGCTTCATCAGGCGGTTCGCGCGTTGCTCGACCGCCCGTCTTGAGCTGCCGCGCGCGGGCCGGGGGCGTATAGTTCACGCCGTGGTCGCTCACCCGGGGGAGGGCTCCATGATCGAGCGGGACCGTGCTGCTTTCTCGACGTCGACATCGATCCGCGGACGAGCGGGCGTTCATCAACATCAACCGCAACGAGCACAAACAGATGAGCTTTAGCCTCACAACGCTTCCTGCCCGGGTTTTGGCTATGGCCGCGCTGGCGCTACCTGCCCAGCTCGCGCTCGCGTTCACGGAACAGCAGGCGCGGGCCGGAGCGACCACCTATGCGCAGTTCTGCGCGGCCTGCCATGGGGCGGACTTGCGCACGCTGCCCACCGCGCCGCTCATGGGCGACGAGTTCGTCGGCAAGTGGCGCACGCGCAGCACCAACGACCTGCTCGCGCAGTTGCGCACAACGATGCCGCCCGAGAGCCCCGGCAGTCTCGGCGAGGATGCGTATCTCGAGGTCATGGCGTACCTGCTCGAGCGCAACGGCAATGCCGCCGGCGAGCAACGATTGCTTGCGGCGAGCGGCGAGCCGATCGCCGCGGGCGCGCCGCGCGGTGCCGGCGGCGACGCCGCGCCGAGGCCCACGGGCTTGCTCGTGAAGGGCACCGTCAACGGGTTCGTACCCGTCACCGATGCTGTGCTGCGCGCACCCGCGCCCGGCGACTGGCCCATGATCCGCCGCGACTACAGCGCGTCGAGCTTCAGTCCGCTCGAGCAAATCACGGCCGGCAACGTCAATCAGCTCCAGCTCGCATGGATCTGGCCCATGCGCGACGGCGGGACGAACCAGCCGGCGCCGCTGGTCTATCGGGGCACGATCTATCTCAACAACCCGGATGGCGTGGTGCAGGCGATCGACGGCCGTGACGGCACGTTGATTTGGGAGCACCGCATCGACACCGCCATTGCGTCGCGCGGTATCGCGCTCTACGAGGACAAGCTGATCTTCCAGAGCAACGCTCATCTGGTCGCGCTGAATGCGCGCACCGGCGAGCTCGAGTGGGACGTGGAGATGAAGGACGCGCGCGCCAGCAGCAGCGGGCCGATCGTCGCCAACGGCCTCGTGCTCGAGGGCATGGGCGGCTGCTCGCGCTACGAGGAGAACAAGTGCTTCATCAGTGCCTACGACGCGGACACGGGCGAGCAGGTGTGGCGCTTCATCACGATTGCGCTTCAGGGCCAGCCTGGCGGCGATAGTTGGGGCGACCTGCCGAACTTGTATCGGGCCGGCGGCGAAACCTGGATCACGGGCAGCTACGATCCAGAGCTCAATCTCACCTACTGGGGCACGGCGCAGGCCAAGCCGTGGATGCCGGCGAGCCGCGGCATGGGCGCGCGCGACGTGGGCCTCTACACGAACTCCACCGTGGCGCTCGACGTGAGCACGGGCAAGCTCGCGTGGCATTACGCGCATGCACCCGGCGAAGCGCTCGACCTCGACGTGGTGTTCGAGCGCGTGCTGGTCGACGCGGGCGACGAGAAGTGGGTGCTGTCTGCCGGTAAAGACGGCGTGCTCTGGAAGCACGATCGTCGCGACGGCACGTATCTTGGCCATGTCGAGACGCTGTTCCAGAACGTTTGGGCGAGCTTCGATCGCGAAACCGGCACGCCGCGTTATCGCGATGACATTCTCGAGCATGGCGTCGGCGACTGGATCGACGGATGCCCGAGCACCGAGGGCGGCAAGAACTGGCAAGCGATGAGCTTTCACCGGCCGTCGCGGCGCATGATCATTCCCTTGAGCCAAAGCTGCATTTCGATTCGCGCGCAAGCCATTGCGCAGACGCCGGGCGGCGGCAGCGCCGGCGGCGCGGATCGGCGCTTTTACGAAATGCCGGGCAGCGACGGCAACATCGGCCGGCTCGCAGCGTTCAACGTGGACACGCTGGAAGAGGAATGGGCGCTCGAGCAGCGCGCGCCGTTCCTCACCGGCGTGCTGTCCACGGCGGGCGGTGTTGCGTTCGTCGGCGACCTCGATCGAGTATTCAAAGCCGTGGACGTGCGCAACGGCCGCGTCCTATGGCAAAGCCGCCTCGCGACCTCGGTGCAAGGATTTCCGGTGAGCTTCGAGGTCGGCGGCAGGCAATACGTCGCCGTCACCACGGGCTTGGGCGGCGGCAGCCCGCGGCTCGTGCCGGACTTGATCGCGCCGGAGATCGACCCGCCGGCGCGCGGCCACGCGCTGTACGTGTTCGCTTTGCCCGAGTAGCGGCGGCGCGGCTCGCGGCGCGGCAAGCTCCGCGGTTCGCTGCGGTGCGGGTCGCGCGTGTGCGGGGTTTGCACGTATCATCTTCGGCATTCCGACTGAAGCCGCAGGAGCGCCGTACCGATGCCTTCGATCCAGGACATCACCATCATCGATTCGAACACCGCTCCGGCGAAAAAGGTCGAGCACGGTCTCGAGCGGGTGCTGTGCAGCCCCGAGCTATGCGACTCGCAAAACCTCACCGTCTACAAGCGCACCATTCAGCAAGGCAGGCGCTACGAGATCGACGCGGACGACGACTATCACCTGGTCTACGTGATGAATTCCCCGGCCAAGGGCAGCGTGGAGCTCGAGAACGAGCGCCATGTGGCCGAAGAGGGCGCGGGCGTGTTGTTGACGCCCGGCGAAGCGGCGCGGTTCGATGCCGCAAGCGGCGACCTCGACCTGCTGCACATGGTGGTGCCGAAACCGCCGCCGGCCGTGGAGGACGGGTTGCCGGGCGGCCCGGGGTACTTTTTCAATCGCAAGACGCTACGCGGTTTGAGCGATGCGAGCGGCGGGCGCGTGCGGCGGTTTTGCGCCGAGTCGAGCGTGCGTTTACAGGACGGCAGCCGGCTCACGCCGACCAATGCGATCCAGGCCGGCGAGATGCACTACAACGAAGGCGGCTCGTCGCCGTATCACCTGCACCAGGGCACGCCGGCGAATCCCGACGGCGCTGCGCACTGCTACATGACCTTCAAGGGACGCGGCAAGGTGGAGGTCGGCGACAGTGCGCAAGAAATCGAGCCCGGCACGCTCGTGTATTTTCCGCCCGGCGTGCCGCACCGCTTGCGCGCACACGGCGGCACGCTCGATTACTTCGAGATTCAGGCGTGGCGAAGCTTCAAGACCACGATCCTGAGCGAGGAGCCGCTGGGGCTGAAGTGGTTTTACGAGCGCGACAAGCCCGGCGCGCCGCTCGTCGAGTGGAACCAGAGCTAACCGCGTAGCGCTCCGCGTCGCTCGGGCGAGTGCTTACCGTTCCTCTTCTTTTTCCTTGTCTTTGGCGGTGAACACCAGATCCGGCGAAAGCATTTCCTCGTGCGGAGGCTCCTGCTCGGCTTCGACTTGTGCACTTGCCTGACCGGCTCCGGCGGTTGGCTTCCTCTCGGCCCAACCGGCGTTCGCAATGAGCTGATTGATCGTGCCGCCGCCGTCGCTCGCCTCGTCGACGGGTGACGGCGGAGGCTTGGCCCGAGTCGCTCGCTCGCTCGGTTGGCGAAAGCCACCCTGCGCGATCTGCTTACGCAGCTGGTCTCGCTCGGTCTTCAATACCTTGATGACGGCGACCGCGTCGCTCAGCTCACGCAACGTATGCTCATGGCCGCCGCCAAGGCCCGCAAGAATTTCCTCTCTCTCTTTGAGCTCCACCTCGATCGCCGCGCGTTTGTCGCGCGCCTCGGCAAGCTGCGTCGCGTAGCTTTTCTCGAGAGTCTCCGCCTTGAACGTCGCGGCATCGAGCGATTCGCGCAGGCTGGTCACGAGCGCGCGCTGCTCCGCGAGCTCGCGCTCGAGCCGCTCGATCGCGGCATCCCGAGGATCGGGCTCCGGCTGCGAGGTTTGGCTGCCGTCGTGCGAGGGCGGCGGCTTCGAGGCTGACTTGGCGCGTTTGACGAACATGGAATGAGGGCTCGAATACGTCTCGGCAGCCTAGTCGCAGCCGTATCGCACGGCGCGGAAACACATCACAGCGCGGGCGGCATCCGTGCCGCGGCCGGCGGGTCCTTGACTCGCGTCACAGCGCTCGGCCTTTGACCTGGGCCACCGCGACGTTGCCGCATAGCCGAAACCCGGCTCCAGGCGCTACACTTTCCTCACGCCTTACGCCGGCTGCGTACAGCAACGGCGCATGCTACCGAAACCGGCGAACTGCAGATGCCGCTCTACGAATTCAAGTGCCGCGCGTGTACACATCGCTTCGACGAGCTCGTGCGGCTCGGCGAGACGCCCGCGTGTCCGAAGTGCGGCGATGTGGCGCCGGATCGGCAGTTCTCGGCTACGGCCGGTGTCAGCACCGAGCGCAGCCGCAAGCGAGCGGCGGGCGTGGCTCGGCGCGCCGCCGGCAGGATCAAGCGCGAGAAGGACCACGCGCAGCGCGAATACGAGCGCAACTACATCAAGGAACACTCCGGGGGCGGCTGAGCCAAGCGTCTCGAGCTCCACCTAAGAAGCCGCGACGAACCATTCGCTGCGGTCTGCCCTCATATCGTCCATGAAGTCTTCGCGCCTGCTGCCACTGATCGTCGCCTGCGCGCTGTTCGTCGAGAACATGGATGCAACCGTGCTCGCGACGTCGCTGCCGGCGATCGCGGCGGATCTGGCCACGGATCCGATCGGATTGAAGCTGGCGCTGACGACCTATTTGCTTGCGCTCGCGATTTTCATTCCCGTGAGCGGTTGGGTCGCCGACCGGTTTGGCGCGCGCGCCACCTTCGTGTCGGCGATTGCGGTGTTCCTGATCGGCTCGGTGAGCTGCGCGCTCAGCAGCTCGCTCGGCGAGCTCGTTGCGGGCCGTTTCGTGCAGGGAGTGGGCGGCGCGATGATGGTGCCCGTCGGCCGGCTCGTGCTGTTGCGAACGATCCCGAAGGCGGAGATCGTGCAGGCGCTGTCCTGGGTCACGATCCCGGCGCTCGTGGGGCCGATGGTGGGTCCGCCGCTCGGGGGTTTCATCACCACGTATTTCGATTGGCGCTGGATCTTTCTCATCAATCTGCCGTTCGGGGCGCTCGGCATGATCCTGGCTCTTCGCTTCATTCCTGCCGCGCGCCAGCAGCCGCCGCCGCTCGATTGGGTGGGCTTTGCTCTCGCCGGCGGCGGCCTCGGCGCCGCCATGTTCGGCTTCTCCACGCTCGGACAGCATCTCGTGCCCGTGGAGCTCGCGGCGGCTGCGCTCGTGCTCGGGGGCGCTGCGCTCGTCGGCTACGTGGTGCACGAGCGCCGGCACGTGCACGCGCTGCTCGATCTCGGCCTGTTTCGGCTCGCCACGTACCGCGCCGGCGTCATCGGCGGCTTCCTGTTTCGCGTGGGAGTGGGTGCTACGCCGTTTCTCTTGCCGCTGATGTTGCAGCTCGGCTTCGGCCTGAGCCCCATCGAGTCGGGCCTGTTGACGTTCGTCTCCGCGATCGGCGCCATCTTCATGAAAACGATCGCGGCGTGGATTCTGAAGGTGATGGGCTTTCGCCGCGTGTTGTTCATGAACGCGCTGCTCGCCTCGGCCATTCTCGCCGGCTTCGGCCTGTTTCGCCCGATGACGCCCGAGCTCGTGATCATCGCGACGCTGCTGGTGAGCGGCTGCTGCCGGTCGCTGCAGTTCACGAGCTTGAACGCGATCAGCTACGCGGACGTCGACGCCAAGCAGATGGGGCAGGCGAGCAGCCTGTCCGGCATGCTCCAGCAGCTCGCCTTGGCCTTGGGTGTTGCCATCGGCGGCTACTCGCTCGAGCTTCTCGGCGCGTTGGCGGGTCGCCCGGCGACCGCGCTGCCGAACTTCTACTGGGCATTCGTGGTAGTGGCGACGATCTCGGCGTGCTCCGCGTGGTGGGCGTGGCGATTGCCGCGCCATGCCGGTGCCGAGATGGCCGGCCGCACTCGCGCGGCGCGCGAGGCGGCCGATCCCAGCACCGCGGAGCTACCCGCCGGCTGAAGGAGCTCAACGCGCTGTGGTGCTGCTGAGGACGCCGCTCCCGAGCATGCGCTTACCCGAGAAATAGCTGGCTGCTTTCTCGTAACCTCGCGCGCCGATCACGCGTCCGATTCGCCGTCCTGCGATGTCGTCCACGGGCGGGTGCACGCCGGCCCAGAGCCGAGAGATTCCGGCGGAGTCGGCGAAGTCGAAATAGGTGGCCCACTGCAAGTCGACTTGCACGCTGGGTCCCTTCTCGTAGTTTAGGAAGCCGTCGGCTTTCGCCGGGAACTCGTACATGCCCGACGGAAAGTACGGGCTGCCCGTCAATAGTGTGAGCGCCTGGGCCCCGGCGCTCATCAGCGTCGAATGCCCCGACGTGTAACCGGCAAAGGGCGGCGTCACGAAGTCGCCGCGCTGATACGGCCACCAGTCCTCGGCCAAAATCCAGTCCACGCCGGCGACATCGAAATTGCGGTTCGACACGAAGCGGGGACCGCGCCAGGCGAGGAGCTTGATCTTGCCGACGTTGGCCCCGTCTGCGGCGAGCGGGTCGCCGGGCCGTACGCAATCGATGACGCGATGGCTGCCGTCGCCGGCCGGATCGCTCGGGTCGAAGACGTAGCGGATACCCTGCGGGTGAAAGGCGCAGTCGGGGTCGGCGCGATCGCTGCTCTGACCCACGGTTCCCATGTAGCGAATCGCCGTGATCGGCCGCGCGTAGTCGTACCAGCCCTTCAGGCTCCAAGCGGCGACGCCGGCGTCATGCACGGAGCCGCTCACGGCAAGATAGGCCTTGACGTCCCACTCGAGGTCGTCGACCACGGGGCCTACGCCGCCGATGCGCTTTTCGAAGCCAGGCGAATCGCTGACCTGCTGGTTCAGCGTCAGGATCAACGAGCCCGCGGGCGTTTCCGCCGTAAATGGGCCGTCGGCCCAGAAGCTCACCAGCGTGCGCGCATAATCGGCGAGCGGCACCCGCTGGGGCTCATACGGTCGGCCCGTGGCGGGATTTTGCGGATGCCCGCGGCTCGATTCGCCGCCGCCCAAGAAGTCGAAGAAGTTGCGTAGCTCCGGGATCGTCTTGGGGTATCCGCGGCTGTTGCCGATCGCGCCCGGCGAAATGTCGACGAGCTTTGCCCCGTGGCCGCGGGTCGGATCGAGGTGGCCCGACCAAACGGCGACGAGCGAATGGCCCCAGATGTACTCCGCGGGTAAAGCATCGGGATCCGTCGCGGAGATCAGCGAAGGCTTACCGGGATCGTGATACACCCAATATTCGGCGCCGTCGCGCCGGAACACGCTTCGATCGTTCGAGGTCATGGCGAACGGCGAGGTGAAGCCCCACTCCGGCGTCTCGAAGTCGGGCGCCGGTATCGTTTGGCCTGTTTTGCTCACGAACGTGGCGAGTGCAATTTTTTGCCAGCGGTCCGGGTCGACGACGTTGTGGATGCTGTTTGGATCCGTGGGGTCGAGCGGCGGATTGACCGGCTTGTACGACCGTGCGACATAGCCGTCCGCCTCGCCGGAGCCGTCGCCAAGGCCAAAGCGGATCACGCAGTCGGCGATGTAGTTGCCCAGCGCGGCCGGCGAGGGATCGCGCTGATAATCGCTGGACGTGTAGCTGGTATCGAGGCCGTAGTGCTCCATGACATCGTCGAACACGGCAAGCGACGCGGCGGCATTCGCGGACTCGCCGAACCGGTGACGCAGGTAGCGATAGGTGGCGTAGCTGAGTGTGGTTCTTTGCGAGGCGGCCGAGCTGTCTATATGGCCGGTTGGAGAGTAAGGGCAGGCGAAACCGTTGACGGTTGCACCGAGCAGATAGGGTCTCGCGTCAGAGTCGTGCACGGCCCAGGCGTCGTACGCGGCAACCGAGAACTGAAACACGACCCGCGAGTTGTACGCGACGCGGCCGGTGTCGCGGCGCAGCGCAAAGATCAGGGCCTCGCTCCAGTTCCGGGCCACGGATTTGTCGGGCATGAGCTTGAACGGCGCCGGTTGAGCGTGCGCGGTGGCCAAAATCAAGCAAGCCATGGATACAGTCGGAATGACTCGCAGTGCAGGTCGCAGAAACATACTTCCCCCGATTGTTGAGCATCCGTGCTCGGTGTACTCCTTCAACGATGCAGCCGCCTCTTCGTTGCTTTAGTTTTGCGGCAATGCTGGATGCTTGATCGACAACGTCTCGCCCGGCCGGCTAGCCGCAATGTCGGTGAGCCGAGTGGGCGGCGGCTGTGCCGGTCCTGCGCCCGAGTCGATGGGTGGCCATTCCACTCGCAGCTCATCGACCCTGATCGAGGAGTTGAGCCCGAACACCTGTACGGTCGGGTTTTGCGACGTGTAGTTGGTGCCGATCATGATCTCGCGCATCTGCTCCGTAGCGCCGATGCGTGCAAAGACCCG
>CAMPKU010000087.1 GCA_946887385.1 uncultured Gammaproteobacteria bacterium
TGTTGCTGATGACGATTTTCGGCATCTCCGCCCTCGTGCTGGCCGCGATCGGCATTTACGGCCTCATGGCGTACTCGGTGCAGCACCGCACGCAGGAGATCGGCATTCGCATGGCGCTTGGCGCGCAGGCCGACCAGGTTCGCTGGAGCGTCGTGAAGCAGGGCATGACGCTCGTCGGCGTCGGTATCGCCGTCGGCATCCTGGCCGCGTTTTTCTTGGCGACGCTGCTCGCGTCGGTGCTTTATGGCGTACAGGCGCGCGACGTGCTGGTCTTCGCCGGCGTGCCTGCCGTGCTCGCGGCGACGGCGTTCGCGGCCGTGTGGATCGCGGCGCGGCGCGCGAGCCTCATCGATCCGCTCGACGCGCTGCGGTATGCGTAGCGCTCTTACTGCCAGGTCCAGTCGCGAATCGAAGGCAAGTCCTCGCCGTGCTCGCGAATGTAGTCGCGATGCTCGGCCAGGCGATCGCGCATGAGCTGGCGCGTATGCGCGGCGCGCGGGGCGAGCCGCGGCACGCGCTGCGCCACGTCGCCCACCAAGTGGAAGCGATCGAGGTCGTTGCGCACCACCATGTCGAACGGGGTCGTCGTCGTGCCTTCCTCTTTGTAGCCGCGCACGTGCAGATTGCCGTGGTTCGTGCGCCGGTAGGTTAGGCGGTGCAGCAGCCACGGATAGCCGTGGTAAGCGAAGATGATCGGCTTGTCGCGCGTGAAAATGGCGTCGAACTCGTGGTCCGGCAGCCCGTTGGGGTGCTCGCTCGGCGGTTGAAGCGTCATCAGGTCCACGACGTTGACGACGCGAATGGCGAGATCCGGAAACAGCTCTTTGAGCAGGGAAACGGCCGCGAGCGTCTCGAGCGTCGGCACGTCGCCGGCGCACGCGAGCACCACCTCGGGCTCGCCGCCGCCGTCCGTGCTCGCCCAAGGCCACAGGCCGATGCCGGCTTCGCAGTGGCGCGTCGCGGCCGCCATGTCGAGCCACTGCGGCTGCTTCTGTTTGCCCGCCACGATCACGTTGACGAGATCGCGAGAGCGCAGCGCGCGGTCGGCAACTGCGAGCAACGTATTGGCGTCGGGCGGGAGGTATACGCGGATCACGTCGGCCTTCTTGTTCATCACGTGATCGATGAAGCCGGGGTCCTGATGGCTGAAGCCGTTGTGATCCTGGCGCCAGACGTGCGAGGTGAGAAGGTAGTTCAGCGACGAGATCGACCGGCGCCACGGCAGCTCCTTCGTCACCTTGAGCCACTTCGCGTGCTGATTGAACATCGAGTCGACGATGTGGACGAAGGCCTCGTAGCACGAGAAGAAGCCGTGGCGCCCCGTGAGCAAATAGCCTTCGAGCCAGCCCTGGCATAGATGCTCCGACAGAATTTCGAGCACGCGGCCGTCGGGGGCGAGATGGCGGTCCACGTCCGTCACGGGCCCGAGATGCCGTTTCGCCGTGGCCTCGTACACGCTCGTGAGGCGGTTCGATTCCGTTTCGTCGGGCCCGAAGAGCAGAAAATTGCGTGCGTCGTTATTCTCGACGAACACATCGCGCAAAAAGGCACCGAGCACGCGCGTCGCCTCGGCCGACACGGCGCCCGGCTTCGGCACGTCCACGGCGTAGCGGCGGTAATCGGGCAGGCGCAGCGCGCGCCGCAGGATGCCGCCGTTGGCGTACGGCGTTGCGCCGAGTCGCAGCGTGCCGCTCGGTACGTGCGCGAGCAGCGCAGCATCGGGCGCGCCCGCCGCGTCGAACAGCTCCTCGGGCCGATAGCTCTTGAGCCAGCGCTCGAGCGCGCGCACATGCTCGGGCTCTGTTGCCAGCGACGCGAGCGGTACTTGATGCGACCGCCACGTGCCTTCGACGAGATGGCCGTCCACCTCATGCGGGCCCGTCCACCCTTTCGGCGTGCGCAGCACGAGCATCGGCCAGCGCGGCACTGCCGTTACGGGCCCGCGCCGCGCGGCGGCCTTGATCGACGCGATGTCGTCGAGCGCCGCGTCGAGCGCCGCCGCCATGGTCTGGTGCATGGGCTCCGGCTCGTGGCCGCTCACGAAGTGCGGCGCCCAACCGTAGCCGCGCAGCAAGTCGACGAGCTCGTCCTCGGGCATGCGCGCGAGCACGGTCGGGTTCGCGATCTTCCAGCCGTTCAAGTGCAGGATAGGCAGCACGGCGCCGTCGTCGACGGGATTCAAGAACTTGTTCGAGTGCCAGCTCGCCGCGAGCGCGCCGGTCTCGGCCTCGCCGTCGCCCACCACGCAGGCCACGACGAGCTGCGGATTATCGAATGCGGCACCGAAGGCATGCGCAAGCGCGTAGCCGAGCTCGCCGCCCTCGTGAATCGAGCCTGGGATCTCGGGTGCGCAGTGGCTCGGGATCCCGCCAGGAAAGGAGAACTGCTTGAACAGCCGCTGCATACCCTCGGCGTCGAGCGACACGTCGGGATAAATCTCCGAGTACGTCCCCTCGAGCCAGGTGTTGGCGACGAGCGCGGGCCCGCCGTGCCCCGGGCCGATGACGAGCAGCATTGGAAGCTCGCGCGCCTTGATGGCGCGATTCAAGTGCGCGTAAATGAAGTTGAGCCCCGGCGTGGTGCCCCAGTGCCCGAGCAGCCGCGGCTTCACGTGCTCGAGCGCCAGCGGCTCCTCGAGCAGCGGGTTGGCTTTCAAGTAGATCTGCCCGACGGACAGGTAGTTGGCGGCGCGCCAGTACGCGTCGATCGCCGCAAGCGCGGCCGCGTCGAGCACGGCGCTCACCACGCCCGCCGCGCCGTGCTTCCGCCGGCGGGTTCCGCAACGGGCAGGGCGTCACGCACGCGCTCGGCGATCAACAGCTCCTCGTCCACGGGAATCACGTCGATGGCGATCGCCGAGCTCGAGCTCGTGATTCGCGCCGCCAGCCCGGCGGCATCGTCGTTCGCGGCCGTGTCGAGCCGCACTCCGAGCCACTCGAGGCCGCGGCACAGACGTGCGCGCACGGCCGGAGCGTTCTCGCCGATGCCGCCGCCGATCGCGATGGCATCCAAGCCGCCAAGCAAGGCCGCATACGCTCCGACGTATTTCAAAAGCCGATGGTGGAAAGCGGCCATCGCAAGGATCGCGCCTTCATGGCCGTGCGCCTCGAGCTCGAGCAACTCGCGCACGTCACCGGTCGCACCCGAAAGACCCTTGAGCCCCGACTCCCGGTGCAGCATGTGATTGATCGCCGACCACGACTCGCCGCGCCGCGCGAGCTCGAGCAGCACGCCTGCGTCGAGATCGCCGGGCCGCGTGGCCATGATCAATCCCTCCAGCGGCGAGAAGCCCATGCTCGTATCGACGGGTTTGCCGTCGAGCACGGCGGCCGCCGAGCAGCCGTTGCCGAGCTGCAGCGTGACGAGCCGGCGCGGCGGCGTGCCGTGCCGCCGCGCTTCGCGCACGAGATGCTCGTGCGCCAGCCCATGGAAGCCGAAGCGGCGGAGGCCGCGATTGAACCGCCACTCGGCAGGCAACGCGTACTCGCGCGCATGCGGCGGCAGCTCCGCGAAAAACGCTGTGTCGAACACCGCATAGAGCGGTACCCGCGGGTAGCGCGCGGCCGTGGCGCGCACCACCGTCAGTGCCGGCGGATTGTGCAGCGGTGCCAGCTCCCGAAGCGTGTCGAGCTGCCGCCAAACGTCGGCCGTAACGCGAACGGGCGCTGTGAGGTGGGCGCCGCCGTGCACGATGCGATGGCCGATCGCGACCAGCCGGCTCTCCACTGCTTGCGATCCGGGCAACATGCGCTCGAGCAGCAGCTCCGCGGCGCGCGCATGATCGGCAACGCCGCCCACCGAGAAGCCCACGTCATCGACGCGCAAACGCGCATGCCTACGTCCGACGCCGTCGAGCCGCGCCGTCGACTCGAGTCTGAGCGACGTTTCTTCGACCACGAAAAGCTTCGCCCGTAACGACGAGCTGCCTACGTTCAGCGCCAGCAATAACGGCGATCCAGCTTCCGGCATGCATCCTCCCGCCGCAGAGTGTGCAAGCCGTGTGCCAACTTCTCGCCCGCGGCGGCTCCGCGGGCGAGGAACGGCGGGGCGGCTTACTTTTTCGTGAGAGCGCCGGCGACGGCTTCGGACACGAAACCGAACGCCGCGCCGATGACGATGGAGAGGATCGTCGGCACGAGCGCGCTCGTCGCGGTTTGGCCTGCGCCGAGCAAGATGAGCCCCGCGATGCTGGCGAACCCGTAAACGCTGGCGGGAATCGTTGCGAGGAACGGCAGCTTCGACGCCAAGCAAATGACGGCCGCGCCGAGGCCCACGGCGATCGGCGCCGCGAACTGACCGAGCGAGCCGTCGAGCTGTGCCGCGAGCAACACGGCCGCCATGCCGACGACGGCGCCGAAGCTCATGCACACGATGGTCTTGCGCGTGCCGGCAAATTTTCCGCCTGCTTGATAGTGGCAGCCCCACGCGATAAATGCCTGCCAGACCTGGAGGTCTGCGGCCCGAACGGGATCGAAGAAGAAAAGCCAAGTGGCGACGACGGCGAGCATGCCGACCGAGACTGCGAGCGCGATATACGAGGACATGAGGTCTCCTTTGTCGTTCTGGTTATGAAGGAGCGAACGGAGCGGAATCGTGCTACGGCGCAGGTGCGCCGAAATGGCGGCGAAGCGTGTCGATCGTGCTCTCCCTCCACGCACCGGCCGATGTTTCCCCTACTATACGCACGTTCGCGTTCGTCCCGGAAATGGGACGCGCGCCGCCGGAACGCGACGGCGCGGAGCTGCCCGGAGCGCACGCCGTTTCGGCGAAAGCTTCACGGAACAAGGGGTTGGGCGCGATTGCGCGTTTGGCACGGGAGTTGCTCTGCGGCCTGCGAGCCATGACAGATGAGAGGCACGTGATGATTCGGTTGAACAACGTCGAGAAGTCGTATCCCTACAAGGGCGGCCAAACCTGGGTGCTGCGCCAAATCGGCCTCGAGATCGCGGAAGGCGATTTCGTGACGATCATGGGCCCGTCGGGCTCGGGGAAGTCCACGCTGCTCGCGATCCTGGGGATGCTCGACGGCGAGTACTCCGGCGAGTACTGGTTCGACGACAAGCCCGTGCACAAGGCCAGCGTGAAGGAACGTGGGCGCATCAATAAAGAGAACGTCGGCTTCGTGTTTCAGCACTTCCATCTGCTCGACGACTTGACCGTGTACGAGAACCTCGAGATCCCGCTCTCGTATCGCGACGTGGCACGCAAGGAACGCGAAGCGCGCGTGGCCGAGGTGCTCGATCGCTTTCAGATGGTGGGCAAGAAGGATCTCTATCCCACTCAGCTCTCCGGCGGCCAGCAGCAACAAGTCGCGGTGGCGCGGGCCGTCATCGCGAATCCACGCATCGTGCTCGCCGACGAGCCGACCGGCAGCCTGCACTGGAGCCAGGGCGAGGAAATCATGAGGCTGCTGAAAGGGCTCAACGAGGGCGGCACCACGATCGTGCAGGTGTCGCACGACGAGCGGGTCGCGGCATTTGGCCGCCGGCTCATCGAGCTCGGCGACGGCTGGATCAGCGCCGACAAGACAATCGGTTGACGCACTTACCGCGTTTTCGAGAACAATGCCGACACGCCAACCCCGCATCTTCGTAGCCGACGACCAGCGCGACGTCGTCGAATCGCTGCGCCTGCTCTTGAAGAGCGAAGGCTTCGCAACGGATACGTTCACCAACCCCGAATCGTTGGTCGGCGCACTGCGCGAGCGCACGGCCGACGCCGTGCTCATGGACTTGAACTACACGCGCGACACGACGTCGGGCGACGAAGGCCTCGATACCGTCACGAGAATCCGCTCGTTCGACGCGCATACGCCCATCGTGCTGATGACGGCGTGGGGCACTATCAACCTTGCCGTCGAAGGCATGCGCCGCGGTGCGCAAGACTTCATCGAGAAGCCCTGGGATAACGACCGGCTGCTCGCGGTGCTGCGCACACAAGTTGCGCTCGGCCGCGCGCTCCAGCGTGCGCGCACACTCGAGGCCGAGAACCTTCAGCTCAAAGGCGGGGGCGAGTCGTTGATCGCCGACTCACCTGCGATGCAGCCTGTGCTCGAGACCGTCGAGCGCGTGGCCCCCACCGATGCCAACGTGTTGATCACCGGCGAGAGCGGCTGCGGCAAGGGCCTCGTCGCCCGGTTGATCCATGAAGGCTCGCCGCGCGGCGAGCGCAGCCTCGTTACCGTGAACATCGGCAGCTTGGCCGAGACGGTGTTCGAGAGCGAGATGTTCGGTCATGTGAAAGGTGCGTTCACCGACGCGAAGAACGACCGCGTCGGCCGGTTCGAGCTCGCAGACGGCGGCACGCTGTTCCTCGACGAGATTGCCAACATCCCCGTCGCGCAGCAGGGCCGGCTCCTGCGCGTGCTCGAAGACGGCCAGTTCGAGCGGCTCGGCTCGTCGCGCACGCAGAAGGTGGACGTGCGCGTGCTGGCGGCCACCAACGCCGACATCGACGGCGAGATTGCGGCGGGCCGATTCCGCGCCGACCTGCTGTATCGCTTGAACACGATCCACATCCACTTGCCGCCGCTGCGGGAACGCGGCGACGACATTCTGCGGCTCGCGCAGCGGTTCTTGCGCCAGCACGCTCAGCATCATCGGCGTACCGTTGCTACGTTCAGCGACGCGGCACTGTCCGCGTTGCGCCGGTATGCGTGGCCAGGCAACGTGCGCGAGCTCAATCACGTCGTCGAGCGCGCCGTGCTCATGGCGCGCGGTGCTGCCATCGAGCCGGCCGATTTGCGGCTCACGGCCGGGCCTGCGGGCCCCATCGATCGCCGGCCGATGACGCTCGACGAGGTGGAGCTCGATGCGATTCGTGCCGCGCTCGCGCGCCACGACGGCAACGTGGTGGCAGCGGCCGACGAGCTCGGCATGAGCCGCTCCGCGCTGTATCGGCGCATGGAAAAATTCGGCTTGTGACGCGGCGCAAGCGGCTGCGATTTCAGAACCGGCTGCTGGTCCTCGCGCTGCTCACGATTGCGCCCACCTGGGTTGCGACCGTCTTGCTGCTCACGTTTTCGGACGTGTCGCCGCCGCTGCGCTATACCATCTTAGGGTTCCTCTCGCTGGCGCTCCTCATCGGTCTCGTTGCGCTGCGGCGCCACGTGGTGCGCCCGCTGCAAGCTCTCGCGAACATGCTCGAGGGCTTGCGCGAGGGCGACTACTCGATGCGAGGCCGCAACGTGGATCCCGAAGACGCGTTCGGCGAGGTGATGGTGGAGGTGAACACGCTGAGCCGCACGCTCTACGATCAGCGGCTCGAAGCGCTCGAGGCCGGCGCGCTGCTCCAGAAGATCATCGCCGACGTCGACATCGTGGTGTTCGCGTTCGACGCCGCGCACCGGCTTCGCATCATCAACAGAGCGGGCGAGCACCTGCTGCGCGGAACGAGCGAGAAGCTGCAAGGGCGAAGCGCCGCCGAGCTCGGTCTCGCCGGGATGCTGGCAGAGGAATCCGGCCGCATCGTCTCGCACGTGTTTCCGGGCGGCGGCGGCCGGTGGGAAATTCGCCGCCGCAGCTTCCGCGAAGGCGGCAAGCCGCAGGAGCTTCTCGTGATTTCCGAGCTCTCGCGCGCGCTGCGCGAGGAAGAACGTCAGGCATGGCAGCGCATCGTGCGCGTCATCGGCCATGAGCTCAACAGCTCGCTGGCGCCGATCAAGTCCATGGCGGGCACCGTGCGCAAGCTCGTCGGCCGCGAGCCGCTGCCTGCGGATTGGCGCGAAGATGCGCGCGCCGGCCTCTCCATCATTCACGATCGCGCGGAGTCGCTCGAGCGGTTCATGGGCGCGTACGCGCGGCTCGCGCGCTTACCGCCGCCCACACGGCGCGGCGCCG
This sequence comes from uncultured Gammaproteobacteria bacterium, assembly GCA_946887385.1. The sequence continues at coordinate 7,839 of CAMPKU010000087.1, forward strand.
AGCTGTCGGCGCTGGTGCGCCGCGTAGCGTCGCTGCACGAGCGGCGCATCACCGTGGAGACCGGCCCGTCGGTGCACGTGTCGATCGATCCGGACCAAATCGAGCAAGTGTTCATCAATTTGATGCGCAATGCCGTCGAAGCCGCCGGCGAGCGCGGTGGGGTGCGCGTGCGCTGGCATGGTAACGGCAGCAACGTGGTCGTCGAAGTCGAAGACGACGGCCCCGGGCTCGCGCGCACCGACAATCTCTGGGTGCCATTTTTCACGACGAAGCCGCACGGCACCGGCATTGGCCTCGTGCTGTCGCGCGAGATCGTCGAAAACCATGGCGGCAGCATCGCGCTCGAGAACCGCGTGGGTGCGAAAGGCTGCGTTGCGACGGTGCGGCTGCCGCTCGGCTGATCGAGGCCGCTAGGCCGTTCCCGCGAAGTTGAATAGCATTAGCCGTTTGCAGGGAGCGGCACCATGAAGCGAAAAGCCAAGGCGGCGACCAAGCCGAAGTCCACGTCCAAGAAAACCGCGAAGACGCGCGCTAAATCCAAGTCGAGCGCGAAGGCCGGCGCAAGTGCCACATCCGCTTCGCGGCTCATCGACAAGCGCATTCGCGAGCTTGGAGGCTGGCGCGGCGAGACGCTGGCCCGCATGCGCGCGCTGATCCACGAAGCCGACCCGAAGATCACAGAGGAGTGGAAGTGGAGCGTTCCCGTGTGGTCGCACGACGGTATCGTCTGCACCGGGGAATCGTACGCGAAAGCGGTAAAGCTCACGTTCGCGCAGGGCGCCCGTGTCGAAGACCCGTCACGACTTTTCAACTCCAGCTTGCAAGGCAACACGCGGCGCGCCATCGACATCCACGAAGGGGAGCAGGTCAACGCGCGCGCGTTCAAGGCACTCGTGAAGGCCGCGGTGGCCCTCAATCGTTCGCTTTCGCCGGCAAAGAATTCGCCGGTAAAGAAACGGCGAACCGGCGAGAAGGTCGTTCTACTCTCCGGCGGCAATCCGCAAATCGCGAAGGGCGAGGGCGACGCGCCGGTGCAGGCGTACATTGCCGCGATGCCGGATTGGAAGCGCGAGATCGGCGAGCGCCTGGACGCGCTCATCGTGCGCACCGTGCCGAACGTGCGCAAAGCCGTGAAATGGAACTCGCCGTTTTACGGCGTCGAGGGCCAGGGCTGGTTCCTGTCGTTCCATGTCTTCACCCGCTACGTAAAGGTCACGTTCTTCAGTGGTGCGTCGCTGCGGCCGGTGCCGCCCGGCGCCAGCAAGCACGAGGCCGTGCGTTACTGCGACATCCACGAAGGCGAGCTCGACGAGGCGCAGATGGCGAGCTGGGTGAAGCAGGCGGCTGCGTTGCCGGGTTATCTCGCGTAGAAGCTCGGTTCGTTACTTGTTGGTTGCCCTACGGAGCCCTGCCGGAGAGCTGAGTGTCGAGGACGCGGATCCGGCCTAGCGCGTCGGCGACTTCCGGCGCATTCAATCCGCCGGCATCGAGCGCATTTTCCAGGTGCTGGCGCGCTTCCGCGTACTTTCCCTCTTCGTACGAGATAGAGAAGAGCATTTGCTCGACCTTGCTGCGCTCGTAGGAGCTCAATCTCTCGAGCGGCAGCCTGGCGATCGCGGTTCTAGCCGCGGCGAAGTCGCGTTCGATCAGCGCCTTCATCGCGTCGTTGAGGATCTGGCCTGCGCGCCCGCCCGTGGCGCGGCCCGGCGGGCTCGAAAATCCATCGCACCGCTTGCTCCTAACCACCGACTGCTCGCCGAGGCTGGCGCACGGGCTTCCGCGTTGCCATCGCTTTAGCGCTGCGCTTAGCTCTGACTCCGCGCGTTCGACACCCGCAAGGCCCACCACCTCGTCATAGCCCAAGCCGTCGAGCTCTTGGAAATAGTCCGCTACCGTGTACTCGCCGCCAGGCGCTTCGCGCTCGAGGACGGCTGAGACGAGATTGCCTCGCCGTATGGCGGTGACGAGATCGTCGGCGTCTTGCTCCAACCGGCGAATGTCATCGAGATCCGTATCACCGTCGTCGTCGAAGTCGGAGTCCACGGTATTGCGCAACCAGATCATGGCCAGGGCGACGTCGAAATCTTGGCGGCGGCGTGCGGGCAAGTCGTTTTGCAGGAGCGCAACCGAAGTTTCGAAGCCGGCCGCGTTGCTGCCGTCAATTCGCTTCGTGCGCTCGGCGGACTGCGCGTCTGTCGGCATCGGTGCGGCCGCGATGACGAGCGCGGCGGTGAGGCCGAGCAGCGCGGTGAGCCTTGTCGTTTGCGTGCGCATGCGTTGCGGTTCATAGCGTGCGCCGTCCGAGGGGTCCATCGCAACTGCACGTCGTGCGTATCCCGGGAATGGGACGGCCGTCCGGTTTCGCGACGCGCCGGCTGGCACTTGTGCGTGCGCTGTCAGGCGAATCAAGTAGTTAGTAGCCAATCTCGACGGCACGCCCGATGCATTGCGGCATCATCCGCGTACCGTTGGAGCTCGCATGCTGCCCACGCTCTGGAACGACATCCGCTATTCCGTTCGCACGCTGATGCGCAACCCCGGTGTCACGGCGTTGGCCGTGGCCACAATCGCGCTCGGCGTCGGCGTGAACGCCGGCATCTTCACGACCGTGAACGGCCTCTTGTTTCGCGATTTGCCGGCGGTCGATGCGCACGAGCTCGTGACCATTGAGCAGTCCATCGACGGCGTTCCGGGTCGCAACTCCCAACTCGGCGGCTTCTCGACGGCGGAGTACCGCAGGTTGAGCGAGCAAACGACGACGCTATCCGGAATCTTCGGCCACTCCGACCCCACACAGACAACGCTCGGCGGGGAATCGCCCCAAGAGATCGTCGGCACGATCGTGACTTGTGAGTACTTCGACGTCCTGCGCCAGCCGCCCGCCATGGGCCGAGCGCTTCGGGCCGAGGACTGCGCGACGGGCGCGGACGCCGTCGTCGTGCTCGCGCACGAGCTCTGGGCGACGGTGTTCGAGTCGGACCCCGGCGTCGTCGGACGCGTGATCGAGCTCAACCGGCAACTGTTCACGGTCGTCGGTGTCGCGCAGGAAGGTACCTACGGCGGACTCGGGTTCTATCGAACGCAATATTTCGCGCCGATCTCGACGCAGCCGCTGCTGTTGCCGAACGAGGATAGCTATGGCAACGATAACCGGGGCTGGCTCTTCGTCATCGGCCGCCGCGCCGCGAGCATCGAACAGGTGGGCGCCGAGCTCGACGTCCTCGCGGCACGGATCGACGACGAGCAGGCAGGTCGCACGACGACGATGCACGTCGATCGTGCAACTCCGCTTGGTATGGTGGACTTCCTCCGCGACCTTCTCGTCAGACTCGCGGCCCTCTTGATGATCCCGTTCGCGTTCGTGCTGCTGATCGCGTGCGCCAACGTAGCCAACCTGCTGCTCGCACGGGCGGCGGCTCGCCATCGCGAGATCGCCATCCGGTTCTCGCTCGGTGCGAGCCGCGCACGCGTGATCCGTCAGCTTCTGACCGAAAGCGTGCTGATCTCGGTTGCGGGCGGAGTGCTGGGCTCGGTGCTGGCCCTATGGGCGTTCCAAACGCTTGCCGCGGTCGTGATACCGACGCTGACTCCTGCCGAGGCCGCGTCGCCGTTTTACATCGACGCGAGCCCGGACTTCCGTGTGATCGCAGTCATGGCGGCCGTGATGCTGGGCGCGGGTTTTCTGTTTGGCCTCGCGCCGGCGTTCCAGGTCTCGAAGCCCGATTTGTACGCGGCGATCAAGCAGGGGGCGCACGGCACCGGTGGCGCGCGCGGCGGCCGGCTGCAAGGCACGCTCGTCGCTGCGCAGGTGGCCATCACGATGGTGCTCATGGTTGGCGTCGGGCTCTTGCTCCGCGGACTCACGGCCACGCAGACCATCGATCCAGGATTCGAGTTCCGCAACATCGCCGTCGCGACCTACGACATGCGTGGCGGCGGTTACGACCCGGCCGAGGCCGCCGTGTTCCAGCGGCGTTTGCTCGAGGAGGTTCGAGGGCTGCCGGGGATCGAGGGGGCGGCACAAGCCATCACCGAGCCGCTGAACGCCGATGCCGAGAGCGCGGAAGTTCGGCTACCGACGCAAGATCGAGCTCAGCTTCGCGGCGTGGCGTTGAATGGCGTCACGGCCGACTACTTCGACGTCGTCGGGATCCCGATCGTGCGCGGCCGCGCATTTGCAGACCCCGACATGACGGGCGGCTCGGTCGCCACAATCGTTACGGAGTCGACGGCGCGCAACCTCTGGCCGGACCAAGAGCCCGTGGGGCAGCGGTTGCTGATGGCAATCGGTCCCGATCAAGACGTCGCGCTCGAGATCGTCGGCGTCGCGGGCGATGCGCAGCTCAGAGTCGTGGGGCAGGTTGAGCCGTACTACCTCTACTTGCCTGCGGCGCCGCGCTCGGCGCAGTTGCTCCAGCTCCTCGTGAAGAGCCGCACCGATTTCGCGTCGACGGCCGCCGCCATTCGGACGGCCGCAGAACGGTTGGATCCCGGTCTCGCCGTTCAAGTGAGGCCGCTCGAGGCCAACCTCGACTACTGGCAGAAGCTCTCGGGTACGCTGACCGGGCTCGTTGCGTCGCTCGGCCTGCTCGCGCTCTCGCTCGGCGCCGTCGGCATTTACGGTGTCGTAGCGTACTTCGTCGGGCGGCGTACGCGCGAGATCGCGATACGTATGGCACTCGGGGCGCGTCCCCGCAACGTGCTTGCGATGATCCTGCGGCGCACGATGCGTCCCGTCGTCGTCGGCGCGGTCGTCGGACTCGCAGCTGCGCTTGGCGTGTCGCGCCTGCTCTCGAGCATGATCTTCGGCGTGAGCCCGTACGATCCGCTTGGCATCGGTGCGGCCGCGCTGTTCGTGCTCGGCGTTGCGTTCGTGGCGGGATTCCTGCCGGGGCGCCGCGCCGTGCGCGAGCACCCTCTGGCGGCGCTGCACTACGAATGAAGCGGTTTCTTCACCACTGCGCTGGGCTCAGCAAGAGCTTTGCCGCCGACGCCACTTGGATCTTGTCGTTCGCCATGAAGTCGTGCGGCCCTGCATGGACAAGAACGCCGCGATCGATGACGCCGTCGTCGATACCTGCCTGCAGGTGCTCCCAATCACGCGGCGCAATCGCTACGCCGGCCTTCAGCTCGAAGCCGATGCGCGTCTGACCGCGGTCGATCAGCAGGTCGATCTCGGTTCCAGTGTGCGTGCGGTAGAAGTAGAAGCCGCTGCCCGAGCGGTGCTGTTGCTCGAGCGTCACGAGCTGCTCGATTAGAAATCCCTCGAAGCTGTTGCCGCGAGCCGGCGAGGTCACGAGGCCGTCGAGACTGTGAATGCCGAGCAAGTAGTGCAGCACGCCACTGTCGCGAATGTACGCCTTCGGCGATTTCACCAGACGTTTGCCGACATTGGCGTGATACGGGGCAAGGCGACGGACAAGAAAGTAGCCCTCGAGCAGATCGAGCGCGTTCTGCACCGTGTGATACGAATAACCCAGCGAACGGCCGAGGCTCGAATAGTTGAGCAATCCGCCATGGGAGTGCGCGAGCATCGTCATCAGGCGCCGCATGTCGGTCGCGGAAAGATTGAGTCGATGTCGGGCGATATCGCGCTCGATGAACGTGCGCAGGTACGCTTCTTGCCAAGCGAGCCATGACTCCGCGTTGCGGGCAAGAAACGCATCGGGGAACCCGCCGCGTTGCCATAGCGCCTCGAGCTTCACGCCCCGCCGACCGGCGACTTCCGCCCATACGAACGGCGTTAGCTCGAGAATACCCACTCTGCCGGCGAGTGTTTCTGAGATGCCGCGTACCAGGTCGGGACTAACGGAGCCTAGCAAGAAGAATCGGCCGTTCGCGCGCCGCGCCTCATCGATCAATGCGCGCAGGACCGGAAACAACGCGGGCAGCGTTTGCGCCTCGTCGATGATCAGCGGCCCCTGAAGCTGGCGGAGCGCGTATTCGACGTCGCCGGCAAAGACCTGAAGATCGGAGGGTTTCTCGAGATCGAAGTACCGGCCCGATACGAAGTGGCGAGCCAGTGTCGTCTTGCCGCATTGGCGGGCGCCCAGCACGATCACGGCCGGGAATTGCTCGGCTAGGCGCCGTAAGGCCGTTTCAGCGCTTCGGGTGATCATGCGCGCATATTAGAAGTCTAGCTTCTAATTTTCCACCTCAGCGTGATGCCTCGCATTCATGGCGGGATTGCTGCAGGGGCGCCGCGCCGCGCGCCAGCACCCGCTGGCGGCGCTGCACTACGAGTGAAGCGGTTCGCTTCGTAGGTTCGAGTTGCCTCTCTCGTCAAACGACGGTAACGAACGGTCCGTACGGGCGGATGAGCTCGTCGTTCGTATACAAGGTCATTGGCTCATGAAGCGCCTGCGCTATGAGCATGCGATCGAATGGGTCCTTATGCAGCGGCGGAAGGGCGGCAACCTTGACCGCGTGCATCCCGGTAATCGGCAACATGGCAAAGCCCGCCGGTTCAATGGCCGCGAGAATCTGCGCGGGGTCTGCATCGAGCTTGCCGAGGGCGGACTTGATAAGCTGATTTCCCAGATCGATACGGCGCTTGCGTAGACCTCGGCGTCATCGATCTGCTTGCGCACGTCTGCTGAGAGCTTCGACGGAGTGGCCAACGCCCACAGGAGCAGGTGTGTGTCGAGGAGAAGCCGCACGGTCAACGGCCTTCGAACTGGGCGATCACTTCTTCGTCAAGGGGTGTATTGAAGTCGTCAGGTACATTCACCTTGCCCTTGAGCAGGCCGAGTTTCTTTTTGCGGGCACGAGGAGTGATCGGCGCGAGGCGCGCCATCGGCTTTCCCGCCTTCGCGATGATGATCTCCGCGCCGCCCGCCACTTCGTCGACGATCCGCGACAAGTGCGTTTTGGCCTCGTGAAGGGTGATCACTTTGCTCATGCGAAGGCTCCGCGTAGCAGTGGACTAACCTTAGTCCACTAGCGTCAGCCCATCAAACGGCGATGCTCCAGCGCGGGCCAGGCCGTCCCGCGATCGAGACGCGGGGCGCGAATACGGGACGCATTCGGCGACCCGCGGTGGAGCAAACCCTTGAGGCGGCAAGGACTTACGCGCTGGCATATGGCTTGCAAACCGGCGAGCATGACGCTGTTGGCCGATCTCGCCCGTGACTTCCGCTATTCGGCGCGGTCGCTCGCCCGCACGCCCGCATTCACCGTCGTCGCCGTGGCCGTGCTGGCGCTCGCCATCGGTGCGACGTCGGCCATCTTCAGCCTCGTGAGCGCGGTATGGCTCAAGCCACTGCCGTTCGCCGACGAGGAGCGCGTGGTCTCGCTGTGGGCCGATCTCACGGCAATCGGCGGGCCGGCGCGGGTCGAAATTTCGCCGGCCAACTACGTCGACTGGCAGCAGCGCGCGCAGTCGTTCGAGTCCATGGCGCCGATCGAGGCGGTGAGCTTCAACTTGACGGGCAACGGCGGCGAGCCCGAGCGGCTCTCCGGCGTTCGCACCAGCGCGAGCTTGTTTGCGACGCTCGGTCTCATGCCGCTGCTTGGGCGCACGTTCGCGCCCGACGACGGCACCGGCGAGCCTGTCGCCGTCATCAGCGAAGGTTTTTGGTTACGTCGCCTAAATGGCGACCCCGCGGCCGTCGGCCGCACGATCACGCTCGATGGCTCCCCCCATCGGATCGTCGGTGTCGTGCCGCGGGATTTTCGTTTTCCGGGCGGCGAGATCGATGTATTCGTGCCGACGGTGTGGACGCCCGAAGTGCTCGCGCGAGATACGTCGTACGTGTGGTATCTCATCGCCAAGTTGCGCGCCGGCGTCTCCATTGAGGCGGCGCGCGCGGAGATGGCGGTCGTTGCGACGGCGCTGGGAGCCGAGAGCCCGGCCCGCGGAAGAGCCGTGACCATCGCGCCGCTGCGCGAGACGCTGGCGCGGGGCGCCGGCCCTATCGCAGACATCCGTGACGTGCTGTTCGCATTGCTGGGTGCCGTGCTGCTCGTGCTGCTCATTGCCTGCGCCAACGTCGCGAACCTGATGCTCGCTCGCGCCTCCACGCGGCAGAAG
>CAMPKU010000088.1 GCA_946887385.1 uncultured Gammaproteobacteria bacterium
GTCCCGCGGCCGAAGCGCGAAAGCCACTGCTGAAAATCGTCGACCACCGTGAACATCGCCGGGACGATGAACAAGCTCATCACCGTCGACACCAGCAGACCGCCGATCACGGCCACGCCCATCGGAGCGCGGAAACTTGGATCGCCGGCCCAACCCATCGCGATCGGCGTCATGCCGGCGATCATCGCGATCGTCGTCATCACGATGGGCCGCGCGCGCTTCGAGCACGAGTCGATCAACGAATCGAACCGCGACATGCCGTGATCGCGCTGCGCCATGATCGCGTACTCGACGATCAGGATGGAGTTCTTCGACACGATGCCCATCAACATCAACAGCCCGATCAGCGAGTTGATCGCGAGGCTGTAGTCGAACGCGAGCAGCGCGACGATCGCGCCGGCCGCCGACGGGGGCAGCGCGGCCAAGATCGTGATGGGCTGAATGAACTTGTGGAACAGCATCACGAGCACGGCGTAGATCGATAGCACACCGATGGCCATCGCGAGCGCGAACTCGCCGAAGATCTCCCGGATCCAGCGCGCATCGCCGGTGGGCACCAAGCGCACGCCGTCCGGCAGGTTGCTCATCGACGGCAACGCTTCGATCTGCGCCAGCGTGTCGCCGAGCGGCAGGCCGTTCAAGTCGACGTTCAGCGTGATGTTACGGCTGCGGTCGACGCGCGTGATCTGCGCGGGGCCGGCGCCCAGCGAGACGTCGGCAATGTTCATGAGCGGTACGGGGCCGTTCGTGCCCGGCACCGACAAGAGCTGCAGCCGGTCGAGATCGCTGCGCGAGGTGTCGTTGAGCCGCACGAGGATCGGGATCTGGCGATTATCGAGATTGAACTTGGCCAGGCTCGTGTTCACGTCGCCGCTGGTGGCGATGCGCGTGACCAGGCTCAACGTCTCCGTCGTCACACCGAGCTCAGCCGCGCGCTCCGGCAGCGGGCGAATGACGATCTCGGGCTTCTGTAGCGCCGCGCTGCTGGTGATCATGCCGAGGCCCGGCATCGCGCGGATCTCGCGCTCGACGTTGGCCGCCGCGAGATTCAGGCGATTCGGCTCGTCACCGGCGAGCGTAACCTCGAGCCGGCTGCCGCCGCCCCCGCCGAATTGAAACCGCGCGCCCGGGATGTCGCGCAGCAGCTCGGTAGCCTTGCGCTCGAAGATTTGCTGCGCGCCGCGGGTGCCGTCGGAATTGTCGAGCTGGATGACCAGCGAGCCGCGCCGCACGTTCCCGGCCGAGCCGCCGCCCGTCGGCCCGCCGCCACCGCCGCCCGCGCCGATGGTGGTGTAGACGCTGCGCACTTCGGGCAACGGATCCAAGCGCGCCCGGGCAGCTTCGGCAACCGCAAGCGTGTCGTCGAGCGAGGCGCCGGGGGCGAGCTCGACGCTCAATGTGGTGAAGCCGTTGTCTCCGGCCGGCGAGAACGCCGTCGACAGCAGGGTGAAGAGGCTGAGCATCGAGCCGATCGCGACGCTCGCCACGCCGAGCGTGATCCAGCGATGCGCGAGGCACCAACGCATGCGCTCCAGGTACCAATCCATGACGCGCGACGGCCGCGCGGGCCGGTCGTGCGGCTTCAAAAAATACGCCGCCATCATCGGCGTGAGCGTGCGCGCCACGAGCAGCGAGAACAGCACCGCCACGACCACCGTGAAGCTGAACGGGCCGAAGAATTCGCCGGCGATGCCGCTCATGAACGCAACCGGCACGAACACGGCGCAGATCGTGAGCGTCGTTGCGACCACCGCAAGGCCGATCTCGATGGCCGCGTCCATCGCGGCCTCCTTCGGTTTCTTGCCCATGCGCAAGTGACGCACGATGTTCTCGACCTCGACGATCGCATCGTCCACCAAGATTCCCACGACGAGCGACAACGCGAGCAGCGTGAGAATGTTCAGCGTGTAGCCGAGCGCCCAGATGGCCCAGAACGTGGGAATGATCGACAGCGGCAGCGCAATGGCGGACACGGCCGTGGCGCGCCAGTCGCGCAAGAACAGCCACACGACGATGATCGCGAGGATCGCGCCCTCGATCAGCATTTCTATCGAGGCGTCGAAGGACTCTTGGATGTAGCCGACCTGCGAGCTCGCCTCGGCGAAGCGCACGTTCGGATACTCGGTCTGCAAGCGCTCGACGACCGCGCGCGCTTCCTTGGCAACGTCGAGCGCGCTCGCGCCCCACGACCGCACGATCTGAAAGCCGATCACGGGCTCGCCGTCGAGCAGCGCCGCGGAGCGCTGCTCGCCGGCCTGATCGCGAACTTCGGCGATCGTGTCGAGCCGCACGCTACGGCCGTCCGGCAACGAGATCGGCAGCGCGCGAAGATCGAAGACGGACGTGATGATGCCCGTGGTGCGCACCGTTTGCTCGAGGCCGCCCAAGCGGCCCTCGCCGCCCGGGTACTCGGCCTGAATGCGCCGCAGCTGCCGTGAAACGTCGGCGGCCGTGGCGCCGAGCGCCGCCATACGGTCCGGGTCCAAGTCCACGCGGATCTCGCGCTCGACGCCGCCCACGCGGCTCACGCGGCCGATGCCGGGCACTGCCGACAGCTCGCGCGTCACCGTGAGGTCCACGAACCACGACAGCTCGGTGGCGCTCATGCTGTCCGACGCCACGCTCCACGTGACGATGGCGCCGCCAGCCGTGGTGACCCGCGAAACGATGGGCTCGTTCGCGTCGGGCGGCAAGTCGGAGCGAATTCGCGTCATCGCATCGCGCACATCGTCGAGCGCGGCCGAGAGATCCGTGCCGAAGCGAAACTCGATGCTCGTGGTGGACGCGCCTTCGTCGACGGTCGACGTCATCTGCTCGATGCCGGCAATCGTGGCGACGGCGTCCTCGACCTTGCGAGTGATCTCGCTTTCCATCTGCGTCGGCGCCACGCCGGGATACGTGACGGTGACCACCACGGCCGGAAACTCGATGTCGGGCCGATCGAGCACGCCGAGCTTCGGAAAGCTGATGAGCCCCGCAACCGTCAGCGCGATGAACAGGACGATGACGGGAACGGGATTGCGGATCGACCAGGTGACGAAGTTCATGAGCCGGCGACCGAATTGCTCACGCTGACGAGATCGCCGTCCTTCAAGAAGCCGGCACCTTTGACGACGATGCGCTCGCCGGCTTCGACCCCATCGATCACTTCGATGGAGTCTTCATAGATTGCACCGGTCTCGATACGCCGGCGCGCAACGATGTTGTCTTCGCCGAGCACGAATACGTAGCTATATCCGTCGGAGCTCACCACGCTCTCGAGCGGCACCATGTAGGCGGGGCCCGTGCCGATCGCGATCTCGCCGCGCGCAAACATGCCGGGCCGCAACCGTTCATCCGCCGGCAGATCCACGTAAACGAGCGCCGTGCGATCGTTCGCGGAGATCGTGGGCGCGACGACGCGGATCGTGCCGTGGAACGGCGTGCCGTCTGCCGTGATCACGCTCACGCCCTGCCCCACCGCGAGATTGCTCAACCGCGTCTCCGGCGCCTCGCCGCGCCACTCGATGCGGCCGTTGCGCAGCAGCCGCAGCATCTCGGCGCCCGCCTGCGCGATCTGCCCGACCGTAACCGTGCGCGAAGTAATGATGCCGTCGTCGGGCGCCGTGACGTCGGTAAATTCGAGCCGCAACTGCGACGTCTCGAGATCGGCGCGCGCGGATTCGAGCCGCGATTGCGACGCCAGTTGCTCGGACGTCAGCTGATCGAGATCCGCCTGCGAGAGCAGGTTCATCGCCGCAAGCGATTGGCCGCGCTCGAGCGCAGCCTGCGCGTTCGCGAGCTCGGCTTCTCGCTGGTGAAGCGTGGCGCGCTTCGTGGCCACCTCCGCCTCGAGCAACGCCGTCGACAACGACACGAGCCGTTGCCCTTTCTTGACGTGAGCGCCCACGTCGACCAAGACCTCTGCGACGCGATAGCCGCCGACCTCGGACGAGATGATGACGTCCTGCCACGCGTGCACGGAGCCGTTCATCTCCACGGTACGCGTGAGCTCGACGCGCTCGAGCGGCGTAGCCGTCACGGTCATGACGGCTTGGCGGGCACTCCCGCCGGCGTCGGAGCCTTCGGATCGAGCGCAACCGGTTACACACAGGATCGACGCGAGCAAACCGAGCGACGCGGCAACGCGGAGCCGGCGGCGCGAGGCAAAGGCAGGCATGGTGGGCTCGTCCTTGATTGGTATCAGCTTGCTGATATGCTATCAGCTATCTGATATCTCGCAACGGGATCATGCCGAAGAAGCCTGAATCGCTGGGCTGCTGGCTCAAGCTCGAGAAGCCGGAGCATATTCTCGGCTATCTGCTGAAGTCGTTGCACCACACGTTGCGCCAGACCTTCGACGAATCTCTGCGCAAACAAGGGGTTGAGCTTTCGTTCGCGCAGTTCTCGGCGCTGTTCAACCTGCACTCCGATCCTGGTGTCAACGGCGCGCAACTGGCGCGGCGGGCTTTCGTGTCGGCGCAAACGATGAGCTCGGCTTTACGGGGGCTGGAGCTCGAAGGCTACATCGAGCGGCGGCCGCACCCGTCGAGCCGCCGCGCGGATAGCTGGTCTCTCACGCCGGCCGGGCGCAGCGAGCTCGAGCGGGCGCGCGCGGTGGGCAGCGCCATCTTCGCCAAGATGCTGAACGGCTTCGAGGGCCGCGAGACGGCCGCGTTCGAAGACTATCTGCGCCGCTCGATCGCCGCACTCGGAGGAGATTCACCGGCAAAGACAGCCGAGCCGCCGCAGAGCCGAGCGGAGCGGCGCTGGCGCCGGCGCGCTGCCGGGTGACGCTAAGGGCTAGCGGCGCCAGAAGGCCGGCGTCAGCAGCACCAGAAACGTGTAGATCTCGAGTCGGCCAAACAGCATCGTGATCGCGAACATGATCTTGCCGTGCGCGCTCACGTCCGCGAACGTGATCGCAACGTCGCCCAGCGCGGGCCCCAGATTGCTGATCGTCGCCGCTACGGCGCCGAACGCAGTGACTTGGTCCATGCCGTCCATCATGGCGAGCGCCATGAAGATGAAGAACACCACGACATACACGGCGAAGAACCCGCCCACGGCCTCGACCACGTTGTCCGGCAACGGCTGGCCGTCGAGCTTCATGCGCCGGATCGCCTGCGGATGGATCAGACGGTGAATGTGGATGCCCACCTGCTTGAATAGCACGACGACGCGAATCACTTTGATGCCGCCGGCGCTCGACCCCGCACAGCCGCCGATGAGACCCGTGAAAATGAGCACGATCGGCAAAGCCAGCGGCCACAACGAAAAATCCGCGATCGCGAAGCCGGTGGTGGTGAGCACGGAGACCACCTCGAACGCCGCGTAACGCAGCGATTCGGCGGCAGAGCCATAGGCGGCCGTGGCGAACAGCACGAGTGTGGTGAGTGCGATGGCCACGGCCACGATCAGCACGAAAGCGCGCGTCTGGGTATCGCGGCCGTAACGCTGCAGCTGGAGCGTGCGCCAGGCGATGAAGTGCTCGTTGTAGCTGATGGCCCCGATCAGCATGAACACCGTGGCAACGATCTCGATGGGCACGCTGTCGAAAAACGCCAAGCTCTCATCGTGGGTGGAATAGCCCGCCGTGGCGACCGTCGTAAGGCTGTGCGCCACCGCGTCGAACACGCCCATGCCTGCGGCCCAATAGCTCGCGGCGCAGGCCGCCGTGAGCACCAGGTAAACCACCACCAGGCCGCGCGCCGTGCGCGCCAATCTCGGCGTGAACCGCTCGTCCTTGAGCGGACCGGCCGTCTCGGCCTTGTACAGCTGCATGCCGCCGATGCCGAGCATCGGCAACAGCGCTACGGCTAGCACGATGACGCCGATGCCGCCGAGCCACTGAATCTCCTGCCGATAGAACAAAATCGACGGCGACATGGAGTCGAGCCCCACGAGCACGGTGGCGCCCGTGGTCGTGTAGCCCGACACGGACTCGAAGAACGCGTCCGGAAAGCCCAACTCGAGCACGAGCATGAAGGGCACTGCGCCGAGCAAGCTCATCGCCGTCCACATCAACGCAACGATCAAGAAGCCGTCGCGGCTTCGGATCGCGTGGCCGTCTTTGCGCAGCGGCCAATAGAGTAAAACGCCCACCGCCACCGCGATCCCAAGCGTGGCCGAGAAATGCGCCGTTTCCCCGTCGCCGTACCACAGCGAGATGCCGATCGGCGGCAGCAGCGTGGTGCTGAACAGCAAGAACAGCACGCCGAGGGTGCGAATGATGACGGTGAGATGCATGTCGGGGCGCTACGGCTCGGTCGTCGAAAGCGCCTACTGAGCCGCAGTGCGGCGCAATGTCCTCCCACCCGAAAAAATCGAGGCGCTGCATTATGCCCTGCGCGCGCCGACGAGATAAGGCGCCACAGTCGTATCGGTGCTCCGGCTATCCCTGGCGGTCGATGCTATGCTGGCGCCGCTCGCGTGGCAGCGCGCACTACCGCCATCGAAAGCCGTCGTAGAAGACAACGCGCCGCCGAGCCCTATCTCCGATCGCCCCGAACCCAAAGGTGCCCCGTGTCCGCACAACTCAGTAATTTTGCCCGCTCGCTGTCGATGGAGACGGCGTTCACGGTGCTCGCCGTGGCGCGAGCGCTGAAAGCCGCCGGCAAAGACATCGTCGAGCTCGAGATCGGCGATAGCCCGTTCGACAGCCCGGCCGCAGCGCGCGCCGAAGGCATCGAGGCAATCAAGAACAATCAGTCGCACTATTGCCCGTCGCCGGGCATTCCCGAGTTCCGTGCGGCGGCCGCGCAGTTCGTGCGCGAGGAATTCGACATTCCCGCCGAGCCGGGCAACATCGTCGCAGGCCCCGGCGCAAAGGTGTTCGAGCAGTTTTTTTGCGAAGCGTTCTTGAACCCCGGCGATGGCGTGCTCGTCTTCAGCCCGTATTTCCCCACCTACCTGCCCAACATCGAGCGGCGCGGCGCGCGCGCCGTGCTCACGCCGCTCAAGCAAGCGAACGGGTTCCGGCCAACGGCCACTGATGTCGAGCGCTTTTTGACGGACGACCCGTCGCCGCGGGCCATCTTCTTGAACTCGCCTCATAACCCCACGGGCGGCGTTAGCACGCGCGACGACTTGCAACGCATCGCTGACGTGGTTCGCGGCCGCGACGTGGCGGTGTTCAGCGACGAGCCCTACTGCCACATGATCTGGCGCGGCAGCCATCATTCGATCTTGAGTGAGCCCGGGATGCTCGCGCAGTGCGTGGGCGCGTACACGTTCAGCAAGTCGTACAGCATGAGCGGCTGGCGGCTCGGCTTTGCCGTGGCCTCGGTGGACGTGGCCGACACGATCGCGAAGATGATCAACACCACATTGTCGTGCACGCCGCCGATCGTGCAGCTCGCGGGCACCGCGGCGCTGAAGCGCGACCGCAAAGAGCGCGACGAGGTGATGGCGAAGTTTCGCGAGAAGGTGGTGCTGCTCACGGAAGGCCTGAACCGCATCGAAGGGTTCCGGACGCTGGACCCGACGGGCACGTTTTACGTGTTCCCGAACGTTGCGCGCGTCTGCAACAAGCTCGGCGTCACGAGCCACGGCTTGGCGCTCTTCATGCTGCAAGGCGCCGACGACGCGTTCGGCATCGCGTCGTTGGGCGGCGAGTGCTTCGGCCAGGCGGGCGCCGGGTTCCTGCGCTTGAGCTGCGCCGAGCCGACGGAGCGCTTGCAGCAAGCGCTCGATTTCATCCCGAAGGCGCTCGCACGCACCGACCGGCTCGAGGACTGGCTGGGCCAGAACCCGCAGCACCGGCTCTTGAAGCCGTACGCCATCGACTAGCGCGCGAAAAGCCGACGCGCCGCACGAGCGGTTATGTCAAACCTGTGATGCCGTTCACAGGTACTTCCAAGTTTGGGGCGGATACTGAGCCTCAAGTTTCGGAGATTCTTGCTCCTAACGGTTTCCCCCCTGACTCGCCCGGCCTTGTGCCGGGCATTTTTTTGGCCGAGCTGCGCGCCTCAGTTGTCAGCGCCGCGCAATAGTGCGACGCTCACAACACTACGGCATCCAACAAGAATGCGGCCGTGCTCTACATCTCTTCCACTCGATTGATGCGCGAATCCGAGCAGGCCGTGCGCGAGCACGCGTCGTCCGGCGACGAGATCCCGCGTCGAGCGTGCGCGCAGTTGCTGGCCAACGAGCCGCGCTACATGGAGTGGCACGCATGGCACGAAATCAAGATGCGCAACGTTGCCAACGCACGGCATCGCGACCCGCAGGTTCTCGGCCTTCGCGCCGTCGCCATCGAGCAAGTGCACCGCGCCGCGCTCGTCGACTATCTGCGCTTGGGCCGGATCACCGGCGCGAACCGCGACCAGACGCTGGCCTTGTTCCACGGCGTCAGCGATTCGCGCGACGCCACGCTCGCCGCACACCGCAGCTACGTGCTCGCCGCATCGACGCGCGTGTGCGGGCAAGAGCTACTGCACCTCGTGGGCGATCGTGAGGGGCTGCAACTGCTACACCGCTACGAGCTCGCCTACGCGCAGTACTTCGCGATGTTCTGCGACCGCGCGCGCTCGCTGCACACCGGCGAGCCCTACCTGCTGGGCTCGCTTTTGCCCGAGGTGAAAGGAGTCGCCGAGCGGCTTCGCCTGCAGCTCGTGGACCGCGGCTTCCGTCTCACGCAGAACCGGCGACCGCCGGCCGCCGTAACGCACACTGAGTGGCTCGCTCGAACGCCTGCGCGAGCGAAAGCACCTCGAGGTCTCGCCCACGGCGGCCCACGATCTGCAGGCCCACCGGAAGGCCTTCCGGCGAGAAGCCGCACGGCACGCTGATGGCCGGCAACCGGGTACAGCTGATCGCGTAGCAGGTGCCCATCCAGTCGACGTACGTGCGCATGGGCATTCCCGCGACCGTGCGCGGCCACTCGACCTCGACGGGGAACGGCAGCACCTGCACGGTGGGCAGCACCAGGAACTCATACGCCGCGAACAACGTTTCGAGGCGCGCATCGAGGGCCGCCTGCGTACGCGCGGCCCGCTCGAGATCGGCCGGCGTAAGTGCCAGCCCGCGCTCGGTGTTCCACACCACCGTGTCCTTCAGCTGCGCGCGGCCGCGTTCCAAGTCGCCGCGCAGAGCAGCCGCGTAACCCGCCGCTCGTAGAGTCTGAAACAGGTCGTCGACGCCGGCGAAATCCGGCTCCTCGTTGACCACCTGGCACTGAAGCGTCGTGAACACCTGGCGCGCCGCGTTGCACACCGCCGTCACGGCGGGCTCCACGGGATAGCGGCCGAGGCGCTCGCTGAAGGCGATGCGCGTGCCCGCGAAGTCGCGCTGCGGCACGTCGCCGAATGCAGCGCCCGGCTTCGGCAACGACAACGCGTCGCGCGGATCGGGGCCCGCCATCACGGACAGCAGCAGAGCCAAATCGTCTACGCTGCGCGCCATCGGGCCGTGCACGCCGAGCGTGTCATCGGGACGCGCGTGGAGGCGCGGCACGCGGCCCGGCGACGGCCTGAAGCCGACGACGTTGCAAAAGCTCGCGGGGTTACGCAGCGAGCCGCCCAAGTCCGTGCCGTCCGCGAGCGGCAACATGCCGCAGGCCAGTGCCACGGCGGCCCCGCCGCTGCTGCCGCCGCACGTCATTCGCAAGTCGTACGGATTGCGCGTGGCGCCGAACAGCGCGTTGAACGTCTGCGAGCCCGCGCCGAATTCCGGCGTGTTGGTCTTGCCGATGACAATGGCGCCCGCGCGCCGCAAGCGCTCGACGTAGAGCTCGTCCGAGGTCGGCACGAAGTTGCGATACAGCGTCGAGCCGAACGTGGTGCGCAGCCCGCGCGTGAGCGACAGGTCCTTGATCGCAATCGGCAAACCTTGCAGCGGGCCCGGCGGGGAGCCGTTGGCGAGGCCGCGGTCGCACGCTTCGGCCTCCGCCAGCAGCTCGGCTGTAGAGCGCAGCGTGACGATCGCGTTGACGCGCGGATTGACGCGTTCGATCTGCGCGAGAAACGCGCGCATCACCTCGACGGCCGAGAGCTCGCGCGCAGCCACCAGCTTTGCGAGCTGACGCGCGGAGGAAAAGACGATCTCAGCACCGGGCACGGTCGAGATCGCCTGCGCGGCGCTAGATCGCTTGCTTGAGCGCGTGGGCCGCGAGCGTGCGGCCGATCGCCGACAGCGTTGCTTGCAGCGACGCGAGCGAGGTGTCCTCGTCGATGCAGCAGGCACTCGCCTGCTGCCCGCCCGCTTCCACCGTCACCGACGCCAACGCCTTCGCCTCCGTGCCGGACGACATCGCGTGCTCGTCGAACTCGACGACCTCCACGCTCACGCCGAAGCGCCGGCTGACGGCGTCGATGAGCGCCTCGATGAGGCCCTGGCCGTCGCCGGTGAGCACCACCTCGCCACCGGCGGCCGCCAAGCGGAACTTGCCGTGCGTGCGCTGCGCTTCCGAGTGCAGATCGTAGCCCTGCAACTTCCACCCCTCGGGCACGCCGAGAAAGTGCTTCTCGAACAGCGCGCGGATCTGGCGCGACGAGATCTCTTCGCCCGAGGCGTCGGCTTGCATCTGCACGACGCGGCTCACGGCCGGGTGCAGCCACTTCGGCAGCGTCAGCCCATGGTCGCGTTCCAGCACCAGGGCCACCCCGCCCTTGCCGGACTGACTGTTGATGCGCACGACCTCCTCGTACTTGCGGCCGAGATCGCGCGGATCGATGGGCAAGTACGCGACCGCCCAATGCGGCAGAGCCTGCTCGCGATGAAACGCCATCGACTTGCGGATGGCGTCCTGGTGGCTGCCGGAGAACGCCGCGTAAACGAGATCGCCGGCCCAGGGATGGCGCGGATGCACCGGCATGTCGGTGCAGCGCTTGTACACCTCGATGATGCGGCCCATCTCGGCGAGCTTGAGCTTCGGATCGATGCCTTGCGAGTACAGATTCATGGCCATCGTGACGATGTCCATGTTGCCCGTGCGCTCGCCGTTGCCGAACAGCGTGCCTTCGATGCGGTCGGCACCCGCGAGCAGGCCGAGCTCGCCGGCAGCGACGGCGCAGCCGCGATCGTTGTGCGTATGCAGGCTCACGCGAATGTGCTCGCGCTGGGCTACATTGCGGCAGAAGTACTCCACCTGATCGGCGAACACGTTCGACGTCGTCATCTCGACGGTGGCCGGCAGATTCACGACCACCTTCTGGCCGCGCTGGGGCTGCCATACGTCGATGACGGCGCTGCAAACATCGACGGCGAACTCGGGCTCGGTGCTCGAGAAGCTCTCGGGCGAGTATTCGAACGTCCAGTCGACGTCCGGATGCCGCGCGGCCCCTTCCTTGAGCAGCCGCGCACCATTGACGGCGATGTCGATGATCTCTTGCTTCCCGGCCTTGAACACCTGCTCGCGCTGCACGGGCGACGTGGAGTTATAGACGTGCACCACGGCGCGTTTGATGCCGCGCAGCGATTCGAACGTGCGCTCGATGAGCTCGCGGCGCGCTTGCGTCAGCACCTGCACCGCCACGTCGTCGGGGATCAGCTGCTTTTCGATGAGACGGCGCGCGAAGTCGTATTCCGTTTGCGACGCCGACGGAAAACCGATCTCGATTTCCTTGAAGCCGAGCTCCACGAGCAGCGTGAACATCTCGAGCTTCTTGGCCACCGACATCGGCTGCACGAGCGCCTGGTTGCCGTCGCGCAGATCGACGGAGCACCAGTCGGGCGCCCGCTCGATCACTCGGTTCGGCCACTGCCGATCCGGCAGCGAGATCGGCCGGTAGGCGCGGTACTTGCGGTAGTCGAAGTCGCTCATCGTCGAAATCCCTTTGGCGTGCTGCGGCCATGGACAAATCATGAGCGGTCCATTCTAGTGCCGCAGCTGGGGCAGAAAGACGCTATTTCTACTGAATCTGGAGCCCGTAGCGCAATTTTACGCTATGCGACGCGCGAATATCGGCATATTCTTGCGCCATTGTGCAAAACCTGGACTCTTTCGACCTCAAAATCCTGGCCGAGCTGCAGGCCGACGGCGGCGCCAGCAACCAGGAGATCGCCGAGCGCGTGGGTTTATCCGCGTCGCCGTGCTCGCGCCGCATCCATCAGCTCGAGCGCTCGGGTGTCATCCGCGAGCGTGTGGTTCGGCTCGAGCCGCGCGCCGTCGGCCTCGATCTCACGGTGCTGATCCATATCCGCATGGACCGCCACACGCCCGAGCGGTTCGCGCAGTTCGAGAGCGCCGTGCGCGGCTACCCTGAGGTTCAGGAGTGCTACCTGATCACGGGTCAGGAAGCGGACTACCAGCTCAAGATCAGCGTGCCGAACATGGACGAGTATCAGCGCTTCCTGCTCACCAAGATCACGCGCATCGACGGCGTGATCGGCGTGCACTCCTCGTTCGTGCTGCGCAAAGCCGTCGATACCACGGCGTTGCCGCTGGCCTACGCCCGCGCTGCGGGGACGTGATCAACGGCCGCCTTGCCAGTCGTCCTTGAGCAGGGCCCAACGCTCGTGATCGCGCCAGCGGTTGCCGATCTTCAGATAACCGCGAGCCGTGCCTTCGCGCCGGAATTCGAGGCCTTTGAGGAGTGACACGGAGCGGCGGTTGGCGGTTTGAACGTTGGCCTCGAGCCGGTGTAAGCCGAGCTCGCCGAACGCGAGCCCGATGACGAGCTGCAAGGCCTCTAGCATCAGGCCGCGACCGGCGTGCGGCACGAACGCGTAGTAGCCGAGCCGACCCGACAGCTCCGAGCCACGCACGATGTCGTTGATGTTGACCACGCCGGCCAAAGCGCCCGACTCCGCATCGACGACGAAGAACGACTCCTGATTGTCGCGGCGCGAGCGCCTCAAATAACTGCGATATTCGGCAGAGGTGGCGGCCGCGACCACGAACCCTCGGTGCAGCGGTCTGCTGCGAAGCGCGGCGTCGAGGTACTCCTGCTCGCGGCGGACGCTCGGGCGCTCGAGACGAATCCGCGGCGGCCGTTTACGTACACCGAGCCGCACTACGGCAGCTCGTCGACCTTCACCTGCTTGGCTTCCAGGAAGTCGCTCTGCTGGATGTCGAGCAACAGAGCCATCGAGCTTGCGACATAAATCGACGAATACGTGCCGATGAGGATGCCGATGATCAGCGTCACGGAAAAGCCCCAGAGCGTGTCTCCGCCGAGCAACATCAAGGCGCATAGCACGAGCAAGCTCGTCACACCGGTGACCAACGTACGCGCCAACGTCTGGTTCACGGATGCGTTGACGATTGCCTCGGCCGTGCCGCGCCGCATAATTTTGAAGTTATCGCGGATACGGTCGTAGACGACGATCGTGTCGTTCAGGGAGTAACCGAGCACGGCCAAGATCGAGCCGAGCACCGTGAGATCGAACTGCCAGCCCGCGAGGGCGAAGATGCCCGTGGTAACGAGAATGTCGTGCAGAGTGGCGACGATGGCGCCCACCGCCAGCTTCCAGCGGAAGCGCAGCATGACGTAGACGAATACCAGGATCAGCGCGAACAAGAGCGCGAGCCCCGCGTTCTCGAACAACTCTTCGCCAACCTGCGAGCCGACGTTCGCCGATTCACGGATCGTGACGTTCGGGTCCTGGTTGCGCAGCGTGGCGAGCACGCGATTCTGCACGGCCGCGATGGCCTCGGGACTGAGCTCGCCGCCTTGCTCACCCTCCGGAGGCGGTAAGCGGATCAGCACATTGGAGCCCGAGCTTTGCACCTGCGCCGACTCGAAGCCGGCGCCCGTCAGCTCTTCGCGGATTTCGCCGAGATCGGGCTGCGCCGAATACTCGGCCTCGACGAGAATGCCGCCCGTGAAATCGAGACCGTAATTCAGGCCGGGATAGAAAAGCGAAACGATCGCGAGCAGCGATATCAGCAACGACGCACTGAGGGCTAGTCGCCTGTGCTTGACGAAATTGAAATTAGGCGTGCGCATGAGCCATACAAAGTCCGCGGAACGAACGCGCCGTTCCCGAGGAGGGGCGGAAAGCCGGAATTACTTCTTTTCTTCGTCGCGCGTCAGTTGCTTCGGCGGAGCAGCGGCCTCGGTCTCGGCTTCGCCGGCCGTGGCCATGGCCTTGCGGAAGCTCTTCACGGCGCTACCGAGGTCGCCGCCGACATCCTTCAGCTTCTTGGTGCCAAAAATCAGCGCCACGATCACGAGAATGATCAGTAGCTGCATTGGGCTCATCGCAAGACCCATAACACTTTCTCCACCGACGGCTGCTCGGAGCGCGTCGAAGCCCGCATTTTGCAGGGCGCGGTTCCCAAAAGCCAACTCGAGCTGCCGGCCGCCGGAATGCAGCCTTTCGACCGTGGGAGCTGCGCCCCGGTTCGCCGCACCGTGCACCGGTGCCGTTACGGCCCCGTCATTCGCGGCTACCATACGCGCCGTGTTTCGCCTCCCCGGTCGGGCCTAATGGATTCTTTGCAGATCGTCGTCCTCGCCATCGTTCAAGGAATCACCGAGTTTTTGCCCATTTCGAGCTCCGGGCACCTGATTCTGGTGCCCTACTTCACCGGTTGGCCGGACCAGGGCCTCGACTTCGACCTCGCCGTCCACATCGGCACGCTGACTGCGATCGTTGCCTACTTTAGGAAGACGCTCGCCGCGATGGCCCGCGATTGGGTGCTTTCGGTTAGGCAGCGCCGCGAGGTCGGCGAGAGCCGGCTCGCCTGGGCCGTGCTGTTCGGCACGATCCCGGCCGGCCTCGTCGGCTTGCTGTTCCGGCACGACATCGAGACCACGCTGCGCTCGCCGCTCGTGGTGGCCTGCACGACGATCGGCTATGCGCTGCTGCTGTTCGTGGCCGGCCGGCGCACGGGGCAACGCAACGAGCGCTCCGTCGGTTGGCTCGACGTGATCGTCATCGGCTGTGCGCAAGCGCTCGCACTCGTGCCCGGCACCTCACGCTCCGGCGCTACGATCACGGCGGGCCTGTTCCTCGGCCTGTCGCGCGACGCGGCGGCGCGCTTTTCGTTCCTGCTGGCCGTGCCGGTGATGACGGCCGCCGGCCTCGCCGATGCGGTGGGCTACGCGACCGAGACGATTCCTGGATCCGTCGACGTACGCGCCATCGCGCTCGGCTTCGTCATCTCGGCCGTTACCGGGTTGGCCTGCATCCACTACTTTCTAAAATGGCTGACGCGATTCGGCGTGCTGCCGTACGTGCTGTATCGCTTGGCGCTCGGCGCCGTGCTGTTAGTGTTGCTCGTTTAGCGCGACAGGAACGTCATGACTCCTACTCCTTCCCCCACGATTGCCGGCGCCCTGATCGCCAATTTCCTTGGCAATTCGCCCATCTGGTACAAGCGGACGATCTTGGCGTTCCTCGTGCTGAACCCGCTGCTATTCGCGGTAAACCCGTATTTGGCCGGCTGGGCGCTGGTGCTCGAGTTCATCTTCACGCTCGCGATGGCACTGAAGTGCTATCCGCTCCAGCCAGGAGGGCTGCTGGCGCTCGAGGCCGTCGCCATCGGCATGACGACGAGCACGGCCGTCTACGACGAGGTGGTGAACGGCTTCGAGGTCGTCTTGCTGCTGATCTTCATGGTGGCCGGCATCTTCTTTCTGAAGCAGCTCTTGCTGTTCGTCTTCACGAACGCGCTGCTTGCCGTGCGCTCGAAAAGCCTCTTGTCGCTGTTGTTCTGTGCGCTGGCTGCCGTGCTCTCGGCGTTCCTGGATGCCTTGACGGTCACGGCAGTCGTCATCACGGCGGCCGCGGGATTCTACGGCGTGTACCACAAGGCGGCTTCCGGCAAGCAGTATCACCTTGCCGACCACGACGCCTCGAACGACGACGAGGTGCGCGAGCTGCACCGCGAGGATCTCGACCAGTTTCGTTCGTTCCTGCGAAGCCTCGTGATGCATGCCGCGGTAGGCACGGCGCTTGGC
>CAMPKU010000089.1 GCA_946887385.1 uncultured Gammaproteobacteria bacterium
AGCCCCAGCTGCACGATGCGATTCACGAGCGCCGTGTAGCTCATGCCGGCGGCTTTCGCGGAGTCGGCGAGATCTTCGCCCTTGCTCAAGTTTGGATTTGCATTGGCCTCCAGAAGGAAGATGCGGCCGTCGCTACAGAGGCGAAAGTCCATGCGGGCGAAGCCGCTCATGTAGAGCTCGCGGTAGGTTCGTTTCGCGAGGCGGCTCAACTGCTCACGCTGCTCGTCGCTCAAGTCCTGCGCTTTGCCCGTCTTGATGCCGTACTTCGCTTGGTACTTTCGGTCCCACTTCACCTTGCGCGTTGCGATGCGGGCTTGGTCGGCGGAGAGCGTGCCGAAGTCCATCTCCCACGGCGGCAGCGTCGTGAGCCGCGTGTTGCCGAGCACGCCGACGTAGATCTCTCGGCCGTCGATGTACTCCTCGACGAGCGCGTCGCTTTGCACTTGCTCGTGAATGAACTGCACGCGCTCGCGCAAGCTCTTCATGTCTTCGACGAGCGAGGCCTGCGAGATGCCGAGTGACGCGTCCTCGGTAGCGGATTTTACGAACAGCGGAAATGCGAGGCGGCTTGGTTCGCGGTAGCGGCGGCCGAACGGAAAGAGGCGGAACGCCGGCGTGGCGACGCGATGCGTGGCGAGCACGCGCTTCGTTAGCACCTTGTCGCGCGAGAGCATCATGCCGCGCGGATTGCAGCCCGTGTAGCGCTGTCGTATGAGCTCGAGGTAAGCCACGACGTAGTGATCGTAGGAAATGATGCCCGAGAACTCGTCGAGCAAGTTGAACACCACGTGCGGCCGAAACTCATCGATCGTTTCGCGCAGCTCGGTGAGATGATCGCCGATGCCCACGGCGCGCACGTCGTGTCCGGGGCGCCGCAGCGTGCTCAGCACGTCGTGCTCGGTGCGAAACTCGTCGAGCTGCGTTTCGCTCAAGCCGCTCACGTCCTTCGGCGGCACCAGGCCCTTGTGCACCATCAGCAGGATGCGATGCTTCTTCACAGGAAAAACGTCTCCTCGTTGCGGCGCAAGAGATCGGCAATCACTCGCTCGTGCAGCCGGGTTGCGCGTTGCGCGGCGTCGCGCCGCGAGCCGCGCAGCACGAGGTCGAGGCTGCGCGCGCGCCGGCGCAGCACCCGCAGCACTTGAAAGACTACGTAGGGATGCACGCGCGTGCGCTGCAGCAGTGCACGCATCAAGTACGGCTTTTCGTCGCGCAGATACTGCTCGGCCGAGAGGGCCGTCGAGCCGTGCCGCGGCGCAAAGGCGCGCATCAGCCACGCGTCGTAACGCTCTTCGCCGCTCGTGGTGAGATAGGCGCGGCGTCGATAGTGCTCGCCCAGCGTTCGGCTGTTGTCCGTCAACGGCGCGATGAAGGAGCGGTCGCGCTTCTGCGGCGGGCGTCCCGCGAGCTCCGCCATGAGCCCGTCGACGAACTCGAGCTTGGCGAGCGCGCGCCAACCCGCGTACTCCGCGCGCCAGCGCGCTTTTGGCCGCAGCCAGACCGCAAACGTCTCGGCGAAGTCTTCGGTGGGATGGCTCTGCGCGTACCAGTGCTCGAGATTCAGCACGTAGTCACGGCTTCGCGGCTGAACGGTGTAGTCGCCGGAGTAGCGCGCCGCGGCCATGCCGAACACGTGCTGCCAATCCCGGCGGCGGCGCAGCCCGAACGCAGTGTCCACCGCGTGGCCGAGCTCATGTCGCAGGATTCGTTGCCGCCAGCGCCGGTTGCCGCCTTCGGCTTCGCCCATCATGCGGCGCTCCAGGCGCAACAGCCGCGGGTGACCCAAGAAGAACGGCACGGCGATGCCCGGAATGCCGTCCGGAGAGAACCATTCGGTCGAGAACCAGAAATGCGGTTTGAAGCGCAAGCCGCGCCGCTCGAGCTCCACGCCGAGATGCTGCGTCTCCGCATGAATCGGGCTGCCCGGGATCTTGAGACCGAGATCGCGAAACCGCAGGCGCAGCAGCGCCGCGTCGTCGAATCGTGCCCAGCGGGGGGAGGCGCGCATCGTAAGCCGGTGTCAGGCGTTCGGGCAGAGCAGCTGGCGGGGCGCGAATTTGAGGTCAGTCATGAGTCCCAGCTCTCGAGCACACCGCGACGTTAGCAGACATCGGCAAAGCCGACGACTGCCGGGCGTGGGTCGGTGCGTTACAGACGCCTGCCGCGGTCATGGCTACTATTGGAAGACGCCAATCACTCTACTTGCAGCATGACCGCCATCGCGCCGACCCTCCGCACCGTAGTCTCCGCCGCCGCAGGCTGCCTGTTCGCTGCGGCTGCGTGCGCGCAAATCGGCGATTCGATTCGCGGCGCGCCGAGCGAGGCGAATCACTTCATCGAGACGCCGCGCGG
The DNA here is from genome assembly GCA_946887385.1 of uncultured Gammaproteobacteria bacterium. Next base: position 2,353 of record CAMPKU010000089.1, read on the forward strand.
TTGGCAGCATCCGCTCACACCGTGGGGCGAGCCCGACCTCGGAGCCACGCTCGACATGATGCAAGCCTCGCGCGTGCCGCTCGAGCGGTGCGGCGACCGCTATTCGGGACGGCGCTTGCCGACGTTCCTGTTCGGCGACGGGGCCGGCGGCGGAGCCCGCCCTCGTCCGTGCGACCTGCAAAAGGCGTGGCTCACGCAAGCGGAGTACGACGAGCGCATTGCAGCATGGCGCAACCAGGTCGATGCCAGCGAGCAAGCGTTGGCGGAAGGCGATCTCGGCCGGTCGATGCGCACGGGCACGCTCGATCCGAACATTCCGCAGCGGCAGACCAGCTTGATCGTCGACCCGCCGACAGGGTTGCTGCCGGAGCTGACGCCGGAGGGCAAGCGCCGCGCGTTGACGATGCGCAGCGGCTGGGCGTTGCCCGGCGAGAATCACACCTACGACTCTGCGCAAGACTTCGATAGCTGGGACCGCTGCATCACGCGCGGCATGCCGTCGTCGATGATGCCGTACCGTTACAACGGCGGGCTGCGAGTCGTGCAATCGCCGGGCTACGTGGTGCTGCAGCTCGAGATGATTCACGAAGCGCGCGTGATTCCCACGGACGGCCGCGCGCCGCTCGCGCCCGACATCGTGCAATACATCGGCGAGTCGCGCGGGCACTGGGAAGGCACCACGCTCGTCGTGGAGACCACCGGTTTCAAGGAGGGCCCGCCGCTCATCAACTTGGGCGTCGTCGGCTCGCCTCCCGGCAATCGCTTTCCCTACAGCCGCGAGATGAAGATCACGGAGCGCATCGTGCGGCTCAACGACGAGTGGTGGCTGTACGAGATCACCACCGAGGACCCCGTGGTGCTCACGCGGCCGTTTACGGTGCGCTACCCAATGCGCGACGATCCGGGCTACTTGATGCCGGAATACGCGTGCCACGAGAACAACACGATCGTGCCGAACTACGTGCGCACGAACCGCCACGAGCGGGCCAACCCCACGCCGATACCCGCAGAGCCCGTCCAGGTACCGCGCGAGCTCGCGGCCGCACTCGCGGGGCGCTGGGTGGGCCGGCCGCGCATCGTCACGCTCGATCTCGATATAGAGCTCGAGCTCGCCGAGCAGGCGCCCGGCGTGCTCGTCGGCACGCTGGTCGGCACGTCGCTCGGCGCGATCGATCAACCGCTGCGAAACGTCCGCATCGAGGACCGAGCGCTGCGCTTCGATCTGCCGAACTGGCAGCCGTGGGTTTTCGCCGGCGAGCTCAGCGCCGACGGCACGATCGTCGGCGTCTTGAGCAGCGAGCAGGGCGGTGTGCCCGTGACGTTCCGGCGTACCCTCGACGCCGCCGCGCGCTAGAAGCTATAGCTGTAGCTCGCGTGCAGCGACTGCGGCGCGCCGCGATACCGGAACAGGTACGACGAGCCGTCGGCATCCCGCACACCGCGTCCGAGTCCCGACGCGTACTCCTCGTCGAAGACGTTCTCCACTCGCACGCCGATGCGGTGCCGGTGCTCCATGTCGAGATAAAACGCCGCGCCGAGCTCGGCCACCGTGTAGTCGCCATAGTCGTTGCGACCGAGCGTGCTCACGTTCTGCGCCACGTCTCCCACACTGACGAGGGCGGCACTCAAGGCGAACCGGTCGCTCGGGGCCGCAAAGCTCATGCCGAGCTTGGCTACCGTTTCGGGCACGTTCTGCATCTGTAGACTCGACCCCTCGGGCCGCGCCTCGTTGCTCGTGTAGTCGAACGTCAAACTCAGCGCGTCGGTGAGCGCGAGGCTCGTGAACAGCTCCCAGCCTTCGAACTCCACCGTCTCGTCGAAGTTGGCGAAGATTCCGTCGGGGAAGGCCGCGTTGTCGAAATCGATATCGATCAGATTGTCGATCTCGCGGTTGAACAGAATCACTTCCCACGACAGGCCCGCGGCCACTTGCGCCGCGCCGCCGATCGCGATCTCGAGGTTCGTGCTCTCTTCGGGCTCCAGGTTCGGGTTGCCGACCTCGCAACAGTCGCGCAAGTACAGCTCCTCGGCGTCGGGCAGGCGGAACGACGTGCCGAGCTGGCCGCGAGCGTAGAACGAGCTCGTGAACGCGTGCCGGCCGCTCAACGTCCACACCGTGGCATCCGCGTTGCCGCTCGTCGTGTTGTGGCGAACGCCGAACGCGACGTCCGATTTGTCGGAGAACGTGTCGGAGCTGCGCACCTGCGCGTAAACGGCTTGCGCCGTCTCGGTCTTGTCGAGGATGAGCCAGACCTCGTCGTTGCCCCAGAACCGCTGGTAGTCGTAGCCCACAGCGAAATCCACGGCGCCGCCGGGCCGAATCTCCGCGAGCGCAGTGACGCCGTAGTCCTCGAAGCCCCAGAACGCATCGCGGAACAGCTCCGTTTGCGTTCCCGTCGGTTGGCCGCCGGCGAGGTCGTTGCGGATGTCGTCCCACTCCGTGTCCCAATCGTGCCAATAGGCCTTTACGTAGAAACTCACGGCGTCGCCCACCGCGTAGTCCCACTTCGCCGTGATCCAATCCTCGACGCGCGCGTTGTTGCGCACGGCAATTTGGTACGGCAGCAGGTTGTCGAGCTCGTTGTCGGTGCGTTGATAGAGCAGCGTCAGCCGTGAATCGTCGGTGAAGTCGTACGCGTACTTCACGCCGAGCGAGAGCACGTCGTAGCCGCGCTCGCGGTCGGTTGCGCTCGGCTCGTAGTCCGCGTCGGGAAACGGCTGAAAGCCGTCGGACTCGTCTTTCGAGGCGTAGAAGGCGAGCTGATGGTCACCGGCGGCAAAGCGATAGTCGCCCGTCAAGTGCGTGCCGTTGTACTCGTCCACGCCCAATCCCACGGTGCCCGTGGGCTCGTTCGAGAATGACTTCGTGACGATGTTGACGACGCCGGACACGGCCTGCGTCCCGTAAAAAATGCCTTGGCCGCCGTACAGCACCTCCACGCGCTCCACCACGTGCGCGGGAATCGTGTCGAGCGGCGCCGTGGTGTTGTAGAGCCGGTTATTCGTGCGCACGCCGTCCACGAGCCAGAGCACGTCCTCGCAGCGCGAGCCTTGCAGCGAGCAGTTCATGTAGTCAAACGGGCCGCTCTTGGGCGCCACGTAAAGGCCCGGCACGTGGAATTGCAGTCCTTGGCTCAGGTCGTTGACGCCCGCGAGCTCGAGCTCCTCGCCGGTGAACATTTCGAGCCGGTTGCCGAACTGGGCGAGCTGCTGCGGCGTCGTCTCCTCGAGGCGCTGCCCCAAGACGAAAAGCTCTTCGGGCGCCGAGCCCGCCGCCTGACCGAAGGCCACCGGGGCCACCGCCGGCAGCGCGAGCGCCACGGAAAGGGCCAAAGAGGTGCGCTGCTGCATGGGATTCGTCCGCCTCGTTTATAGGTCTAGTGCAAGTCCGCCGGCCTACGCGGCACCGGCGCGGAGAGCCTACTGCGGTCCTCGAAAAAACGAGAGTTAACTACGGTTGTTAACCGTTAACGGCCGGCGTTAAGCTGAGTCAAGGGGGACGGATTTATTTTTCCTGCGGAAAATAAATCCGTCGCCTCTTGGAGGCGGGCATGGCAACAGGCTGGGCGCGCGAAGGCGCCGTACAAGAGCAGATCGACGCGACGGTCAAGGATGGCGTGCTGCGCGCCAAGAGCCGGCTGCCGCAAGGGCCGAGCGCCACGCATTGCCACGAGTGCGGCGCGTCGATTCCGCAAGAGCGCCGCGCAGCGCTTCCCGGTGTGCGCCTGTGCGTGGCGTGCCAGGAAGCCGTCGACAAGGAAGCGCAACACTTCAGCGGCTACAACCGCCGCGGCAGCAAGGACAGCCAGCTGCGCTGAGCGTAAAAGGGCACCTGTTACCGATAGCGCGCCGCGATCGCCGCGAGCCCGCGGTCGAGCTCGGCGCGATCGAGCCAACGGCCGCGCACCATTACACCCTCGGGACGCGCGAGTGCGGCCACGTCGTCGAGCGGGTTGCCGGCCACGAGGATGAGATCTGCGGCGAGACCGGCGCGGATCGTGCCGAACTCGTTCGTGGCCTCGAAGAACTCGGCGGGTGCCGCGGTGCCCGTGCGCAGCGCTTCGTACGGCGTGAGGCCGGACGCAACGATGGCTTCGAGCTCGCGGTGCAGCGAGAAGCCCGGCACGTTGAACACTTGCGGAGCGTCGGAGCCGAGCAGCAAGCGCGCGCCGGCGTCGTGCAGCGCCTTCACGATCTCGCGGCGCAGCGCCACGAGCGCAAGCACGCGTGCGCCGTCGTAGCCTGGAGCGCCCATCATCTGCCGCTTCGAATTCGCCCATTGGTTGCGCGTGTCCGGCGACACGTATGCCATCTCCGGGCGTGCGAGCAACTCGTCGACGGTGGGTGAGGGCGACGGCCAATGCTCGATCAACGTGAGCGTCGGCACGTTCCAGACGCCGGCCGCCACGGTTGCCGAGATGAGCGCCGGCAAGCGGCTGCGATCGGCGGCGTCGGCGAGATTGAGGCCGAAAAAGCCGCCCGTCGCACGACGCTCCGCGGGCGCGAGCGCCTCCACGTAGCCGTCGAGGTGATCGATCGTGGCTTGCCGCGCCTGAATCGCGCGCTGCACACCCACGTCCGCGGGCACGTGGCCCGCAAGCTCGATACCGCTCGCAGCACCGGCTTGCACGGCCGCGTCGTACTCGGCGCGCGTGGGGCCGGGATGCACCTTCACGAAGTCGTAGCCGGCGCGCGCCTGCTCGCGGACGATGCGCGCCGCGTCGTCCGGGCTGCCGACACTTTGATCGTTCAGCGACGGGCCCGAAGTGTAGAGTCGCGGGCCCAGCACTTCGTGCTTCGCGAGGCGGTCGCGCAGCGTGAGGTGCGCCGGCGCGCCGAGCATGCCGCGCGCCGTGGTGACGCCGTTCGCCACATACAGGTACAGCACTTCTTCGACGACGCGCTGGTCGTCGGTTTGCGGCACGTGAGCGTGCATCTCGGCTAGGCCCGGGATGAGATAGCGGCCGCTGCCGTCGATGATGCGTGCGCCGGGCGCGATCTGCACGGCGCTCGCCGCGCCCACCGACTCGATGCGCTCGCCGCGCACGACGACGGTTTGCGCAGGCAGCACGCTTTCCGTGTTCATCGGGATCACGGTGACGTTGCGAAATACCGTCACCTCTTGCGCTCCGGCCGAAGTGCCCAGCAGGGCAGCCGTAGCGAGCATCGCGAGCGACAGATGAGTCTTCATGGGACGCTGCCTCCGTGCCGGCGCATTCAAGCGTCATCGTAGCGCAGACGGTCACGATCGGGGCGCGCGGGGCGGGCGTGTGGAGCCGCTAGGCGTGCTGCTCGCGCTGCTGAAGCGTGGTTCCGAGCTCGCCGCGGCGGCGGCTCGATTGTTGCTCGGCCTCGCGGCGTTTTCGCTCCGTGCGGGCCAGGTCGCGGAGGCGCCGGTCGCCGAAGGAGCGGTCCGGGTGCGGCACGCCGGCGTAGTAGCCGGGGCGCGCATCGACGGGGGACGGGAGGGCGCTCGCCTCTAGCACGGCGCAGACGCTGACGAATGAAAGCCCGAGCTGGATGGCTTCGAGAACGCGCTTCGTTTTGGCTGTCGCGGCGAGCATGTAGCCAATCTGCCGGTCATTACCTGAATCGAGCCTGAAGCGCGCTGGGGGGGCGAACTTCGCGGACATGAGAACGGCTTCCTGGTCTCGCCGGGCCTGCGTGTCCATCCTTGTTTCCCGTAAACCCGCAGCGCCAGGGGGAAGCCGCGTGGACCACATGCACAGCAGTTATTCGCTGGCCCTGGTCGTCCTGTCTTATGTCGTCGCGGTGCTCGCGTCGCACGTTACGTTGAGTCTCGCGCAGCGGCTGCGCCCCACCGGTGCGGTCGATCCTGCGCATACCCCGCACTGGCCCTGGATCATCGGCGGCGCATTCTCGATGGGCACGGGCATCTGGTCCATGCACTTCATCGGGATGCTGGCGTTTCACCTGCCGATCGAGGTGGTGTACGACTTAGGGCTCACCGCTGCGTCGTACGTCATCGCCGTCGTGGTCTCGGGGTTTGCGCTGCTGATCTTTCGCCGCAACGATCCCACGATTCTCGGCATTGCGATTCCCGGGCTCTTCATCGGCTTCGGCATCTGCGCCATGCACTACACGGGTATGGCCGCGATGCGGATGTCGCCGGAGATTGCCTACGACCCCATGCTGTTCACCGCATCCGTGGTCATCGCGCTCGGCGCGGCGATGGCTGCCCTGTGGATCGCGTTCAGCCTGCCGCAGGGTCACCGACATCGACGTTGGCACAAGCTCGCGGCTGCTTCGGTGATGGGGGCTGCGATCGTCGGCATGCACTACACCGGCATGGCTGCGGCAAATTTTTCGCACGAGGCGCAATCGATGGCGGGCGGACCGCGAATCGATACCACGTGGCTCGCCATCACAATCTCGGCGTTCACGTTCTTGATCTTGGGATCGACGCTGTTGCTGTCGGTGATCGACGCGCGCCTCCAGTCGACGATCGCGCGTTCGGCCGAGGAGCTCAAGCGCGCCAACGAGGCGCTCGAGCAGCGCGTCGCGGATCGAACGCTTCACTTGACGCATGAGCAGGCGCGCACGGCGGCGCTGCTCACGGACTTGCATGCCGCCAAGGAAGTGGCCGAGGCCGCGAGCCGCGCGAAGAGCGCATTCCTGGCGACGATCAGTCACGAAATTCGCACGCCGATGAACGCCATCTTGGGTTTGCTCGAGCTGCTGAGCTACTCGCGCCTGGACGATGAGCAGCGCGAGACCGTGGGGCTGCTCCGAGATTCGTCGGGCTCGCTGCTGCGGCTCATCGACGACATCCTCGATTTTTCGAAGATCGAAGCCGGCAAGCTCGAGGTGCGCAGCGAGCCCACGCGGTTGCGCGCGATCGTGGAGCAAGTGACGCAAATCTTCGCCGGTGTGGCGAGCGCGAAGGGGCTGACGCTGCAAAGCGCCGTTGCCGACGACGTGCCGGAGCACGTGCTCGTCGACGGGTTGCGGCTGCGGCAAGTGCTCAGCAACTTCTTGAGCAATGCGGTCAAGTTCACGGAGCGCGGCAGCATCGGGCTGCAAGTGCGCAGCGTTGCAAAACCCGGGCGCACCGACCTCGTCCGCTTCACCGTCGTCGACAGCGGCATCGGCATGGACGGCGACACGATTGCGCGGCTGTGCGAACCGTTCGTGCAGGGCGATACGCGCACGTCGCGCCGCTACGGCGGCACCGGGCTCGGTCTCGCGATCTGCCGGCGGCTTGCCGAGCTCATGGCCGGGGAGCTTCAAATCGAGAGCGTGCCGCGCCAGGGCACGACAATTTCATTCGTGCTGCCGCTCACGAAGGCGGCGCCCGCCGCAACGCAAGCGCAACGGAGCGTGACCGACACGCATCCGGACGTTACCGACGCATTGCCGTCACGCGCGCCGGCCGTCGAAGCGGCCGCCGCGATCGGGGAGCTCATCCTGGTGGTCGACGACCATCCCACGAACCGGCGGCTGCTCGTGCGCCAGCTCGCGTGGCTCGGCTATGCCGCGGAAGCCGTGGCGGACGGCACTCAGGCGCTCGCCTGTTTTCTCGCGCGCCGCGCGGCCGGCACGCCGCATGCGCTGGTGATCACCGATTGCCAGATGCCCGAGATGGACGGTTACGAGCTCACGCGGCGCATCCGCGAAGCCGAGCACGGCGGGCGTGAGCGCGCGCGCGTGCTGGCATTCACGGCGAACACGTTGGTAGAAGCCGCCGACGAATGTCGCGCGGCGGGCATGGACGATGTGCTCACCAAACCCATCGAGCTGAAAGATCTGAAGGCGAAGCTCGAGCACTGGCTGCCGCTGCGGCGACCGCCGCTCGAGGCTGACATGGCGGCGGACAACCACGGCGCCGCGGAGCAGGCGCGCTCGGCAGACTCGAGCTTGACGGGGGAGTTTTGCGTGGCTCACGACGAGGACATGGGCTTGCTCCGCGATGCCCTACGCGCACAGCAGGCGGACGCTGTCGCGCGTGCCGCGCATCGAATCAAGGGTGCCGCGCGAATGTACGGCGACGGCGCGCTCGCAGACGCGGCCGCGAAGCTCGAGGACGCCGCGCGTGCCGGTGCGTGGCAAGACACGGAGACGGCGGCGCAGCGAGTCGACGGCGAGACCGCGCGTCTATTCGACCGCACCGGTTGGCCGGCAAGGAGCCGACGCGCATGAGCAACATGGGTCAAGCGGCGACGGTTCTCGTCATCGACGATCATCGCTTTCAGCGCACCGTGCTCGCACGCATGTTCAAAGCGCTCGGAGTTGCCAATGTCCTCGAGGCCGAGGACGGTACCGCCGCGCTTGCGCTCGTACGCGCGCACCGCGACACCCTGATGCTCATCGTCACGGACGTGGACATGCCGGAGATGGACGGCCTCGAGTTGTTGCGCCGGCTGTCCGAGGAGGCGCCGCGGACGGCCGTGGCGATCCACAGCGCGCTCGATCGAACGCTCTTGAAGTCGATCGAGGTGATGGCCGCCGCCTACGGCGTGGAGCTGGTCGGCGTGCTCGAGAAACCCGTGACCGAGGAAGCGCTCGGGGGCGTGCTCGAGCGGGCGCTGGAGAGAACGTGCACGCCAAAGCAGCTCGATGCCGATCCCGACCAGACTCAGGTGGCCGAGGCGCTCGCGCAGCATGAGTTCGAGCCGTGGTTCCAGCCCAAAGTGGATCTGCGCAGCGGGCGGGTGTGCGGCGCGGAGGTGCTCGTGCGGTGGTGCCGGCTGCATACCGATCCGCTGCCGCCCGACCGCTTTCTCGCGATGATCCACGAGAGCGGCATGATGCGCTCGCTCACTCTGGCCGTGGCGGCGCGTTCTGCGCAGTGCCTGGAGCATATAAGCCCTCGCGGGAAGGACTTCACGCTGTCGCTGAACGTTTGTCCCACGCTGCTCGACGATCCCGAGTTCGGAGCGTCGCTCGCGCGCGCGCTCGTGAACGCCGGCGCCGCGCCCGAGGAAGTGGTGCTCGAGATCACCGAGAGCGCCGCCTCGCGCAACGAAGGCGCCGCGCTCGAAAACCTGGCGCGCTTGCGCATGCGCGGCTTCGAGCTTTCGATCGACGACTTCGGTACGGGGCATTCATCGCTGGCGAAGCTGGTGCGCACGCCGTTCTCCGAGCTCAAGATCGATCGCGAGTTCGTGGTCAAGCTCGCCACGGAGCCGGCTGCGCGCACATTGGTGGAATCGATCGTGGCGATCGCGCGCCGGCTCGGGCTGCGGACAGTGGCGGAAGGCATCGAAACCGAACTGCAGCGCGAGATCCTGATCGGCCTCAACTGCGACATGGGCCAGGGCTACCTGTTCGCGAAGCCGATGCCGGCCGCCGACTGGCTCGAGTGGATGCAAACCCAACGCGGCCCGCCGCGCGCGGCGAGCGCTAGCGTCTCTCGCGGAAGCTGCGCCGGCTCACTGATCGCGCAACACCGCGAGCGGGCTCGTGCGCGAAGCGCGCAGCGCGGGCACGAACGCAGCCAGCGCCGCCGCTGCTACCAGCAGCAGTCCGGCAGCGGTGAGACTGGCGGTGTCGAGCGGGGCCACGCCGAACAGGAGGGCGCGCATGCCTTGTGCCGCGAGCATCGCCAGGACGAGCCCAACCACGACTCCGGCGCCCGCCACGAGCAGCGAGCTGCCGACCACCATGCGAACCAGTTGCAGCGTGCTCGCGCCCAGCGCAATGCGAATGCCGATCTCATGCGTGCGGCGCTCGACCGAGAACGACACCGCGGCATAAATTCCTAAGGTGGCCAAGACGAGGGCGAGAGCCGCGAACGCGGCGATGAGCGCCGTCGACGTCCGCGCCGCGGCGAGCGCATTCGCCAAATGCGTCGCGAACGCTCCACTGCGCGTGATGGGCAGCGATGGGCGAACCTCGCGCAGCGCGCGCGGCAACGTGCCGAGCAGCGCAGCGGGATCGCCCGCCGTGCGCACCACGACCGAAAACCCGCCGGTGTTCACTTGCTCCGTCGACCAGTACATGAGCGGCGTCGGGCTCTCCTGCAGTTCTTCGACTTTGACGTCTGCCACCACGCCGATGACCTCGCGCCAGTCCGTGGAGTCGTCTTGCGGCCGCACGCGCCGGCCGACGGCATCGCCGCCGAAAAACATGCGGGCCGCGGTCTCGCTGACGACGACGACTCGAGCCGACTCGCGACGATCCGTGGCGGCGAAATTTCGGCCGGCCAGCAGCGCAATCCCCATCGTCGAAAAATACTCCGGGCTCACCATCGCGATGGGCATCTCGATGGCGCTGGTTCCTCTCGGCAGCTCATACCCTTCGACGATCGTGGACGCCGTCGGCCCGCCGGCGAGCGGCAACCTTGTGGTGAGCGCCACGCTTTCGACGCCGGGCAAGGCGCCGATGCGTTCGCGGATCTGGGCCGCGACGATGCCCGTCTCTTCTTGGTTAACCCCGCCTTGCAGCAAGTTCGTGCCGACGATCGCGATGCGGTCAGCGTCGACACCGGGATCGACGCGCTCGGCGTTGATCAGGCTGCGCGCCAAGAGCGCGCTGGCGGCGACGAGCACCACCGATAGCGCCACCTGCGCGGCCACGAGCGCGCCGCGCAGCAGCGATTTGCCGCCCGCTGAATGCCCGCGCCCCGCGTCGCGCAGCGTGCTCGCGACATTAGTCGTCGCCGATCGGCGCGACGGCAGCAGGCCGAACAGGCAGCCCGTCGCGAGCGCGGCGACGATGCTGAACGTGACCATCCGATAATCGAACCGCACGTCGAGCGCTTGGTTCGCTGGCGGCAACGGCACGCTCGCGATCACGTCCTGAAGCCAGATGGCGGCGAGCAGCCCGAGGGCTCCGCCTAGCAAGGACAAGAGCAACGCCTCGAGAAGTAACGGCCGCCCAATGCGCGCACGGTCGCCGCCTAGGGCTTCGCGGATCGCGAGCTCCGGAGCGCGCGCCAGGCCCCGCACGAGCAGCAGATTGCCGAGATTGCCGCAGGTGAGCAGCAGCACCATACCCGCCACCACGAACAGGCCGACGCCGCTGCCGGCCAGGATCGGATCGATGCTCGGGTGGATGCGCACGTCGTCAAGGGCGAACACGGTGATGTCGCGGCCTCGATCGATCTCGGGAAACAGCTCGCCGTGCTGCGTTGCAAGGGTCTGCAGCTCGCCCCGCGCGCGCTCGATCGTGACGCCGGGTTGCAGCCGCGCCTTGACCGTGTACCAGTGGTCTTGCCGGCGCTCGAGGTTCGCAATGGCGAAGGGCCCTTCGATGCCGACGGCTGAAATCGACAGCCAGAAGTCGGCGGCGGCGACGCCGCCATCGGCGTTGAAGCCCTGCGGACCGATCCCGATGACGGTGACGAGCTGGTTGTTGAGCCTGATCGTCCGCCCGATCACGTTCGGATCCGAGCCGAACCGCGTTCGCCACGCCTTGTCCGTCACCACGGCGGCGAGCTCGGCGCCGACCGTGTCGTGCCCGGCGTCGAACCACCGGCCGCGCGACGGGGCGAGGCCGAGCACCGGAAAGTAACTCGCGGTTGCGAACTCCACGGCAACGTCGCGCGGGCCGTCCGGTGTCTCCCAGCTCGCGGCGCCGCCTCTCGTGGCGGCGACGCCGGCGAAGACGCCGGTTAGCGCGGCGATATCCCGATAAGCCGGGTACGCCGTTGACGTGGGCTCGCCGCCGTCGGAATCCTGATAGATGTGCACGATCCGCTCGGGCTCCGTGAACGGAACGCTGCGCCAGAGCATGGCGTCGACGGCGGCGAACACCGTGACGTTGAGCCCGATACCGATCGCGAGAATCGCCACGGCGAACGCGGAGAACACCGGCGTACGGTGCAGACGTCGAGCCGCATACTTCAGGTCTTGGATCAGCAGGGACACTCGTGCTCTCCTCGCCACGCATAGGGGCGCGCCTCGGCTCGCAAGTGCAGGGAGCGTGCCACGCCAGGCGCGACGTGTAACGCCTTGATTTGTCTATAGCCGAGCGGTGCCGTGCGGCGCGAGCCGTCTCGCTTGCGCGGCGCGCGTCCCAGAGGCGGGACGAGCCGCTTTGGCACGCGCGGCTTTTGAAACCGCTACTATTTGTTCTCCGTAGTGGCGCGGTATCCAAACGATTCCATGGACACCTGGCTCAAAGACGTCAGGCACGCGCTGCGCACGTTCGCTCGGAATCCCGCGTTCGCGGCCACGGCGATTCTGGCCTTGGCGCTCGGTATCGGCGTGAACACCGCGGTCTTCAGCCTCGTGAGCCGGATCGTGCTCGAGCCGCTGCCCGTTCCCGAGCCGGACCGGCTGATCTTCGTGATGAACAAGTCGAACGACGGCGTGCCGATCCGGCTCGCGTCGCCGCTCAATTTCACGCATTGGCGAGCCGAGACCGGCGTGCTCGAGGACGTGGCGGCGTGGCGCACACTTGCGCTCGACTATCGGGCCGGCGATACAGCCGACACGGTCACGGTGGGCACCGTCTCGGCGGATTACTTCCGAGTGTTGCGCGCACCGTTCGCCGCCGGGCGCGGATTCTCGGCCGAAGACGACGCTCCCGGCGCCGCGGGCACGGCCGTATTGAGTCACGAGTTTTGGACGCAGCGGCTCGGCGCCGACCCCGCGGCGCTCGGCCGCACGATCTCGTTGAGCGGCGGCGTTTACACGGTCGTCGGCATCGCGGCGCGCGACTTCGACGTTCGCGAGCTCGGCAGCAAGCCGCAGCTCTGGGTGCCGCTGGCGCTCGAGCCCGGCACGCTGGACGAGGGGCTGACGCTGCAAGTGCTCGCGCGGCTCAAACGCGGCGTGACGCTCTCGCAAGCGCAGGAGCGCCTGACCGTCTCGTTGGCCGCTTATCGTGAGCGCTATCCCGACTCGTTCGAGGCGAAGTCGGACAACCCGAACCACGGCTTCACGGCGCTGCCCGCGCATGACGTCGTCGTCGGCGAAGCGCGAGCGACGCTGCTTCTGCTCGCCGGCGCCGTGGCCTTCGTGCTGCTGATCGCCTGTGCGAACGTCGCAGGGCTATTACTGGTGAGAGCCACTCAGCGCGAGCGCGAGATCGCGATTCGTGCGGCGCTCGGCGCGCGCCGCGGCCGCATCGTGCGCCAGCTACTTGCGGAGAGCGTGCTGCTGTCGCTTGCGGGAGGCGCGTTGGGGCTCGTTGCCGGCGTCGTGGGCGTGCGCGTGCTTTTGTCGATCGACACGGGCGGTCTGCCGCGGCTCGGCGAGGCCGCCGAGCTGCTCGGGCTCGATTGGCGCGTGGTGGTATTCACCGTGGGTCTTTCGCTCGCGACTGGGCTGCTGTTCGGGCTGGCGCCCGCGCTGGCGAGCGCGCGCATCGACTTGAACGGCGTGATCAACCGCGCGAGCCGTGCGGGCGGCGCCCGGGGCACACGCGTTCGCCGCGCGCTCGTCACGGTCGAGGTGGGCCTTGCCGTGGTGCTCGTGATCGGCGCGGCGCTGCTGATCCGCACCATGATCGCGCTCGGCGCCGTGGAGCTCGG
>CAMPKU010000090.1 GCA_946887385.1 uncultured Gammaproteobacteria bacterium
CCGACGGAGTATTCACGGCTAATTCCGGAGAGCTCCATCATCGGCGCTGCCGGCTCGAGGCGGCTATTCCGGCGTCACGACCGCGCCGTCGACCACGCCTTCGCGATCGATGGAGCTCACGACCCGGTCGCCGGCCGAGAGGCCGCTCACGATCTCGGTGAACTCCCAGTTGGCGATGCCGGTGTCCACGGCGCGCGATGCGATGGTTCCGGAAGCCTCGTCGAAGACGAACACGGTGTCGTCGGGCAGGATGACGGACGTGGGCAGACGCAGCACGTCGGCACGCTCTTCGAGCACGACCTCGACGTCGGCGCTGTAACCGGCGAGAAGCCCGGCCTTCTCCGCATCGTCGAGCTCCGCTTCGATCTCGACCGTGCGCGCCTGCCGTTCTTGGTCGAGCACGTACGGCGCCACGCGGCGCACGTGGCCCGGGAATACCAGATCGGGGAAGGCGTCGAGACTGATGCGAGCCGGCAGGCCCGCGCGCACGCGCGGCGCGTCTACCTCGTCGATCGGCGCGCTGATGTACAAGCACGAGGCGTCGATGAGATCCACCGTGGGCGGCGTGGGAATGCCGACGGGCGAAGGTGTGACGAACTCGCCGAGCTCGCCGTTGATCTCGGCAATCACACCGGCAAAGGGAGCATAGAGCCGCGTGCGCTCGAGACGCGCCGTGGCTACGTCGACGCGCGCGTCGGCCACGCTCGTAGCGTCTTCCGCCGCGGCGCAGGCGGCCGCTGTCGATTCGGCGCGGCCGCGCGCCTGGTCGGCCGCTTCCTCCGAAGCGAGCCGGTCGGCGCGCAGCTGCACGAGGCGCTCCGCGTCGCGCGCGGCTACTTGAGCGACCACGCACACTTCGCGCGCCCGCGAGCGTGCCGCGCGCGCGTCGCGCTCTGCGAGCGTGAGCTCCGCTTCGATGTCGTCGTTCCAGAGCTCGAGCAGCAGCGCGCCCGCTTCCACGCGCTCGCCGTTCTCCACGGGCAAGCTCTCGATCTGGCCGCCGGAAGCCGGAGAGAGGCCGGCCCGGCGGCACGCGTCGACGGTTCCCGCGCGCGTGTTCGTGACCGTGGCGGCCACCGGCCCGTGTTCTGCGGTGACGAACGTTACAGTGACCGGTTCAGGGCGCGACACGAACCAAACGCCCGCGAGCACGACGATGAGAATCGCCGCGATGATGGCGATGCGCTTCATGGCTACTCGAGCGGAGTGAAAGCGAGGATCAGTCTAACGGAACGCGGCGTGCGGCGCCTACCAGGCGCGGACTTCGCCGGTATCGATGTGCACGAAATTGGATTCCTGGTAATAGCCGACGCCGCCGGCCCGAAGCGCGAGGGCCGCATCGCGCAAGTCCGGCGTCTTCGCGCTCGTGAGGCGAACGTCGATCGCGCGGCCTTGGATGTGCAAGCTGTTCTCGGCAACGCCGGTCGTCACGCGACGCAGTGCGGCATTGGTGCGCGGCGAGCGATAGCCCGAGATGACCTCGAAGTTGCCGCGGCCGTCGAACGTGGTGTACAGCTCATGCAGCGTGTCGAGCAGCGCCACGTCGATGTCATGCACCTGCTCGGTGCGGAAGTCACGCAGATAGCGGTTGATTTCCGCCAGCGCATCCGGCACCAGTGCGCCGTGCTCGCGATAGGTGATGACAAGCTTCTCGCCGGTATGAATATGGTAGAACGCGAGGCGGTGCGCCGGCGGCGCGGCGGCCGCGGCGCGGCGGCCAGGCGCCAGCACGGCGACAGTGGCGCCAAGCGATCCCACCAAGAAGCGCCGTCGTCCTAGAACCATCGAGCCTCTCCGAAGCGTTGCAGAATGATCGGCCAGCGGGCGTGCGCAAGCCCGGTACCCGTTCTCATTATCGGCGACTCAACCTTCGCTCAAAAAGCGCTCCGCGTCGAGCGCCGCCATGCACCCGGAGCCGGCCGACGTCACGGCCTGGCGATAGATGGGATCGGCCACGTCGCCGGCGGCGAACACCCCTTCGATGCTCGTGGCCGTGGCGAAGCCGCGCCGGCCTGCACGCGTGACGATGTAGCCGCCCTCCATCTCGAGCTGTCCCGCGAAAATTTGGGTGTTGGGCGTATGGCCGATCGCGATGAACACGCCTTGCACGTCGACGTTGGTGTCGACGCCGTTCTTCGCATGCTTGAGGCGCACGCCCGTGACGCCGCGATCGTCTCCGAGCACCTCATCGAGCACGTGATCGTAGAGAATGCTCACGTTGCCCGTGCGGCTGCGCTCGACGAGCTTGTCGATCATGATCTGCTCGGCACGAAATTGGTCGCGCCGGTGCACGACGGTGACGCGCGAGGCGATGTTCGATAGATACAGCGCTTCCTCGACGGCCGTGTTTCCGCCGCCGACGACGGCTACCGGCTGGTTGCGAAAGAAGAACCCGTCGCAGGTCGCGCAGGCCGACACGCCGCGGCCTTTGTAAGCTTCCTCGGTCGGCAGGCCGAGATACTTGGCCGACGCGCCCGTTGCGATGATCAGCGCATCGCAGGTGTATTCGTCTGGGCCGCAGAACAAGCGGAACGGCCGAGATGACAGCTCGACGCGGTCGACGGCATTGTGGATCAGCTTCGTGCCGAAGCGCTCGGCGTGCCGCTTCATGCGCTCCATGAGCTCGGGACCCTGAACGCCTTGGTCGTCGCCCGGCCAGTTGTCGACATCGGTGGTGGTGGTCATCTGACCGCCGACTTCGACCCCGGTGATGAGCACCGGCGCAAGCGCCGCCCGCGCCGCATACACGGCGGCCGTGTAACCGGCCGGGCCGGAGCCGACGATGATGAGACGATGATGCTCCTTGGGCATGCCGCGATCCTTGGGTTGCGCGGTGCGTATGGTAGTGGACCGACTACTGGGTCGCCACCCGCCGGCTCTGGCATCATGCAGCCCGAGCGACGGTCCCGAGCCAAGGTAGCGAGCGCCATGCATCGACGCCTACGACATTGCTGGTTGTTGTCCGTTGCGCTTGCCGCGGCAGCGTCGAGCGCGCTTGCGGCCGCGCAAGGCGCGACGGCGGCGAGAGGCGCCGAGCGGCCAACCGTCGGCTTGGTGCTATCGGGCGGCGGCGCGCGCGGCGGTGCACACATCGGTGTGCTGAAGGCGCTCGAGGAGTTGCGCGTGCCCGTCGATTACCTGGCCGGCACCAGCATCGGTGCGGCCGTCGGCGGCTTCTACGTGTCGGGCATGAGCGTCACCGAGCTCGAGCAGCTCGTCGAGAGCTTGGAGTGGGAAACCGCATTCCTGAACGTGACGCCGCGGCAATTGAAGTCGTTCCGCCGCAAGCGCGACGACGACTTGTTCCTCGTGGATCAGAAGCCCGGCTTGAACGACGGCGAGTTCGAGCTGCCGGTAGGACTCGTGCAGGGCCAGGTAATCGACATGATCATCTCGCGCGAGACGCTGCGCGCCTCGCAAGTGGAGAGCTTCGATGAGCTCGCGATCCCGTTCCGCGCCGTGGCCGGCGACCTGGTGACGGGCGAAGCCGTGGTTCTCGGCGAGGGCAGCCTGGCGCGGGCGATTCGCGCGAGCATGTCGATACCGGCGGCGCTTTCGCCGATCGAGATCGACGGACGGCTGCTCGCCGACGGCGGCATCGCGATGAATCTGCCCGTGGACGTGGCGCGCGATATGGGCGCCGACGTGGTCATCGCCGTCGATATCTCTTCGGGCCTATTGCAGCGCGAGACGCTGCGGTCGGTGCTCGACGTGACCACGCAGCTCACGAACATGCTGACACGCGCCGGCACGCTCGAGCAGCGCGCGAAGCTCACGGACACCGATGTGCTGCTGCTGCCGCAGTTCGACGCGGACTTGAGCTCGGTCGATTTTTCGCGGATGCGCGAAGCCGTGCAGAGCGGCTACGACGCCGTGATGCAGCGCCGCGCGGAGTTCGAGCGCCTGGCGCTCACCCCGGCGCAGTACGACGCTTACATCGCCGCGCGCATCGATCCGCGCATGCGCGAGCTGCCGGTGGTCGAGTTCGTGCGGCTCGACAACGGGTCTTCGATCGCCGATAGCGTGGTCGAGGCGCGGCTCGGTGCGATCGAGGTAGGCGAGCCGCTCGACGTCGACGCCGTCGAGCGCGCCATGAACACCGTCTACGGGCTCGACTACTACCAGAACGTTCGCTACGGGCTCGTCACGGACGACCAGGGGCGTGTCGGGCTCGAGCTCGAGCTCGACGAGCGGGCGTGGGGGCCGAATTATCTGCAGCTCGGAATGGAATACAGCTCGGCGGCCGGCTCCGACGCGCTTTTCGGGCTCGCCGCGAGCTATCTGCGCACCGCCATCAATCCGCTCGGCGGCGAATGGCGCGCCACGTTCGTCATCGGCGACGAGCCGGCGCTGATCGCGGATCTCCACCAGCCGTTCGGCGAGAAGGGACTCTACTTTTACGCGCCGTCGCTCAACATCGAATCGAATCAGTTCAACGTTTTCAGCGGCGACGAGCGCGTCACGGAGGCTCAGCTCCGCGAGGCGACGCTCGAACTGGCGGTGGGGCGGGAGCTGGCGACGTGGGGCGAGTACCGATTCGGGGTGCGCGCGGCCACCGGCGCTTTCGAGCTGCGCGTCGGCGACCCGAGCTTCATCTCCGAGGAGAGCTTTCGGCGCGGCGAGTTCTTCGGCCGGTTTTCCGTCGATACGATGGACAGCGTCACGTTCCCGCGCGACGGCTCGTCGGCCTCCGTGGAGTGGCGCGCGTCGCGGCAGCGCCCGCTCGCGGCCG
Organism: uncultured Gammaproteobacteria bacterium; assembly: GCA_946887385.1. The sequence continues at coordinate 4,733 of CAMPKU010000090.1, forward strand.
ACGCGGATTTCGACCAGCTGCTGCTCGCCGGGTCGTACGCCAAGACCTGGGGGCGCCACACCGTGCTCACCACGCTGCGCTACGACGCCACCATCAGCGGTGAAGCAGCCGACAGCCGGCTATTCCGCATCGGCGGGTTCTTCGACATCTCGGGGATCAACCGCAATCAGCTCTCGGGCCAGCACGCGGCGCGCGTCGGCGCGGCGTACTACCGGCGCATCGGCGATCTCGCGCTCTTCCCCGCGTTCGCCGGCATGAGCATCGAGCTCGGCAACGCGTGGCAGTCGCGCGACGACATCTCGGCCAGCGGAAGCGTGTTCGGCGGCTCGTTCTGGGCAGGCGTCGACACGCCCGTCGGACCCGTCTACGTGGGCTACGGCCGCGCCGAGGGCGGCGAGGACGCGTTCTACGTGTCGCTCGGCCGAGTCTTCTAGAAGGAACGCCGTGAGCGACAGGGCCGATTCGACCACCGATTTGAGCGCGCTCGATCTGAAGCGCGTGTTCCACCCGAACACGAACCTTGCGGCGCTGCACCGCGGCAGTCCCCTCGTGCTCGTGCGCGGCAGGGGCGTGCACGTGTGGGACGACCACGGTAAGCAATACATCGAAGCGATGGCCGGCCTGTGGTGCGCCACGCTCGGTTACGGCGACGATGAGCTCGCGCGCACCGCGTACGATCAGATCAAGAAGCTCGCGTTCTCGCACCTGTTCACAGGCAAGAGCCACGAGCCCGGCATTCTGCTCGCCGACAAGCTCGTCCGCATGGCGCCGTTCGCGGCGTCGCGCGTGTTCTTCGGCAACTCGGGCTCGGACGCCAACGACACGCAGATCAAGCTCGTCTGGTATTACAACAATGCCACCGGCAAGCCGAAGAAAAAGAAAATCATCGCGCGTACGAAGGCCTACCACGGCACGACGCTGGCCACGGCGGGGCTCACGGGGCTGCCGTCGTTTCACAAGCTGTTCGACGCACCGCTGCCGCCGTTTCTGCACACGGACGCGCCGTACCTCTATCGCGGCGCCGAGCCCGGCGAGAGCGAGGACGACTACGCGGCGCGTCTCGCGGCCAATCTGGACGCGCTGATTCAGCGCGAGGGGCCGGACACGGTGGCGGCGTTCATCGCCGAGCCGCTGATGGGCGTGGGCGGGGTGTTGCTGCCGCCGCGCGGCTACTTCCCTTTAGTTCAAGCGGTGCTCGCGAAGCACGACGTTTTGCTGATCGACGACGAGGTGATCACGGGCTTCGGCCGCACGGGGGCGCTGTGGGGCGCGCAAGCGTTCGAGATGCAGCCGCACACGCTTTCGGCCGCGAAGGCGCTGTCGGCGGCGTACATGCCGATCAGCGCGGTGATCGTGCCCGAGTTCCTCTACGAGCCGATGATCGGCGCCAGCGGCGAGGTGGGGCTGTTCGGGCACGGCTTCACGTACTCGGGGCACCCGGTGGCGGCCGCAGTCGCGCTGCGCGCGCTCGAGATTTACGAGGAGCGCGGGCTCTACGAGCACGTGCGGCGCATCGCACCCCAGTTTCAGGCGCGGCTCGCGGGGCTGGCCGCGCATCCGCTCGTGGGCGACACGCGCGGCATCGGTCTCGTCGGCGGCTGCGAGCTCGTGCGGAACAAGGCGACGAAAGAGGCGTTCGACGCGCAGCTCGCCGTCGGCGCCAAGGCCATGCAGCTGTGCCAGGAACAGGGGCTCATCGTGCGCGCGGTCGGCGACGTCGTGGTGCTGTGCCCGCCGTTCATCGTCACGCCGAACGACGTCGACGAGATCTTCACGAAGCTGCGGCGCGGCCTCGACGACACGCTCGCGTGGGCGCAGCGCGAGCGCCTGCTCGCATGAACGGCTCGCGCCTCACGCTGCTCGCCGCGCTCGTCGCGAATGGGTTGGGCTGGGTGTTGCCGGTGGTCTACGACGATCGCGGCTGGCGAGCGTTCCGCGCCGCACTGAGCCCGTTGTGGCCGTATGAGGGATTCAGGATCGAGCCCGGCCTGTTACTGGTGTTGAGCGTTGCGAGCGCGCTCACGAACCTGCTGTTCATCGTGCTGGCCATCGTGCTCGTGGTTCGCGAGGGCCGAGCGCGCACCGTTCTCTGGGCCGCCGCGGGCGCCACGCTGCTGAACCTGCATTGGCCGATCTCGATGGGCGACGAGCGGCGCCTGCTCGAGGCGGGGTACTTCGTCTGGGTGTGCTCGTTCGTGCTGCTCGCGTTGGCCGCGTTCCTCACGCTGCGCACGAGCCGGCGTTAGGTCAAATCCGTTCGCCTGTGGGACGGCTGCGGCGGTCGTGGTCACAGTCTCGATTGACGCTCTCGTGATTTCATGGTGATATCACTTCCATATCAACCAAGAACGGGAGAACCCCATGCGTGCAAATCGATCAGCCGCTACGACGGAGCATGAACGTCGCGTGTGGAACGGCTGGCTCGCGCTGTTCTTCGTCGTACTGTGGTTCGTCGCCGCGGTCGCGCTGTTCCTTTCGGTGTTCGGTTTGTCCGAGGAGCAGGGAGTGCCGCGAGTCTTTGGCACGTTCGCCATGCTCGGCTTCGGCGTGTTCTTGTGCTTCGGCTTTTTCACGCTCCAGCCGAACGAGGCGCGCGTGCTGATCCTGTTCGGCTCTTACAAGGGCACGGTCCGCTACAGCGGCTTCCATTGGGCGAATCCGCTGTATGCGCGCAATCGCGGCACCGTGGCGATGCCGGCTTCGGCGGCGCCGCCGTCCATGAAGCGCAGCGTGGCGGGGGCCGCGAGCGGCGTGGTCTACCGGCCGCTGAAAGCGAAGATCTCGCTGCGCGTGCACAACTTCAACAGCGAGACGCTCAAGGTCAACGACAAGCGCGGCAATCCCGTCGAGATCGCCGCCGTGGTGGTCTGGCGCGTGGAGGACACGGCGCAGGCCGCCTTCGACGTCGAGGACTACGAAAGCTACTTGCAGGTGCAGAGCGAGGCTGCGATCCGCGGCATCGCGAGCGACTACGCCTACGACCATGGGGAGGAGCACGAGCTGACGCTGCGCGGCGGCGGCGACGAGGTGGCGCTCGCGCTGAAGAAGGAGCTCCAGGCGCGGTTGGACACGGCCGGCGTCGTCGTCGAGGAAGCGCGGCTCACGCACCTCGCGTACGCGCCCGAGATCGCGCCGGCCATGTTGCGGCGTCAGCAGGCCGAGGCCGTCATTGCGGCGCGCGAGAAGATCGTGCTCGGCGCCGTGAGCATGGTGGAGATGGCGCTCCAGGAGCTCGCGCGCAAAGACGTCGTAAAGCTCGACGAGGAGCGCAAGGCCGCGATGGTCAGCAATCTGCTCGTCGTGCTCTGCGGCACCGAGGAAGCTTCGCCCGTCATCAACACCGGCACGCTCTATACGTGAGTCGTGGCGGAAGAGCGTAAGTCGTTCCTGCTGCGTTTGCCGCCCGAGCTCTGGAAGGAGCTCGAGAAATGGGCGGCGGACGAGCTGCGCAGCGTGAACGGCCAGATCGAGTACGTCTTGCGTCAAGCAGTGGCGAAACGCCGCGCCGAGCCGCCGCCCGACCAGGAGTAAGATGGCGCCGCGCGCCAGGCTGTTCGGTGCGCGGAAGAGTTTCGGAACCAACAACCGAGGTGACGCCATGAATCCGGTCAAGAGTCTTTGTGTGCTGTTGCTCGCATTCGGGGTTTTGCAGCCGTTCGGCTCCGCGCAGGCGCAAGACGCGTTCGTCGGTAGCTGGGTGCTCGATGCGGCGAGCTCCACCGCGCCCGGCGGCCTCGTGCCGACCTCCGGCTCGCTGGAAATTTCGGCTGCCGGCGACGGCAAGTTCAAGTCCGTGAGTGAGGCCAACATGGGCGGCACCGGCGGCCGCAGCGAGATCACGTTCGCAATCGACGGCAAGGACTATCCCGCCACCGCCACGCCGGCGCCGCCCGGTGGGACGACGATCACGCAGGCCACCGAGCGAGTCAGCGATACCGCTTACAAGATCTCCGTGAAGCTGAACGGCCAGCTCATCGCGACGGCGATGAACGAGCTTTCCGGCGATCGCAACACGCTGACGCAAACGACCACGGGCGTCGGCCAGTTCGCGACGCTGTCGAGCACCATGGTGTTCCGGCGCAAGTAGCGCCGGCCGGTGCGCCGCGGTCAGAGATCGCGTAAGCCCTCGGTGAGCTCGATGTAGGTGCCCCAGGGGTCGGTCAGGAACGCCAGGCCGAACCCCGAGGGCAGCGTGCCGTACGGCCGATCGAAGCGGATGCCCTTTGCCTCGAGCTCTTTGCAGAAGGCCTCGAGGTTCGTGACCTCGAAGCCGATGTGGTCGAGCATGCGGCCGCGCGTCGCTGCTTGTGCCGCGTCGACGCCGGAGATGTTGATGTTGATGCCGGGTAAGTCGACGGCGTCGTAGCGCCAGCGCATGCCGCGCACGCCGCCGAAGTGCGTTGCGTACCAGTCTTTGGCCGCGGCCACCTGGTCCGCCGGTACGTTGAGATGGATGTGATGCGCGATGATCGGCACCTCGAGCTTGCGGTTGTGCCGCTCGGCCGCCGCGTCGCGGCCGCCGCCGTCGATCGTGAAGCCGAGGTTGGTGGCGAGCTCGTCGTCGAAGAGCTCGATGCGCTCGCCCTCGGGCGTGTGCACGGAGGCGACGCCCGGGTACTGCTCGAGGTACTCCACGTCGAAGCCCGCCTTTTCGATGTCGGCCAGGGACTTGACCCGAAACGCCACGTGATTGACCACGGAGCCTTGCGTGCCGCCGCTCGGCTCGCCTTGGCGCAGCAGCACCACGACGTCGGGAAACACGATGCCCTCGGTGGTGCCGTTGAAGAGCACGGAGCGGCCGCCGAGCGCGACCCAGAACGCCTTGTTCGCGGCCACGTCGCGCACCACGTAGTGCAAGTGCCCCATGGCCACTCCGGCCGCGTTCGGCGCTGAGAGCTCCGCACGAGCGAGGCTCGCCGCGAAAATGGCCACTGCGACGACGACGAGCTTGAGAGCGTGCTGCATGGCGGCCCCTTGAAATGTGCGCTGTGGGCATTCTACTCGCGCGGCCGCGCGCCATGCCCCCTGCGCAGGCTTTCCGGTATCATCCCCGCCTCATTAAATTAAGTGTGCTATCCGGAGCGAGCCGATGGGCTTCACGACCAAGCAAGTTCACGCCGGCGTTACGCCCGATCCGGTGACGGGCGCCATTCTCACGCCCATCTATCAGTCGACCACGTTCGTGCAGGACTCCGTCGACGAGTACCTGGCGAAAGGGTTCTCGTACTCGCGCAGCGGCAACCCCACGGTCCGCGCGCTGGAGCAAAAGATTGCCGCGCTCGAGAACGGCGTCGGCTGCACGTGCTTCTCCACGGGCATGGCGGCCGAGCAGGTGGTGTTCCAAGCCACGCTGTCGGCCGGCGACCACGCCATCGTGTCCGACGTGGCGTACGGCGGCACGTACCGGTTGGCCACGAAGATCTACTCCCGCTTCGGCGTGGAGTTCTCGTTCGTCGACACGGCGAACCCCGAGGCCGTGCGCAAGGCCGTGCGCGCCAATACGAAGCTCATCTTCACCGAGACGCCGGCGAATCCCACGCTGAAGCTCACGGACATCGCGGCCATCTCGAAAATCGCGCGCGAGCGCGGCATCCCACACGCGGTGGACAACACGTTCCTGACGCCGTACTTCCAGCGGCCGCTCGAGCTCGGGGCCAACATCTCGGTGCACAGCACCACGAAATATTTCGACGGGCACAATGCGACGACCGGCGGCGCCGTGATCGTCGACAGCGACGAGCTCGAGCAGAAGATGCGGTTTCATCAGAACGCCACGGGCGTCATCATGTCGCCCTTCGTTGCGTGGCTCACGCTGCAGGGCACGAAGACGCTGTCGTTGCGGCTCGAGCGGCAAGCGGCGAACGCGCAAATCATCGCGGAGTTTCTCGACGAGCACCCGAAGGTTACGCAAGTGCGTTATCCGGGGCTGCCGAGCTTTCCGCAACACGCGCTCGCGAAGGAGCAGGCCAGCGGTTTCGGCGCCATGCTTTGGTTCGAGGTAGAGGGCGGCGTGAAGGCCGGTAAGCGGCTCATGGATTCCGTGCAGCTTTGCACGCTTGCGGAGAATTTGGGCTCCGTCGAGACGCTGATCACGCATCCCGTGACGATGACGCACGCCGTCGTCGAGCCGGCGGAGCGCGAGCGCGTGGGCATCACGGACGGCCTCGTGCGCTTGTCCGTAGGTATCGAAGACGTCGACGATCTCGTTGCCGACCTGCGCGAGGCGCTCGGCAAACTCTGAGGCGCGCGTGCGCAGATGAAGAAACAAACGCGAGTCACGCATCCGAAGCAGGTTGACCTCCTGCCCGGCAACGATGCCGTGGTGCCGCCCGTGCACCGCACCGTAAAGTTCACGTATCCCACGATCGCAGACTCGCTGACGGCCGAGGCGAAAGAGCACGGCTTCGACTACACGCGCGACTCGAATCCCACCACTCGCGAGCTCGAGTTGCTCGCGGCAGAGCTGCAGGACCGCGACGACGCCGTGGCCGTAGGCTCCGGTATGGCCGCCATCTGGCTCAGCTTGCTCGGCAATCTCGAAGCGGGCGACCGCGTGGTGATCTTCGTGGAATCGTACCGGCCGAATCGCGTTGCCGTGCGGCGCTTTCTGCCGAAGCTCGGCGTTACGTTCACGATGCTCGGCGTGCACGATCTTGCCGGCATCGAGCAAGCCTTCGCGGCCGACGACACCAAGCTGGTGCTGTTCGAAGCGCCGACGAACCCGATGCTGCAGGTGCCCGATCTCGAAGCGATCACGGCGCTCGCGAAGCGGCACGACGTGATCACCGTGCTCGACAACACGTTCGCGGGGCTGCACAACCACGGCCGCTTCGACGTCGACTACTTCGTGCACAGCTTGACGAAGTACGCGAACGGCCACGGCGACGTGATGGGCGGCATCGTGATCGGCGAGCGCAAGCGCATCCGCGCGATCAAGCCGCTGGCCGTGAACATGGGCGCCGTGCTCGATCCCGGAGCCGCGTCGTTGATCGCGCGCGGCCTGAAGACCTACTACCTGCGCTACGAGCGCCACTCGGCGAACGCGCTCGCGCTCGCCGAGCATCTCGCGACTCGCAAAGAGGTTACGCGCGTGTTCTATCCGGGATTACCGAGCGACCCCGGCCACGCGCTCGCGCGCAAGCAAATGGCGGACTTCGGCGGCGTGCTGGCGTTCGACTTGGCCGCCGACAAGGACCGCACTTGGGCCTTCATCGACGCGCTCGAGCTGTTCACGACCACGGCGAGTTTGGGCTCCACGGAGTCGCTGGTGTGCCCCGTGAAGCTCTATCTCGGCACCGACCTTACGCCCGAAGAGCAGGCGCGTGCGCACATCCAGGACAGCACCGTGCGGTTCGCCGTGGGCATCGAGCACGTGGACGATCTCATCGCCGACGTCGATCGGGCGCTAGCCCAAACCTTCGGTTGAACGCCGCCGCCGGCGGCTTCACTCAAGCGGCAAGAAACTTGCGCGCGCGCCCGAGCCCCATGAGCGGGAAGTAGTGGCGGTAGAGGTTGTAATTGAGCATGAAGCCGCGCTGTAGCTCCGTGCCTTGTGCGATGCGCTCGCGCGTCTTCTGATCGCGGAAGTCCAAGCGCGCGCCGAAGCCGTATCCCGGGAACCCGGTGCCCGTGTAGTACGGCTCGTCCCACGTGCCGTCGTCGCTCTGCGTATCGATGAGGAAGCCCACGCCGCGGCGCAGTGCACGCTCGTAGTCGCGGCTGCCGGTAGCGACGAGGGCGAGCAGTGCCCAGCCCGTCTGCGACGCCGTGCTCGGGCCGCGGCCGCGCAGCGTATCGTCCATGTACGACGCACACGTCTCGCCCCAGCCGCCGTCGGTGTTTTGGTGCGCGACGAGCCAGTCCGCGGCCGCCCGCACGTACGGTTGCGTCATGTCCTCGCCGATCGCCGCGAGCGCGGGCAGCACCGCGGCCGTGCCGTAGATGTGGTTCACGCCCCAGCGGCCAAACCAGCTGCCGTCGGCTTCCTGCTCCGACTTCAGAAAGCGATAGCCGCGCTCGACGGCCTGATGATCGCGCTTGAAGCCGAGCAAACCCAGTGCTTCCAGCACGTGCGCCGTCACGTCGGCCGACGGCGGATCGAGCGCTTCGCCAAAGTCGCAGAATGGAATCTTCGTGATGATCAGCCGGTCGTTGTCCTTGTCGAACGCCGCCCAGCCGCCGTTGCTCGACTGCATGGCGAGCACCCAGCCGAGCGCGCGGTCGATGGTGGCTCGGATGCGCGGCTCGTCGAGCAGGTGGCGCGGCAGGCGAGCGAGCACGATGAGCGCCACGGCCGTGTCGTCGATATCCGGGTAATTCAAGTTCGCGCGCTCGAACGCCCAGCCGCTTGGCTCGACGCCTTTCACTTTCTTCGTCCAATCGCCGGGATACCGCACCTCGTTCGCCAGCACCCAATCGAGCGCGCGCGTCATCGCGGGCGTGACTTCGCGCTCGCAGTCCTGCATGGCGAGCAGCGCGAGCAGGGTGTCCCATACCGGCGACTCGCTGGCCTGAATGTGCAGCGTGCCGCCGCGCTCGTAGGACCAATGCGAGTCGAGCGCCGCGAGCCCCTTCGCCATCACGGGATGGTTGAGCTGGTAGCCTTCGACGTTGAGCGCCATCAAGCTGTAAATCCACGGCGGCTGAATTCCGCCCCACGCGCCGTCGGCATCCTGGTGACGCACGATCCAGCCGAGACAGGCGTTGATCGCCGTCTCGCGAAACGGCGTGAAGCCGAGCTGTTGGTACAGATGCAAGATCCGGTCGGAGAACAAGAACACGCGCCGCCACGATAGCCACGAGCCGCGCCGCGGCAAGCGGTAATCCATGCGGTCGCGGCCGTCGGGGAACAGCTCGTCCAAGCGCCGGTCGGGCGGCAGCGGCCGCGTGGCGCGGCGCGCCGACAGCACGGCGAGCGGCAACAAGGTGGCGCGTGCCCAGCTCGCAAAGTTGTAGATGTCGAACGGGAACCAGTGCGGGTTCGCGATCACTTCGGGCGGCAGATTCGGCGTGGCGCTCCACGGCCATTCGCCGAGCAACGCCAGCCAGTAGCGCGTGAACACGCGGATGCCGCGCAAGCCGCCGTGCGCGAAAATCCAGCGCCGCGCGCGTACGAGCGGCTCGTCGTCGGGGCTCATGCCGACGCAGCGCAGCGCGGCGTAGCATTCCACCGTGCCGTTGATGTCGCCTTGCGGAGCGTCGAAGTACGCCTCCCAGGAGCCGTCGGGCCGCTGCGCCTTCAGCAGCGTGGCGACGAGGTCGTCCTGGCGCGGGTGCCGGTAACCGAGAAAGTGCATGGCGAGCAGCCACTCGGCCTCCATGCAGTAGTTCGATTCCAGCATGCCCACCCAGTAGCCATCGGGCGTCTGGTCGCGGTCGAGCCAGTCGATGGCTTTGGTAATCGTGGCGTCGAGGCGCTCGGCGGGCGCATCTAATGCTCTAGGCGCGGAAACTGCCATAACCACCGGAATGGACTTGAGGCGGCGCATTATCGCACAACACGGGGCGCATCCTTGGAGTGCCTCGAAAGCCTTGCACGGCGAGCGCCCGATGGTCGAGCATCCGGTACCGCACTTTGGATGGCTGCATGCTTTCTCTGCGCCGCTTGTTGCTCGCCGCGGCTTTCGCGCTGCACGGCTGCGCGGCCGTGCCGACGGCCGACGGCGGGCGCCTGAAGCTCACGTCGCCCGAGTTTCGAGCTTATGTGGAGCGCGTGTTCCGGGAGCAGAATCGCGTCGCCGATGAGCTGGCGTTCGCACTCGACGGTGCAGCAGCTCCGGCCGCCGGGCTCGCGGCGGCCGAGCAGTCGCTGCTCGAAGCGTGTGCAGGCGTCAACGAGCTTGCGACGGCGCGCCGCGACGAGCGGCGCCTCGGCTTGCGCCGCCGCGCGGCGAGCGCGCGCAGCGTGCCGGCTTGCGAGCGCGCAACGCTCGAGGCCGCCAAGCTGCTGCCGGGCTCATGACCGCGGGCCGTCGAGCAGAAAACGCAGGCGCGCGCCGCTCAGTGCAGCAACAGCCGGCCGACGGCAACGAGGTGCTGCTGGTAGTACTGCGAATCGAGGCTCGCGACGGCAACGTTTCGGCCGGTTGCGGGCGCGTGAACGAAACGGCCGTCGCCCAGATAGATGGCGACGTGAGAGAGCTTCGTTTGGTCCTGGAAGAACATGAGATCGCCGGGATCCGCGTCGTCGAGCGAGATCTTGCGGGCGGCCCGAAACAATTCCTGTGACGTGCGCGGCACTTGATAGCCGGCTTGACGGTACGCGTAGTAGACGAGGCCGCTGCAATCGAACCCTTCGGTGGGATCCGTGCCGCCGTAGCGATACTGCGCGCCGACCTGCCCCAAGGCGACCTCGGCGATCGCTCCGCCGAGGCGTGCGTCGGCGGTTCGCGGCTCGACCGATACTCGACCCGGCTCGCGTGCCGTCGGCGCGGAGGGCGCGCTCGCGCAGCCCGTGGCGAGCGCTGCCATCGCCACGAGCGCGGGCAGTGCCAGAATTTTGAGCTCGAGCCGAAGCATGGGCGAGAGCCTAGCCGGCCATAGCTGAATCTTCCCTGAAGGGGTGCTCAGGATTTTACGAGCCAGGGCGGCAGCGGCAGATCCTTCGAGCGCAGGAACTCGGGGTTGAACAGCTTCGATTGATAGCGTTGGCCAGAGTCACAGAGCACGGTGACGATGGTCTTGCCGGGCCCGAGCTGCCGTGCCAGGCGAATCGCGCCCGCCACGTTGATGCCGCTCGAGCCGCCGAGCAACAGCCCCTCGTTCTGTAAAAGATCGTAGAGCACCGGCAGCATCTCCGTGTCGGGAATCTGGAACGCGTCGTCGATACGCGCGCCGTCGAGATTGCCCGTGACGCGGCCTTGGCCGATACCTTCGCTGATCGAGCTGCCTTG
>CAMPKU010000091.1 GCA_946887385.1 uncultured Gammaproteobacteria bacterium
ATAGTGATCGATGCGGTAGACGGCGCGTTCGTCGAAGTTGCGGTGCAGCGCCTCGTTCAGCGCTCTCGCCGATTCCAGGTCGCGGCCGAACGGTTTCTCGACGACCACGCTGGCGCCGTCGGCGCAGCCGGACTCGCGAAGTTGACCGGCTACCGTGGCAAAGAGGCTCGGCGGTAAGGCCAAGTAGTGCAGTGGATGCTTCGCCTCGCCAAGCGCCTCGCGCAGCGCCGCAAATGTTTGCGGCTCGCGGTAGTCGCCGTCTACGTAGCGCACGAGCTCCGCGAGCCGCGCGAACGCAGCTTCGTCGATGCCCTCATCGCTCGCCTCAAGGCTGTCGCGGATTCGCTCGCGCAGTCCTTCTACGCCCGAGCCGCCGCGCGCGACCCCTATCACGGGGAAGTCGAGCAGGCCGCGACGTACGAGGCTCTGCAACGCGGGAAGGATTTTCTTGTGCGCCAGGTCGCCCGTAACGCCGAACACCACGAGCGCATCGGCCACGGTCTTCGCCACGACTATTTCCCCGCCGTCGCGGCGCGCTCCACGTGGCCGCCGAACTCGCGGCGCATCGCAGACAGCAGCCGGTTCGCGAAATCGTCTTGGCCGCGCGATGCGAAGCGGGAGAACAACGCCGTGGCGAGCACGGGCACCGGCACGGCGGCCGCGATGGCCGAATTCACGGTCCAGCGGCCTTCGCCGGAGTCGGCCACTTCCCCCATGAATTCATCCAGCGAAGGATTGCGCGCCAGGGCGGTGGTGGTGAGATCGAGCAGCCAGGAGCGAACCACGCTGCCGTGGCGCCACACCTCGGCGATGGCCGGGAGATCGAAGTCGTACACGAGGTGCGCTCCGTGCACGCCGAGCGGCGCGGTCTCCGCGTCGACGCGCTCGTCGCGGTGACCGGCATTGGCGTGCTTGAGCAGATTGAACCCTTCGGCGTAGGCGGCCATGAGACCGTATTCGATGCCGTTGTGCACCATCTTCACGAAGTGACCGGCACCGCTCGGCCCGCAGTGCAGGTAGCCGTGTGCGGCGCTGTGCTCGTCGGCTGCCGCGCCGCCGGGCGCGAGCGCGCTGAAGAGCGGCACGAGTTGCTGCGAGGCCGCGGGATCGCCGCCGATCATCAAGCAGTAGCCGTGCTCTCGGCCGAAGATGCCGCCGCTCACGCCCACATCGAGATAGCGCACGCCGTGTTGCGCGAGGGCCGCGGCGCGGCGCACGTCGTCGATGTAATGCGAGTTACCGCCGTCCACGATCGTGTCTCCCGGCGCGAGCAGCGGCGCGAGCTCTGCAACCACGCTGTCGACGGCGGCCGCGGGAATCATGATCCAGACGATGCGCGGCGGCTGCAGAAGCGCAACGAGATCCGCGAGCGAAGTGGCGGGAGTTAAGCCGTGGCTGCGCAGCGCGTCGATGCCGGCCGGATCGCGTGCGTATCCCACGCACTCGTGCCCGGTGTCGAGCCAGCGGCGCGCCATGTTCGCACCCATTCTGCCGAGACCGATGAGGCCGAGTTGCACGGGACAGCTCCAGTGGAGGTGTCGAGCCACTATGCCATAACTGGCCCGTGCGGAGGCTCTCGGCCGCCCCGCGACTGTGGTAGATAGTGAGCACGGGAGGAGGGGATTTATGAGCGAAGCTTTTCGCACGGCGGTGGCGGCGCTTTTGAGCGCGATGTTGGCGCAGCATGCCGGCGCGCAGCCGGGGCCGCGCGGCGCAGCACGGCACGCCTTCGACGCCGAGCGGCTCGTGGCGCCGCCTACCGACGGCTGGCCCACGAACGGCGGCAATCTCTACAACCAGCGCTATTCGCCGCTGAGCGAGATCAACGCCGGCAACGTGAGCGAGCTCAAGGCCGTATGGCGCACGCACTTGCGCGGCTCCGGTCTGGCGCCGCAGTACTCCGGCGAAGCGCAGCCGCTCGTCGCCGACGGCGTGGCGTACGTCAGCACGGGCGCGAATGACGTGTTCGCGTTATCGATCGACAGCGGCGAGATCCTCTGGCAGTACACGGCCAATCTCCCTGCCGAGCTGCCCTCCGTGTGCTGCGGCTGGAACAACCGCGGCGTCGCGCTCAGCGAGGACAAGGTGTTCATGGGCCGGCTCGACGGCAAGCTCGTGGCGCTCGATCGCAAGTCCGGCGAAGCCGTTTGGACGATACAAGCCGAGCGCCCCGAGGAAAATTTTTCGATCACGCCGGCGCCCGTCTATTTCGACGGTCTCGTGATCACCGGTTTCGCCGGTGCCGATCGCGGTACGCGCGGCCGCGTGAAAGCGTACGACGCCGACGACGGCCGGCTCGTGTGGACGTTCTACGTGATTCCCGGGCCCGGCGAACCGGGCCATGAGACGTGGCCGCAAGACAACGACGCCTGGAAATATGGCGGCGGCGCCGTCTGGCAAACGCCGGCCATCGATCCGGAGCTCGGGCTCGTGTACTTCTCCACTGGGAACGCCGGTCCCGACTACAACGGCGCGGTGCGCGCTGGCGACAATCTGTACACGGTTTCGCTCGTCGCGATCGAGCTCGAGACCGGCCGATATCGCTGGCACTTCCAGCAAGTGCACCACGACATCTGGGACTACGACTCGAGCAATCCCGTGGTCCTCATGGATCTGAACGTAGCCGGCCGCGCGAGCAAGGCGAACGTGGAGGTCGGCAAGACCGGCTGGGCGTACATCCTCGACCGTGAAACCGGTGAGCCGATCGTCGGCATCGACGAGCGCCCCGTGCCGCAGGAGCCGCTGCAAGCGACGGCCGCCACGCAGCCGTTCCCGCGCGGCGACGCCGTCGTGCCCCAGCACATCGAGATCGCACCGGAGGGGTTCGAGCTCGTGAACGACGGGCGCATCTTCACGCCGTTCGTCGGCGAAGATCCCACCATCGTGAAGCCCGGCATCTGGGGCGGCGCGAACTGGCCGCCGAGCGCCTACGACCCGCGAGCGCAACATCTGTTCGTTTGCGCCTCGTCGGTGGTGGGCGGGTTTACGGGCGGCGGCGAGCCGAACCTCGTGCCGCCCGTCGAGGGCGGCCGCTACAGCCAGGGGAACATCGTGACCACGCGGCTGCCGCGCACCGGCGTGATCGCGGCGATGGACATGACCACGAACACCATCGTCTGGCGGTATCGCTGGCCCGAGCAGTGCTACAGCGGCACGCTCGCGACGGGGGGCAATCTAGTGTTCGTCGGCCGGAATGACGGCCGGCTCACGGCGCTCGACTCGCGGACGGGGCAGCAGCTGTGGGAATTTCAGACCGGTGCCGGCATGCACGCGCCCACGAGCACATTCGTGCACGCCGGCAAGCAATACGTGCTCGCGTATTCGGCCGGCAACGCGCTGATCGGCTCCGCGCGCGGCGATAGCGTATGGCTGTTCGGGCTCGACGGCACGCTGTCGCCCACCTCAGCCGGAACGCCGGTCTCGCGGCTCGCAACGGAAGGGCCGGCGCCCGTCGAGGCAACCGCTGTCGCGGTGCCTCCAACCGCTGCGCCTGCCGTCGCGACGGGTCGCAGTACGTACGAGCAAGCGTGCGTCATCTGTCACGGCGAGGACGGCCTCGGCGGCCATGGCGGCGGCGCGCCGCTCAATCGCGTGGCCGGAACGGCGGCGGTGATCGAGGTGGTGACGGCAGGGCGCAACGCGATGCCGGCGTTCGGAGACGTACTCACGCCGGAGCAGATCCGCGCCGTGGCAGCCTTTGTCGCCGAGACGCTGGCCGACGAGAGCGCTGAGTAGTCTGCAAGTGTATTATTATCAATGTGTTAAAAGTCAGTTCTAACGTAGTTGCTGACTGTAGGTGACGTCAAGCAATCCAAAGCCCTTGAGAGAATTACGGATTCCTCGAGTGTGGGCCCCGGTTTCACGCCAATATAATGAGTTAGGCCGCCGGCCGATCGCGGTCGAATGCGTTACTGGGGAGCGATTTTGCCGTTGCTGTCACGCCGTAATGTACTGACCGACGCCGTCCGCGGACTCGTGGGAGTCTCGCTCGGCGCCGGACTGCTTCGGCCCTTGCTGGCTCAGGCGCCGCCGGCGCGCGCACCGGTTACCGACTTGGGCGGCGATTTCCGCGTGCTATCGCTGGGGCAGACGAACGTGCTCGCGGTCGCCGACTCCACAGGCGTCGCGCTCGTCGACGGGGCGCCGGCCGGCCGTGCCGCGGCGCTCGCGGAGCTCGTGGCCACGCTGCCGCAAACGGGCCGCGTGCATACGCTGTTCAATACCCATTGGCACCCCGAGCACACTGGCTCGAACGAGTCGCTGGGACAGGCCGGTGCCACGATCGTGGCTCAAGACAACACGAAGCAGTGGCTTACCA
This sequence comes from uncultured Gammaproteobacteria bacterium, assembly GCA_946887385.1. The sequence goes on from CAMPKU010000091.1 coordinate 4,319, forward strand.
CGGACGTCACGTGGCCCTGGAGCGAGGAGACGGTGGCGCCGTTGCCTGCCGTCGGCTTGCCGAACAAAACGTTCTTTGACGAAACCGAGCTCATGGTGGGCGGTCGAACCGTGCGTTGCGGGCATTTGCGCGATTGCCCGCACACCGACGGCGACATGTATGTTTACTTCCCCGAAGAGAACGTGCTGGCCGTGGGGGATGCGGTTTGGGGTACGGGCTGGCCGTCGATCGACTGGTGGACGGGTGGCTGGATCGGCGGATTGGTGGGCGGCCTCGATACGCTGTTCTACGTTGCCAATGCCGACACGCGCATCGTGCCCGCGCGAGGACCCATGCTCACCCATGCCGATCTTCGCAAGCACTACGACATGTACAGCGTGATCTGGGAACGGCTGGTGAAAACGTTGTACAGCGGCGGCGGACCCGAGGAAGCGCTGGCTGCGAAACCCACGCAGGAGTTCGATGCCATAATGGGGCCGTCGGATGCGTTCGTGGAGCGCGCGTTCCAAAGCTTGTGGGCTTATTTGTCTCCGGATGCTTAGTACGGACTCGATGATGAACCGCACTCGATCGACAACGTTAGCCACTGCGCTTCGCTACGCGTGCTCGTTCGCGGCGCTCGGCATGCTCGCGGCCTGCAACCCGTTCGGCGAGGCCACGGTTGCGGAACGTGCGCCCGAGCAGTGGCCGCTCGTCGATCGTTATTGCACGGATTGCCACAACGGCGCCGAGCTAGCCGGCGGCCTCGACTTCGAGAGGATCGGCCCGCACAACGTGGCGCAACACGCCGAGAAGCTCGAGATGGCGGTGCGCAAGCTGCGCAGTCACGCCATGCCGCCGCCGAAAGAGCCGCGGCCCGACGAAGAGCGGCTGCAGTCGTTCATCGCCTGGCTCGAGGACGCGCTCGACGAATCCGCGGCCAGCCGCCGCGGCTATCAGGCCATCGTGCCGCATCGGCTCAATCGGCAGGAGTACGCGAATGCGGTTCGCGATCTCTTGGCGCTCGAGGTGGACGGCACGGAATTCTTGCCGCAGGACGAAGAAGTTGCGCACTTCGACAACATCGCGAGCGGCCTGCAAGTGTCGCCGTCGTTCATCGAGCAGTACGTAGGCGCCGCGCGGCAGATCGCCGTGCGTGCCGTCGGCCGGCCCGACGCACGGCCGGGCGGCCAGAGTTATTTTGCGCCGCCGGGCCGGCAGCAGACGCACGTGAAAGGCCTGCCGCTCGGTACGCGCGGCGGCTTCGTCGTCACGCACCTGTTCCCGTCCGACGGCGAGTACGAAGTCAACATCGCCGACATGTTCAGCCACATCTGGGGCAACGACTCGGAGTTCGAGAACACCGTGGTCGTCACGGTGGACGGCAACGTGATCTACGAGACCGTAGTCGGCGGCGAGGAAGATGCGCGCGCCTACGACCAGGTGCAAAACGGCGTCATGGAAGAGGTCAACGCGCGGCTGAAGGACATTCGGTTCGCGGCCACGGCCGGTCCGCACGAGGTGGGCGTCACGTTCCGCCGGCGCTCGTTCGCGGAGTCCGACGACCAGCTACAGGCGTTCGTGCCGGGCGGCGGCCAGGATCGCGTGTTCCGCGTGCAGTCGTTCGAGGTGAGCGGCCCGTACAACCCCACGGGGCTCTCCGCGACGCCGAGCCGCGACAAGATCTTCGTGTGTCATCCGTCGCGCGGCGACGATGAAGAGCTCTGCGCCGAGCGCATCTTGAGCGAGCTCGCCACGCGCGCTTATCGCCGGCCGCTCGCCGAGGAAGACCTGCAGGTGCTGCTCGAGTTTTACCGCGACGGCTACACCGCGAACGGTTTCGAGGAGGGCATTCGCAGCGGCATCACCGGCATCCTGGCGAGCCCGTATTTCCTGTATCGCATCGAGATGCCCCCGGCCGACGCCGCGCCCGGCGAAACCTACGCCGTCGACGACGTCACGCTGGCATCGAAGCTGTCGTTCTTCCTCTGGAACACGATTCCCGACGACGAGCTGCGCGAGCTCGCCGTGCAAGGCCGGCTCGGCGACGAGCAGGTGCTACGCCAGCAGGTCGAGCGCATGCTAAAGGACCCGCGCGCCGAGACGCTGGCCAGCAACTTCGTCTATCACTGGCTCGACTTGAAGCGGCTCGAGGAGGTAGAGCCCGACACGTCCATCTTCCCGTATGCGTCGGGTCGTGGCGATCCGCGCGAGGACTATCTCACCGAGCTCGAGCTGTTCGCGAAGAGCATCTTCGACGAGGATCGCAGCATCGTCGACTTCATGACGGCGAAGCATACGTACGTCAACGAGCGCGTCGCGCTGCTCTACGGCATCCACAGCGTCAAGGGCGACCGCTTCCAGCGCGTGGAGCTCGAGGATTCGACGCGGTGGGGCTTGCTCGGCAAGGGCGCAGTCCTCATGGCGGCCGCCTATCCGAACCGCACCTCACCGGTGCTGCGAGGAGCGTTCATCCTGGAGTACATCGCAGGCGCACCGCCGGCTACGCCGCCGCCGGGCGTCGATGCGTTCCCCGAGGCCGAGATCGGCACCGACAAGGCGCGCACGGTACGCGAGATCATTGCGAAGCATCGCGAGAATCCCGCGTGCTTCTCCTGCCACGGCGTGATGGACCCGCTGGGGTTCGCGCTCGAGAACTTCGACGCCGTTGGCGTGTGGCGCGACGTCGATCGCTACAACGGCGCGCCGATCGACTCGGCCGCCGAGTTGCCCGACGGCACGGCCGTCAACGGCCCCGATGACCTGCGCGCGGCGTTGCTGCGCAATCCCGAGCAGTTCGTGCAGACGTTCACCGAGCGGTTCCTCACGTACGCCCTCGGCCGCACCGTGGATTACCGGGATATGCCCGCTGTGCGCAAGATCGTACGCGAGGCGGCAAAAGAGGATTATCGTTTCTCGGAATTGGTTTGGCAGGTGGTGGCGAGCGAGCCGTTCCGGATGCGCGTAGTCGCGGAGCCGCCGGCAGCCGTGGTCGCCCAGGCGGCGGCAGAGTAGGAGAGAAGGCAATGTTCATCACGAAGAAGCATGTTTCTCGTCGCACGGTGCTGAAGGGTGCGGGAGCGGCCATCGCGCTGCCGCTGCTCGACGCCATGAACCCCGCGGGGGTGGCTTGGGCCCAAACGGCGGCGGGCAAGATTCCCCACCGGCTCGCCTTCGTCGGTTTCCCGCACGGCGCCGTGATGCGGCACTTCAAGCCGGAGCAAACGGGCCGCGACTACACGATGACGAAAATTTTGGAGCCGCTGGCGCCGTACCGCGAGCACATGACGATCGTCACGGGCTTGCGCAACAAACCGGCCGAGAGCCCCGAGCCGCACGAGTTCATCGAGCGCACTTGGCTGTCGTGCGTGTCGCCGAAGGAAGCCGGCGTCATCGGGCCCGAGGCGGGCGTTACGGCCGACCAATTTGCGGCGCGGCACATCGGTCAGGAGACGCGCGTGCCGTCGCTCGAGCTCACCACGTCGCAGCGCGGCGCGCAGCTTGCGTGGCGCACGCCGACGCAGTCGCTGCCGCAGGAGGGGAACCCGCGCAATGTGTTCTATCGGCTGTTCGGCCAGGGCGATACCGAGGCCGAGCGCGCCACGATCCTCGCCGAGACGGGCAGCATTCTCGATCGCGTGATGGAACAGGCGCGCGGCCTGCAGGCGAAGCTCGGCGGCCAAGACCGCGCCGCCGTCGGCGTGTATCTCGACTCCGTGCGCGAGATCGAGCGCCGCGTACAGATGGCCTCGGAGCAAGACACCAGCCACCTCGATATCCCCGAGGCGCCCATCGGCGTGCCGAACGACCTCGACGCCCACTTCGCGTTGATGTTCGACCTGATGGCGCTGGCGTTCCAGGCGGACCTTACGCGCGTGATCACGTTCTCCATGGATCGCGAAGCGAGCATGCGCACGTATAGCAACTTGAGTATCTCCGAAGCGTTCCATCCGCTCTCGCATCACGCCAACGATCCCGGCAAGCAAGACCGCCTCGCCGTGATCCAGAACTACCACACGAAGGTGTTCGCGCGTTTCATCGATCGTATGGTGAAGACGCCGGAAGGCGACGGCTCGCTGCTCGATCACTCGATGGTGCTCTACGGCAGCAACATGGCCGACAGTAACCGTCACAACAACGACCCGCTGCCGTCGGCGATCTTGGGTCACGCGCACGGCCGCATCAAAGGCGGTCAGCACGTGAGTTACCCGCAGGACTCGAAGCACTCGAACTTGCTGCTCACGTTGCTCGAGCGCACGCAGATCCCGGTCGAATCGATCGGCGACAGCGACAACACGTTGTCCGAGGTGTAAGTCATGGCAGCGCGGTTGGCCGTTCTTGCGTTGGCCCTCATCGGTACGGCAAGCGCGATCGCCGCCGAGCAGTCGTTGCTCGAGGCGGCCGAGGCCGGCGACCGCAGCGCGGCGCTGGCCGCCCTCACGGCGGGCGGCGATGTCGACGCACGAGCCGCGGACGGCACCACGGCGCTGATCTGGGCTGCATACAACGCCGATGCCGAGCTCGTCGCGCGCTTGCTCGACGCCGGCGCGGATCCGAACGCACAGAACGAGTTCGGCACCTCGGCGCTCGCCGAGGCCGCAATCGGCGGCTACACCGACGTGATCGCCGCGCTGCTCAAAGGCGGTGCCGACGCCGACTTGCCGAACCCCGAAGGCGAGACGCCGCTGATGGCCATTGCGCGCACCGGCAACGTCGAGGCGGCCACGCTGCTGCTCGACGCCGGCGCCGACGTCAACGCCATCGAGGCGTGGGGCCAGCAAAGCGCGCTCATGTGGGCCGCGGCACAGCATCAGCCCGAGATGATCAAGCTGCTGATCTCGCGCGGCGCAAATGTCGACGCGCGCGGCGCCGTGCGCAATTGGGAACGCAAAGTCATCAAGGAGCCGCGGCCGAAGGACATGAACCAGGGCGGCTTCACGCCGCTGCTCTACGCGGCGCGCGAAGGCTGCATTGCGTGCGCGAAGGAGCTCGTCGCCGGCGGCGCCGATCTGAACTTGCCGGACCCGCACCGCGTGACGCCGCTCGTCATGGCGCTCTTGAATTTGCACTTCGACCTCGCCGTGTATCTCATCGAAGCCGGCGCCGACGTCAACAAGTGGGACTTGTACGGCCGTTCGCCGCTCTACATGGCGGCCGACACGAGCACGCTGCCCGTGATGGGCAACGGCAACATGGTGGTGCTGCCGAGCGCGGACTCGCACACGGCGCTCGACGTCGGGCGGCTGCTGCTCGAGAAGGGCGCCAACGTCAACGCGCGCTTGAAGCGCCGCCCGCCGTACCGCAACGTGCCGCAAGACCGCGGCGGCGACTCGATCTTGTCGCAGGGCGCCACGGCGCTGTTACGCGCTGCGCGCGCCGGCGATACCCCGTTCGTGAAGCTCTTGCTCGAGCACGGCGCGCTCGTCGATCTGCCGAGCAATCAGGGTGTCACGCCGCTGATGGCCGCGGCCGGCGTGGAATACGGCTTGCGCGTCACGCGCGGCCGCAATCGCACGGACGAAGGCGTGCTGTCCACGATGCGCGCGCTGCTCGATGCCGGCGCCGACATCAACGCGAAGATGCTGATGGAGCCGCGCGGCGAGTCCGCCGCGCACCTGCTCGTGATCGAGCAGCGACTGAGCGACTTCAGCTACGACTATCGCGGCCGGCAAGTGCCGAGCGTGCGCGCCAAGCCGCACCGCACGGCGCTGCACGGCGCCGCGATGAAGGGCTTCACGCCGTTCGTGAAATTCCTCGCCGAGAACGGCGCCGACCTCTACGCGACGGACGCGAACGGCGCCACGGCGCTCGACCTGGCCGAAGGCAACTACAACGAGCCGTTCCTGCGCCAGGCCGCCGAGCCGCACGCCGAAACCGCGGCCGTGTTGCGCGAGATCATGGCGGCGAACCCGCCGCCCGCACAGCTCTCGAGCGCCGCTCGCTAGGCGCCGTGCCTCATCGCGGCGTTCCGGAGCCGATCCTCGTAAGGGGTCCTCCGGGGACGCCGGTCGTATGAGGGAGCCGCTCGTCGACTGCAGGCTAGCGCTACGCCTCTATTCGCGGACGCCGGCTTCGAGCCTGATGGCGGTCGCGGTCCTCGCTGTCGGCATCGCGTTCGTGAGCGCCTTGTGGTCGCTCTACGCCGATCTCGTGCTCAAGCCCTTTCAGGGCATTCAGGACAGCCATGACCTCGTGACCCTCGCGCCCGCGGACGAAGTGCCGACGGTTCCCTTCGACTTGACCGAGCTGTTGTCACAGGAGGTCACTTCGCTGGAGACGGCCGTCGGCATCGGTCACCTGCCCAACTTCCCTATCGGACGCAATGGGGAGACTGTGACGGTCGAGTTTGCGTCGCGCGGATTCTTCGATGGCATGCGCCCTGAGCTCGCACTGGGAAGGGGTTTCGAGGCCACCGAGCACGATCGCTACGCCGAGCCAGTGGTCGTGATCTCGGATCGCTATTGGCGGGGGAAGTATGACAGCGATCCCGCGGTGCTCGGCGAGACGATCGAGCTCGTCGGGCCACCATGGGCCGAGGGAGGTTCCGCACCCACCGACTTTCGCATCGTCGGCGTCATGGCGCGCGAGATGCGAGGCATGACGGGCGACGACATCGACGTATGGGCGCCGGTCGAACGGATCCTGCCATTCATCGCACCCGGCGATTACGAGCAGGCGCGCGCAGGATTGTATCTGCAGAGCTTCGGGCGCTTGCGGCGGGGCGCCACGGTCAACACGCTCGTCCGCGAGATGCGGGGTCGATACGACGAATACAAAAAAGCGAAAGGCATCTCGCCAAGCTCCCGCATCGATGTCGTAAGCGGGGTCGTTCGCGATATTGCTGTGCATCGCGATGCGCAGCGGCAATTGAGGCTGTTCCTGGGAGCAAGTGTTCTGCTCGCGTTGGTCGCGGCCGCAAATACCAGCCTGTTCCTGCTTGCACGGGCGCCCGCTCGACGGCGTGAGCTTGCGATACGGGTGTCGCTCGGTGCGCCGCTGGCGAGACTCGCGCGGCAATTGCTGAGTGAGGCGGCCTTGCTCGTCGCCGCCGGCGCCTTGCTCGGTTTGCTGATCAGCGCCTGGCTGGCGACTTTTGTGCGTAGCCTCGCCTTCCTGAGCGGCGTCACATGGAACGACGTCACGCTGTTCGACTGGCGCGTGCTCGGCTTTGTCGGGGTCTTCCTGGTAGTACTGACGCTGGTCGTCTCGGTTGCGCCGATCTTGGCGCTCAAGCGTGTCACGTTGGCACCGTTGAGCCGCCTCGGCGCAGTCCGCGTGACGCTCTGGCAGCAGCTTGCGGGAAGCGTGCAGATTGCGACCGCCGGCATGCTGGGCGGAGCCGCCATTGCTTTCGTGTGGTTTCTCGTCCCGATCGTTTTCGGTGATCCGGGTTACAGAGTCGAGAATCGACATGGCGTGGTCTTCCTCTCCTCCGCTTTTCTCGAACGGCTCAGCGGCAGGACGACGACGCGCTCACTCGAAAGCGGCGTCATCACCGCCGCACATGAGCGCGAGGTCATCGAAGCATTGCCGGGCGTGCACGGGGTTACCCTGAGCATCCTTGTGCCCGGCTGGCAAGCCTCGCTCGAGAAGCGCCAGATTCCTGATCCAGGAGATCCGTCCCGAGAGGTCACGATCGGCTATACGCAGATCGACAGCCAGTTCGTCAGCGTGCTGGGTCTTGAGTTGCTGCATGGTCGCGTTCCGACCGACGACGAGATTGGCGCATCCCTCGTAAATCGGGCCTTGGCTCGTCGCTTTTTCGGGCGCGATGACGTCGTTGGTGAACGCCTCGAGATTGCACCCGCTACGGCTCCAACCGAGATCGTTGGCGTGCTCGAGGATCTGTCCTTTTTGCACCCCGCCGCCGACGTCGAACCCACTGTGTTCAGGAATCTACCGCCTGCTCCGAACGTCGCGCGCGGCGTCATCGAGAGCTCGCTGGGAGCGGCTGAGTTGCAACGGCAATTGCAAGCTCGGTTCGATTCGGGCGAGCTCCAGCTTGGGCGTGCGAACATCGTCAGGCCGCTCGCGGAGCTAAGGGAACTTGAGATCGCACCGGACAGGGCCCGCGGCCTGCTGACGCTCGGCACCGCTGTTCTTGTTGTCGTATTGGCAGCTTTCGGCTTCTACGGCATGCAACACTTTCTAGTGAGTGCGGGGCGTCACGAGTACGCCATCCGCATCGCGCTAGGCGCGACACCCGGGGCGCTCATCCGACTCGTGCTTCGACGCGGACTGATGCTCGGTTTGCCGGGACTTGTTCTTGGCGCACCGCTCGCGTTCATCGCAGTGGCGTGGCTGCGTGATCGTTTCCTTTCGCAGCAGATTTCACCCGCGGCTGTCGCCATCGGCGTCGTTCTAGGCCTGGCGTTGCTGACGATAGTCGCGAGCCTGGGCCCCGCGTACCTGGCGCGGCGCGCGGATCCTGCATTGGCGCTGCGCAACGAGTGAAACGCTTTCGTTCGAGGGAGAGGCGCTCGCGCCGCTATTTGCGACGCCGCTCCAGCAGTTCGTCGAGCTCACGATCCGTGGACCGCTGATTCTCATGGAAACGCTTCAATTCGAAGCTCGCCGCAGGTTGGTTCGCGCGCGCAGCATGCCGTGGAATACCAAGGCGGTTAGGGCACGTGTATTTCGAGCTCATCGGTGCCATAGGCGACATCGAGACTATTGCTGTCGGCGCTTCGATCCGCGAGCTGGCGCGGCTGCGAGCGCGGCACGGTGTCGGTCGCTGGCGGAAGCGTAAGGGCGTCGCCATGGTCAGAGTCGCCGGTGGCGGAGTGAGGAAGGCCGAGCTACATTGGTACGAAGCCCATGGCATCGGGCGCCGCAAATTGAAGATCAAGCGCTTTCTGGATTAAGCCAAATGGCCACGAATGTCGCAACGCGTTTCGTGATCTGCCTCGACGATCGGGGATGCGAGGATCTTCAGAAGGGGAAGGTCTACGTTGTGATTGGTGACCGAAGCGCAGCGCGCGACAAGTACTTGCGCGTCGTCGATGACTCGGGCGAGGACTACCTGTACCCCCAAGCGCTTTTTGCGTACGTCACGTTACCGCGCGAGGCGCGCGCAGCCTTGCTCGACGAACCCCAAACGGGCCGCTAGAAAATCCGCGATGTGAATCGGCTGACGCGGCAGGATCTCCCTTCGCGTTTCCTTCCGCGTCGAAGATCTCGAACAGCTCGTCGCGCGTCGCCAGCTCAGTGCGTGAGCGAATACACGGCGATGTTCACGCCGATGCGCAATCCCAGGTTCGCGGCTTCGGCCGGGTAGCGCGGGTCGTCGGCCCACTGCCATGAGTCCGCCACGTCGTTGTTGAAGGCGATCAGCGCCATCAGCCGCCCGTCGTCGTCCTCGATGCCGCGCCAGCGTGGTGTTCGTCCGTCGCCGAGATAGCCGCCGCCGCCGCGGTACAGCGAGTTCATGTTCGGTATTTGCACGGTCGTCATCGCGGGTATGTCGTAGACCGTGTGAAAGACGGGGTGGTCGTCCGTGAGATCGATGATCGGGCGCTCCGGAAAGATGCGCCGCATGCCCTCCTGGAAGCCCACCCACGAGTCCGAGCCGAAAAAGCTGTCGGCGAACAGGAAACCGCCGCGCAAAAGATACGTGCGAAGCGCGAGCACTTGCTCGTCGGTGAGATCCCAGTAGCCTGCAAGGCCCACCATCAGGAACGGCCAGTCGTAAATGTCGTTGCCGTCGTTCGGGTTCACGGGCTGCTCCACGGAGCGCACGTCGGTGCGCGTGAAGCGGCGCAGCACCTCGGCGAGCTTGCGATCGCCGCGCGGGTAGTCGACGGCCCAGCTCGTGCCGCCTTGTTCCCAGCCGCCGCCGAAAAACCCGCGATACGAGGGGTACATGAGCCGGCCCACGACGAACTCGCCGGGCACCTGGTAGTCCGGCGGCAGGTCGGTGTCCGCTTGCCCCTCGAAGCTCAAGTACACGCGAAACGGCTGCTCGGCGTACGCCGCGAACGCGAGCAACGTTAGCGACAAGAGTACGGTGCGGCGAGCCCAGCGTGGCATCGGCGTTCCGCTAGTTGCCCCCGACGACAACTCGGCCGCCCTTGACGACGACGTCCACGTCGAGCAGCGCGTCCTCGTCGAGCAGCGGATCGCTGCCCAAGATCACGATGTCGGCGGCCTTGCCGGCCTCGAGCGTGCCTAAGTCGTCGCCGCGGCCGCTGGCGATCGCGGCGTTGCGCGTCATGATCGGAATCAAATCCTCGTTCGAGAACACCAGCGAGAGCGGGCGCAGCTCGTGCGCCAGCGAGTCGCGCGGCGTCCAGCTCGTGTCCGTGCCGTAGGCGTAGGTGATGCCGGCTTGGAACAGCAGCCGCCCGTTCACGGGACCTTGGCCAGCGCTCGACAGCGTCTCGAACGGAAATTGCTGACGGTCGCGGAACAGCGGCATGTTCGCGTCATTGAAGTACGGCACGAACACGCCTAGCGTCGAAATCATCGGAATGTCCGCATCGACGATTTTCTTGGCTGTGGCTTCGTCGAGCTGGCCGATGTGCGGCGTGTGCACGAGAACGTCGGTGCCGGCCTCGACGGCGGCGAGCGTGTCGATGACGGAAACGGCGTGCGTGATGCTGAGCAGCCCGAGCCGCTCGGCTTCGTCGGCGATCAGCTTCAGCGTGGCAGTCTCGGGGCCGTTGCGCGTGACGATGATCAGCGTCTTGATGGCGTCGTGGCCGCGTTCGGCCGCTGCGCGCACGGCGGCCAAGGATTCTTCGGGCGGAATACCGGGCGCCGTGGGGCCGGGTCGGTCCGGCGAGCGCGACGGGTCGGTGCGCGCCGGATCGGCGCCGCCGCCGCCGAGCGCGGCGCGCGAGAGCGGCAGGAACGCCGCCGAGATGATGCGGGGGCCCACCGTTTCGCCGCTCTCGGTGCGGCGGCGGAGCTCGAGAATCTGCTCCGGCGCGTCGATGGCGGAGAACACGGTGGTGAAGCCGGCCTGAAGATACTCGCGCATGTTCGCGGCGGATTCATCGGCGAGCCAGCGCACGGGGTCGCCTTGAATGACGTGCCGATGGGCGTCGATGAAGCCGGGCATCACGGTGCGGCCGCCGGCGTCGATGCGCACGGCGTTCGCGGGCGCGTTGCCGGCGTTGGCGCCGACGCTGACGATTCGGCCTTCACGCACGACGACGGTACCGCGCTCGATCTCGGCGCCCGTGCCGTCGAGGATGCGCGCGTTGCTGATCACGAGATCTTGGGCAGCGGCCGGCAGCGCAAAGGCGGCGCTCGCCAGCAGGGCGAGTCCGCAGCCCGTC
>CAMPKU010000092.1 GCA_946887385.1 uncultured Gammaproteobacteria bacterium
TGGCTGTGGGTTCATCGCAACGGTCCGTGCCGGCATGTTTCGCTCGACGATCTTTTGGATACACCTCGTCTGCGGCGTCGCCACGGGCCTCGTCGTGCTGATGATGTCCGTCACCGGCGTCATCCTGACGTACGAGCGCCAAATGCTGGGGTGGGCCGAGCGCGCGACCTTCCCGGCGCCGGCGCCGGGTGCAGAGCGGCTGCCGCTCGAGGAGCTCGTGGCCGCCGCCAAGCTTCGCCGTCCGGAGTTCACCCCCACGACCATCGCGGTGCGCAACGAGCCCGACGCACCCGTCGTGCTCGGCGCGGGCCGCGGCAGCTCGCTGCAGGTGGACCCTTACTCAGGAGAGGTCGCGGAGCCGGGCGCCCAAGGATTACGCAGCTTCTTCAGTGCCGTCACGGGGTGGCATCGCTGGTTCAACGCCACGGGCGAGAACCGCGCGCTGCCGCGTGCGATCACCGGCGCGAGCAACCTCGCCTTCCTCTTTTTGATTTTGAGCGGCATGTACCTCTGGCTGCCGCGGATGTGGAAGTGGGCAGCGTTCAAGACGCGGCTGCTTTTCCACGCGAAGGCGACCTCAGGCAAGGCGCGCGACTTCAATTGGCATCACGTGTTCGGCATCTGGTCGGCGATACCGCTGGCCGTCGTGGTGGCAACGGCCACGGTGTTCTCGTATCCATGGGCCAACGACCTCGTCTATCTCAGCGTCGGTGAGGAACCGCCGCGGCGCGGCGGCGGTGGTGGCGGCGGCGGGCCCGAACCCGTCGTTGCGCAGAACGGCACGGCGATCGATCGGCTCGGTTACGACGCGCTGCTCGCGCGCGCTGCGGCGCACGGCGAGTGGCGCACGTTGACGCTGAACATTCCCACGGACGACGCGCCGACCGTGCGCGTCGGAATCGACGAAGGCAACGGCGGCCAGCCCTACCTTCGGCACACGCTCACATTGGATGCTTCCACGGGCGCCGTCGCGGGCTGGGCACCGTTCTCGAGTCAATCGACGGGCCAGAAAGCGCGCTCGTGGATCCGGTTTCTGCACACCGGCGAAGCGCTCGGCATCGTCGGGCAAACGGTGGCTGGGCTCGTGTCGTTCACGAGCATCCTGATGGTATGGACAGGCCTCGCGCTCGCGTGGCGGCGGCTGATTCAGCCGCTCTTCCGCCGTAAGCCGGTTACGACGACCCCTTCAGCTGCTTAACGGCATCGCCGTAGTAGTCGAGCATGGCGCGCGTGATCGCGCGAGGAATCTCGTTCGGCTCGTTGCGCTCGTTGATGACGAGCAACTTCTTGCGGCGGTCCGTGGGGTGGCTCAAGTACTTGATGATGCCGATATCGCCGCCATCCTCGGTGAGCGACCACACCACGCGCGACGCCGTGGAGAACGGCATCTTGAGCTTCTTCACGATCGAAGCCAGCGTGTGCGGGGAGCCATCGCGCTGCGCCTTGCGAACTTCGAGCGTGATCAGATACTGCGGCAGCGTGATGTGAGGAAAACACTCGTATACGGTTTCGAGCGCCGCCAGGATCGCGAGCCGAACGCCTTCGTCGTCGAACGCGTCCGCCGGATTGTCTGTGCGTGGGGCGCGAGACCCTGATTTTTTTGTTGTTCGCGTCACAAGGTCCTCCAAGCTTCCGGGGCTAGAACCATGCTAGCCGTCCCCACGTTCCTGTCAATGCGCACCGAGCGGTTCGTTTCAGACGCAACGGTTACGTGACACGGTTAACGCGCTGTTTGCGGCCCGGCTTGTAGGCTTCGCGCATGACTCCCAAGAATCCCAGACCCGAGCGGCACGACGAGCCGGCCTTGGCATTCGACGTAACGCAGGAAATCGACGCATCGCTCGCCGACGAGCTGCGCCGAACCCGCGAGCCGACGTTGACCCAGGCGGACTTCGACGAGGCCACCGTCGTACTGCCAAGAAAACCGACAGGCGCCTGACCAAGCGCCGCCGCGCTACCGCCCTTGCGCGTGCGGCGGGCAGTCGCTAGTGTTGCCGACCGACGAGCCAACCCCGGCCGTCGGTTCGTGAGCACGCACCCATGCCCGCCTCATCCGTTCGCCTTTCGTCGCTGCGCGTCGTCGCGGCCGTCGTCATCACCGCGCTCGCGCCGCATTGGAGCTACGCGCAAGACCGCCTGCCGAGCAGCGCGACGCTCGACGCGTATCTGACGAGCGCCGTGCGCGACTCTGGAATTCCCGGCATCGTAGGCCTCGTCGTCGATGCGGACGGCGTGCTGTACGACGGCGCGTTCGGCCGTCAGGACGTGGCGCGCAGCGTACCGATGGCGACGGATACGATTTTCCGCATCGCCTCGATGACGAAGCCCGTTACGTCCGTGGCCGTGATGATGCTGGTCCAAGAAGGCGATATCGGCTTGAACGATCCGATCTCCGACTATCTGCCGGCGTTCGAGGACGAGAAAGTCATCGAGAACTTCAACGCAACCGACAACAGCTACACCTCGCGTGCGGCGAGCACGCCAATGACGGTGCGGCATTTGTTGACGCATACGTCGGGCCTCGGCTACCCATTCTCGAACCACACCTTGGCCGCGCTTGTCGGGTCCGAGCCCGGCGCGAGCGCTACACGCTTTCCGTTGCTGCACGATCCCGGCACGCGTTGGACGTATGGCGAGAGTACCCGCGTGCTCGGTACGCTCGTGGAGGAAGTGTCGGGCCAACCGCTCGAGGAATTTTTAGCCGAGCGCATCTTCGTGCCCCTCGGCATGAGCGACACCTTCTATACCGTGCCCGCGCAGAAGGCCGGTCGCGTCGTCACCGTTCACCGGCGAACGCCCGAAGGGCTCGTCGAAGCGCCGAATCCCGCCGAGATCACGGCGCCGGCCTACGGTGACGGCGGTTTGCACTCCACGGCCGCCGATTACGCGAAGTTCATCCAGCTATTCTTGAATAACGGCCGCACGCCGAACGGCGCACGACTTTTGAGCGAGGCCACGGTCGCGCTCATGGGCGAGAATCACATCGGCGCCGTGGTGGTCGAGCAGCAGCCCGCCGCGTTGCCGGCTTTGAGCGAGCCGTTTCCACTCGGCGCCGGTGCCGACAAGTTCGGGTTGGGATTTCAGCTCACGGCGCCACACGACGATCCGTTCATGCGCTCCGCCGGCAGCATGAGCTGGGCCGGCATCTTCAACACGGAATTTTGGATCGACCCGGCGCGCGGCGTCGGCGGCGTGCTGCTGATGCAGTACTTGCCGTTCTACGACGCCGCCGCCATCGAGACGCTGCAAGGATTCGAGCGGCGGGTGTACGAGGGGCTCGGAAATTAGCGAGCCGCCGTCGCCGTTCGCCGGCGCCACGTTCGGCTCGCTGGCGGCGCTGATCTGGGCCGGTTTCCCCGCCATCACGAAGCTGTCGATGGCGAGCGACGCCCTCGACGCGTGGGACGTGACCGCATTGCGCTTCGGCGTTGCGGGAATTTTGTTGCTGCCGCTGTTCGCGCGCCTGCGGTTGGGCGCGCTACGCCCCCTGTCCGCACTGTTCCTTGCCTGCGGCGCCGGCGCGCCCTACGTGCTGCTCACCGCCGGCGGACTTGCATTCGCTCCGGCTGCGCATATGGGCGTGATCACCCCGAGCTGCATGCTGCTGTGCTCGACCCTGGGCAGCCGCCTCGTGCTGAAGGACCCGCTCACGCCGAGCCGCATCGCCGGCGCGCTCGCGATCATGGCCGGTCTCGTGGCCATGGGCTGGGACGGCCTCGCGAACCACGGCGAGCTCACGTGGCTCGGCGATGCGATGTTCGTGCTCGGCGGCGTGTTCTGGGCGAGCTATACGATCGGCGCGCGCGTGTGGCGCGTCGAGCCGCTGCACGCGACGGCCGTGGTCGGCGTGCTATCGATGGCTTTGTACATTCCGGGCTATGCGTGGCTCGGCGGCGCGGACTTGATGGCGGCGCCGTGGCGCGAGATCGCGATTCAGGCCGTGTTCCAGGGCGTGCTCTCGGCGATCGTGGCACTGCTGTTCTACACGCGCGCCGTCGCAATCTTGGGCGCCGCGCGCGGCGCCGTGTTCGCGGCGCTCGTGCCGGCGTTCTCGCTGTTGCTCGCGATTCCGCTGCTCCACGAGACGCCGACGCCGCTACAGCTCGTCGGCGTGCTGCTCGTCACCGCCGGGATGGTGTTCGCGCTCGGCTTGCACGACCCGACGAGATGGCGATCGCTGCCTAGGACGGCAACGCCGCGATAAAGTCGACCATGCGCTTGCGCTCGGCTTCGTCGGGCAAGCGGCCGCGCGCAGCCGTCATGTTGTCGACCATGTGATGCGGCTTACTCGTGGCCGGCGTCACGGCCGTGACGGCCGGATGCGAGGCTGCGAACTTCAAGAAGAACTGCGCCCACGTCGCCGCGCCGAACTCTGCCGCCCAGGCGGGCACCTCTTGTCCCTCGACGCGTTCCCAGAGCCGGGTGCGGCCGAACGGCAGATACACGAGCACGCCGATGCCGCGCTCTTGCGCGAGCGGGAACACCTGCTGCTCGGCGTCCTGATTGTCGACGGCATAGTCGATGCCGATGAAGTCGAGCGGCTCATCGCGCATCAGCGTGAGCAATGTCTCGTACTGCGGCTTGAACGTCGTCGTGGTGCCGATGTAGCGCACGCGCCCCGCTTGCTTGTATTCCTCGAGAATCGGGAACTGCGTGGCCATGTCGGCCACGTTGTGCACTTGGATCAAATCGATCGGGCCGCCGAAGCGCGTGAGCGACGTGTCCACCTGCGCGCGCGCACGCGCCGGATCGGCGCTCTGACCGCGGCCCGCCACGTTGAGCTTCGTGGCCCAGAACAAGCGGTCGCGCACCCCCAAATCGTTGACGGCGGTGGCGGCCACTTCTTCGGACGCGCCGTAGCTCGGCGCCGTGTCGAACACGGTGCCGCCTTGCTCGAGCAGGGCGGTGAAAACGGCTTTGATGGCGTCGATGTCGTCGGCGCCCGCAATCTGGCTGAACGTGGCCGAGCTGCCGAGCCCGATGATCGGCAGCTGCTCGCCGGTCTTTGGAATGGGCCGAGTGATGACCTGCCCCGCCTGCGCCAACAGCGCCTGCGGCAATGCCATCGCGGCTCCTAATTTCGCCGTCAAAGCCAAGTACTCGCGTCGCGTTAGCATCGGTGTTCTCCCCGCTTGAATTAGGCCCGAGCCTGGGAAAATAACACTGCCGTCTCACGCCGAGACCGCTGCCTATGGAATCTCCAGGTTGGCGCGCGCAGCGTTCGCGGCGTTAGCCGGCAGCGATCGAGAACTCCCACGTGAGATAAAGAATCTGGCTCGTGCTGCCGCCGAGCAGCTCGCCGAGCGACGTCTCGTCGCGTCGTCGCGAGCGCCTCGTCTCCGGGATCGGCCGCAAGACGAGCGCATATTCTCCGGGGCCGAGCGGCATTTTCGACGCCACGCGATACTGCCCGCGGCCGAGCCGCGTGCTTTCCGTGGCAATGCTTTCCTCGATGATGGGCCCGCGCGGCAGCGCGCCCGTGTTGGCGCCGTCCGTTTCGGCAGCGGCGACGAGGCGGTAGTTGTCATTCGTCGCCACGAGCTGAACGATCGCGGGTTCGTAGCGATCCGGATCGACGCCGGGAATGTGCGCGAAGTCCATCTCGAAGACGGGCGGCATGTCGAGTACGCGCGAGCTCTGCGTGCCCGCGAGCGCCCACACGGCCGTGCGCTCCTCGTCGGGCCGGAAAAAGCTGCCGAGCGTCGTGGCGATGCCGCTGACTGCGGGATTCGCGAACGCGAGCGCTTGACCGGCGATACCTTGCAGATTTTTCATGCGCTCTCCGCGCCGGCCGCTACCGCCGGCAAATGCGACCTGCGCAATCGTGGGCGCGATCGAGGCGCGGTCCTGCTGGTGGATCAGCCACACGCGCGGCGCCGGGTCGGTGCGCGAAGCAGGCGGCTCCGGTTGACGGCGTGCGGCAACGGCCGCTTCTTGTTGCGCGGCCAGCTCCTCGATCATCTCGGTGAGCTTCGCGTATTCGATCGACGCTTGGGTCTCTGCAAGCTCGGCGGCCGTGGGTTCGGGCTCCTCGACACGCTCCTTCGCCGCCTCGGCTTCGAGCATCGCTGCGATGACCGGCTCCGATACGCCGGCGCCCTTCAATGCCACGAGCGCGCGCGGCGTGAGATCGAATTGCACGGCGTTCGCGCCGATGACGGCGATGATCGTGGAGTCGCTGAACTCGGCCGCCACCATGGTTTCGATGTCGACGTTGCCGATCGCCGCCGAAGCCGCCTCGTTCGGGCCCGCAGGCTCGGCCACGGCGAGCTCCTCGGGCGCCGGCGGCGGCTCGGACGGTTGCGCGGGAAACGGCTCGGACGGGGGCTCGGACTGTTGTGCTTCGAGCGTCTCGGACGACGGCTCGGGCTCGGGCTCGGGCTCGGGCGGCGAAAGCGGCTCAGGCAAGTGCGAGGCAAGCGGCTCGAGGCCCTCGTCCTCCGACGCTGAATCCGTCTGCGCACAGACGCTCGCCAGCGCAGCGCACAACGCAGCGGTAGCCAAGAGGTGCCGGAATTGCCAGTGTCCTGTAGGCAGCACGTCTCTAATCCTTGAGCGGCGAAGGTGTCAATGCTATCGGCCGGGCCGCTCCGGCCGCAACCTTGCATGACTCCCGAGTCGCCGAGTAGCGACGCTGCGCCCGGTCGAGAAATCGACGCAACGTTCCGGGCCTTCTATATAATCCCAAGCACGTCGCCGGCCTCGAGGGCCGACGCTGGTTCGACAGCAACAACATCAAGGTGACGAACATGGCGAAGTATTCCGGGGGATGCGAGCACGTTCACACGAGCTCGGATAAAGATCCGATCGACAATCACACTTGCCACTGCTCCGTATGCAAGCGCGTAACGGGACAAGCCACGACGCACGTCGTGTTCTTCAATCACGGCGATCTCAAGGTCGACAACCTGGCCGGGTTGAAGCGCCAGCCGTTCAACGATCAAAATCCGAAGGGCCCGCTCGAGCTGTGCACGTGCGGCACGTGCGGCAAACCGATCATGCTCGACGACAAGCAGAAGCGCATTCGCGTGATCGTGCCGAACCTGATGGGCTACGACGAGAAAAGCCTGAAGCCGACGTATCACGCCTTCTACGACGCGAAGAGCGGCGCACCGCGCCCGAGCGACGGCATGAACGTTTGCGAGGGGCTGCGCCCCGAGTTCGTTTGGCCGCAGGGCGTACCCTCTTAACTAGCTCAAGAGACGCTGCAGCCCACGCCTGATTAGGCGCAGGGATTGCTCGTTGCGCCGGTAACCGCGTTACGCGCCGGTCGTGGCTAGCTCAGCAGCTCGAGCAACGCTTCCGCCACGGCGTCGGGTCGATGCGCAGGCAGATCGTGGCCCGCACCTTCGACGATGCGCCGTGCCACGAGCTGCGTGAATCTGCGCTGATCGGCGGCGGGGCTCTCCGCGGGCCGGCCGCCGAGGCCCGACGCCCCCGGCGCTAGCACGATCGCCGGCACGTGGACGGGTGGCTGCTCGGCGAGCCGGCGCTCCAGCCCCATGAAGCGCGGCTCGCCGGGCGCGTTCATCAAGCGATGACGGTACGAATGCACCACCACGTCGACGAAATCCGGGTTGTCGAACGACGGCGCGGAGCGCGCATAAGCCTCGTCCGTGTATTGCCATTCGGGCGACCAGCTTTCCCACAAATAGCGAATGATGTCGTGGCGATCCGCTTGCAGCGCGGCCGCGCCCTGCTCCGTGTTGAAGTACCACATGTACCAGAACCGCGCGGCCTGACGCGCCGGCATCGAGCCGCCGCGTGTTGTGGTGTTCTGCACGGAGTAGCCGCCGATCGAAACCTGGCCGATGACGCGCTCGGGCGCAACGATCGACACGATGCAGGCTGCGCGGTTACCCCAATCGAAACCGGCGAGCGCGAAGCGCTCTAGCCGGAGCGCATCGGCGAAGTCGAGCACGTCTTGCGCGAGCGCCGCCTGCTCCGCCGTCCGCGGCGCCGACGCCTCGCGAAATCGCGTGGGGCCGTAGCCGCGCAGCCACGGCACGAGCACGCGGGCACCGGCGGAAACGAGCGGCGCGACGACGCCGTCGAACGATCGCACGTCATACGGGAAACCGTGCAACAGCATGACCGCGGTGCCGGACGGATCGCCGTGCTCCTCGTAGCCGATGTCGAGCAC
Organism: uncultured Gammaproteobacteria bacterium; assembly: GCA_946887385.1. The sequence goes on from CAMPKU010000092.1 coordinate 8,144, forward strand.
GTTCGTTCGCACGGTGCGCACTCGCGAATCCGTGGCTGGTTGCGCGATCGATCGTTGAGCTGCGCCGGAGAGCGCGGTGGCAACGCCTACTGCGCCCGCGTGCTGCAAGAATTCTCGTCGACTCGGCGGCATACGCTACTCCCGGCAACCGTCCGCGCTCGAGCGGCGCGAAATCTTGTTGGCGCAGCGTGTCTGGCTCTGCCACGATTGCCGCCGCGACTCGTCGCATTCAACTTCTCGGGGAGCAAGGCTTGGCGAATCCGTTCGATCTCAGTAGCCCCGCCAAGCGGTTCCGATTCGTGGCGTTTTTCGAGGCGCTCACCTGGCTAGGGCTGCTGATCGGCATGGCATTCAAGTATCTGCCCGCCGACGGCAATGAGCTCGGCGTGAAGATGTTCGGCCCGCTGCACGGCGGCGCGTTTCTCGTTTATCTGCCGATTTGCGCGTGGACGATCCGGCGGCTGCGCTGGGGGTTCTTCACCGGCTTCGTCGCAATCCTGGCGGGGTTCCCGCCCTTCGGTACGTTTCTGTTCGAGGTTTGGGCGGCGCGCACGGGCCGCATGGGCGAGCTGTCCGCGCCCAAGCTCGAGGAGCAGCGATCGGCCGCCTGAAACCGTCGGGCACAGGTTCGGCTGATCCAAATATCTCCGTCTCGTGCTTGGTCGCTCGCGCGGAGGGGTCGAGCTCGTCAGTCGTGGCGGAGAGCCACGAGCGGGTTCACCCTGCCCGCGCGCAGCGCAGGAATCAAAGCCGCGGCTGCGCACGCCGCCACGATGCAGAGCAGGCTTGCTCCGTAGGCCACGGGATCGAAGAGCTGCACCGTAGAGCCGATCTGCTCCGCCGCCGGCGTGGCGAGCAACGCAGCAGCGAGCCCTACCGTGAGCGTGCAGCCCACGGTCAAACCAATACCGACGGGGCGCGCGCACTGCAACAACACGAGCCTGCCGACGCTGCGATTGCTTGCGCCGAGCGCCATCCGCACGCCGATCTCGCGCGTACGTTGCTCGACGAGATACGACAGCACGCTGAAGAGCCCGGACAGCGTCAAGAGCAGTGCCAAAGAGCCCAGCGCCAGCGTGAGCCAGAATGCAGCGCCGAGGATGTACGTCTCCGCGAGCGCAAGGGTCTGAAGCGTAGACACTTCGCCCATGTTGGGGTCGACGGCGGCGAGCCGATCGACGATCTCGCGACGCGCGACCTCGGCATCGACGCGGACACGGGCTGTCAGCGCAGTACCGGCGGCGTCCGTGCCGATCGGCATGTAGACGCGGGCGCCGCCGCCCACCATGAAGCCGCCGAGACTCAATCCCGCAACGTCGCGCGAAATGCCGATCACCACGGCCGTGCGCGGTTTCAGCAGAGGGTCATCGTTCGGCGCGGCGGGCGCCGCGGGCTCGGTTTGCCCAATCGTAGGGTCGGGCTCCACGCGCAGCACCTGCCCGAGAGCGTCGCCGCCGGGCCACAGCTCGCGCGCCACCGTCTCGGAGACGACGACCACCGCTTCGTTCGGATTGCGCTCGGTGTCGGCGAAACCGCGCCCGCGCACCACGTCGATGCCGAGCACGCCGAAGTACTCCGGCGACACGAATTGATACGTGAGGACCGACCGGCTCCCCGCACCTTCGCCGTACGCCGCTACGCCGGCTACGCCGCCGAGAAAGCCAGGCCACGCGGCGGCTACTTGCGCGACGCTCGACGCGCCCTCCACGGCTTCGAGGATGGCGCCGCGCCGCTCTTCATTGAGCACCGCCACCGTCACGACATCGGCAGTGCGGAAACCCGGATCGCGGTCCGCTGCCGACCATGCGCTGCGCAGGAAGAGCGCGGCACAGATGAGGAGCAGAACGGAGCCCGTCACTTGTAGCGCAACGAGCGCATCGCGCGCGCGCCCGGGACGCGCGCTGCCGAGCAGCTGGCCGTTGATTGCACGCGTGAGCTCCACGCGCGTGGCCTTCAGCGCCGGCACGAGCGCGAACAATACCGTCGAGGCCATCGCTGCGGCCACCAGAAACAGCGCCACGCGCCAATCGGCGGGCGGCACGGCGACACGCAAATTGCCGATGTCCGGCGGAAAGCTCGTCGTGAGGAAATACACCGCGCCGTTGAGCACCACGCGTGCAATGCCGAACGCGAGCGCGGCGGCAATGAGAGCGAGCAACAGACTTTCGATGAGCAACTGCCACACGACGCGGCGCCGCGACGCGCCGATCGCGAGCCGGATGCCGATCTCACGTTGCCGAGCGACCAGGCGTGCGAGCAACAAATTGGCCACGTTGGCGCAGCCGATCATCAGGATGAGCCCGAACGCGAAGAACAGCGGCATGAATGCAAGCATCGCCAACGCCGGTTGCGGCATCGTGCCGAGCTTTGGCGTGAGGACAAGGCTTGCCGCAACGCGGTCATCGCCGCGCTGTGCCGCGCGCTGCGAATCCCACGCGACGAGCTGTGCGAGCGCCTGGCCTTGCGACACTCCGGGCTTCAGCCGTCCGACGACGTTGAATGCCGAGGATCCTTCGCGCGCGGCCGGTTCGCGCAGCGCATCGCGAACCGAGAGCGGAGCCCAGAAGTCGGGCGCCGCGACAACCTCGAGCCCGCGAAAACCCTCCGGCATCACGCCGATCACCTGAAACAACGTGCCGTTGACCCTGTAGGAGCTGCCGATCACCCCTGAGTCCCCGTCGTAATGCTGCAGCCAGGCCCTGTGGCTCAGGACGATGACGGGCGGGCGCCCCGGCTCATCGTCCGAAGGGTTAAACCCGCGTCCCAGGGCGGCGCTCGCACCGAGCACGCTGAAAAAGTTGCCCGTGACGATGCGCCCCTCCCGCCTGACGCCCTCGATCCACGCGACCACGTCCGCCGTGCTCGCGAACGCGTCGGCGAACACGTCCGTCTCGCGTAGCAGCGCGTCGTACTCCTCGCGCGTGAACATTTCGGGCTGGGCGATCGCCGATTGCTGCCGCTCGACGCCGAACAGCTCGTGCGGGCTTCTCACCTCGTCCACGCGAAAAACGATCGCGTTCAAGATCGTGTACACGGCCGCTACGAGCCCGAGGCCGAGGCCTACCGTAACGACGATCGTAAGGGCCGCCAGCGGCGCTCGAGCCAACGTGCGACACGCGTACCGAGCATCGCGCATGAGTCCATCGAGCATCGAGCTCGAACGGGCACGGGTGTGCGGCTGCGCCGGGGAGTTCGCGCGGCGAAAATTCATGAGCGGTGCCTCGGGCTGTTCTTGCTCGTCCTCCCGCGTTGCAACGGCTATGCCACGGGCGCCGGCCCTGGACGGCACGCGCTGCAACGAACGCGAGCGGACTTCGCGTGCCATCTGTCCCACAATCGCTCAGCGCGTCTCGGTTCCGGGAAACGGAGACGATGCCGATCGCGAGGAGGAGCCGGCTATGGACAAGCCTCGTAGCCCGCACAACCATGGCTGACAAAGCTTTTCGCCACTTCAACGTTGGAGACACCCATGCACATCAGAATCGCCGCGATCACCATGAGCCTGCTCGTCGCTTCGACGGCGTTCGGACAAGACGACTTGAGCTTTGCCGCGATCAGCGCACGGCATGCGGCGGTAAGAATGAGCGACGCCGAGCTCGCGAGAATCCGCGCCGAAGGCGAGTGCCTTGCGGGCATCAAGGCGCTCAACGCCCTGCCGATGGACGAGTTTCAGCCGAACATCGAGTGGCTCAACATCCGCACACAGGCGATGCTCGCGTTCGCGCGGCCGTGCGAGGTGCTCGTGATACTCGAGGCCGCGCACGACGCGCTCGCGACCTCGAACGCGCCCGGTCTCCGCGACTGACGCGGATTATCGCGACTACGTGCCGCTCGGGTCCTCTGGTTGCTCGTTCCGTCTCACAGCGAGATGGTTAGGCCCAGGAAGAACCGGCGACCGAAGGGATCGTAGTTGATGCTGGTGCTACCAAGAGCGTTGTTCGTCGACGTGGCACCGACCACCTCCGGCTGCGCGTCGAACAGATTGTCGATACCGGCGCGTAGCATGTAACGATCTTGGAACGCCCAATCGGCGAACAGATCGAACTGGTTGTGCGAGTTGACGCCTTGGAGATCCGACGATGTCCCGGGTTGCGGATCGATCGTCGGCAAGTACTGCCAGCGCAAACCCAGGCCCCACGACCCGCGTTGATAGCGCGCCGTCGAGAAGACCCTGTAGTCGAACGAGGAATTGAACGTGGTTCCGGTGTACTCGATCGGATTGGCACCGGGGAACGCTGCTTCCGAATACTCGTCGAGGAACGTGGCCTGGAAGTTCGTGTTCAGCATTCCCGCCGCGCCGACGTCGAAGTTCAAATCCAATTGAAGATCGAGGCCCTTCGCCGTGAGACCGCCCTGGTTGAAATAGCGCGCATCGAACGTTCGAGCGGCACCGGTGGCCCCTTGCTGCGGAGTGGCACCGACGTACTCGCGGTTGATCAGCGCGCAGAACGGATTTCCGGCCGCGAGCTCGGCCCCGCTGTACGTGCCGGGCGCGGATGCCACCAACGGATTGAAGGCCGGATCCATGCACTGCCGATAGATCGTGGCGAATGCCGGGGTGCCGATGGCTTCCGTAAGATCGATGTCGAACAGGTCGGCGGAAAACGTGGCCCTGTCGAACGACAGCACCATGCCGAACGTCACCGTGTCCGCTTCCTCGGAACCGAGACCGGGGTTGCCTTCCGTGATACCGATCGAGAACGGGAAGTTGAACGTGGCACCGAACACGTTGAACATCCAATTGTCGGCGCTGGGCGTGCCGGGCACATACAGCGACGGCGGAGCGCCGTCGCGCACCATGAGCTCTTGGCACAACGTTTGGAGGTTGAACCGGTTCGGGTTCCCCGGCACGTTGCCCCACACTTGCGTGCCGGTCCAGGAGCCGCAGGCGTCTTGAGCGTTGCCCTCGAGCACGCTACCGCCGCGCGGCGTGAACAGCTCCGTGATGTTCGGCGCGCGGTTGGCCACCTGCCTGCCGCCGCGGAATCGGAGCCGGTCGTTGACCGTCCAGTCGAACAGTACCTTGTGCGTCTTGATCGAGCCGACGGTGCTGTAGTCCGACCAACGCACGCCAGGATCGATCTCGAACGACTGGACGAACTTTCGATCGCGGACCAGCGGGATCGCCAGCTCCGCGTAGACTTCCGTAACGTCCGTGGACCCCGCGACGGACACCGGCAGGATGATGTTTTGAATCACGCTCGGGCGGTCTTGGTTCGCGTTGAAGCCCGAATCGGGGTCGAACGCGAACTCCTCCTCGCGGTACGTGGTGCCGGCGGCGAACAGCAGCTCGCCCGCCCACATCTCGGCCAAGCCGCCGGAGACGTTCGCTTCGACGATGTCCTGCGTCAGCGTCGTGACATTGTTCATCCGCAGCACGATGTAGTCCGCGCAGTCCTGCGACACGGACGGCGTGTTGTTCACCGAGCCGTCCGCGTTGAAGATCGGCAGGCCCGACGTGCAGTGACCGGTCACGGCCAGCGGGAAGAAGCCGGGTAACGACGAGATGTCGAAGTCCTGCCCGTACATGTCCGCGTTGAACAGGTTTTGCAGCCGCGGCAAGAACGGAAATCCTTCCGGCTGGCGCGCGTTGACGGTGGTCTTGCCGTGCGACACCGACGCTTCCCAGTTCCAGTCACGGTTGTTGACCGCGAGGTCGCCGCGTACGCCGCCGATGACCTGGAACACGTTGCCCGTCGTCTCGGTGACGAAGTTCGGGATGTAATCGAGACCGCCGGCGTACGTCCACGGAGCATCCGGAGTAGGCCGTGAGCTCAACAACGCACCGAGCTGCGCCGGCACCGGGTGCCGCGTCACGCCTGCGGGATGCTGCATGAACTGCGGCGAGTTCGGATCGTCGTACAGGCTGTTGTACGGCACCGTCGGCGACCACACGTTGAAGGCGCCGGACACGAAGCCGTAGGCGCGCGCAAACGTTTCGGAAAAGCGCGCGGTCGCGAAAGCCTCGACGCCATCGGAGATCTCGTAGCGGCCTGAGCCGAAAATCGAGTAGCGCTCGAGCGGCAGCTGCAGATAGTTGTGCTCGCGATCGATGTAGCCGAGCGATCCGTCCGGATTGAGCTTGAAGCTCGTCGGCCCTTCGCCGCCGATCGGTCCCGTGTAGGGATGAGCCGGGTCCGTCGGGTTCAAGGAATTGAACACGTTGCCGTTCTGATCGATGAGATAGTTCGTGGCCGGCGGCAGCCAGCCGGCCGTCGGCGCATTGGTGCCGTCGACGACGAACGTCGAGAGATTGGAGCTGCCGAGGCCGCCGGCGTTCGTGCCGGGATCGTTCCAACCGGCCACCACCCAGTCGCGATCGCGCCCGTAGATGATCTCGCGGCGGGCGTAGTCGATGCCGAGCATGACGTTGCCGCGGTTGTCGCTGAAATTCGTGCCGAACAAGCCGCTGACGAGCGTCTCCTGGCCGTCACCTTCCTGGTTCAGGCCCATCTGCACGTTGAAGTCGACGCCTTCGAAATCCCGCTTGAGCACGAAGTTGACGACGCCGGCGACGGCATCCGCACCGTAGACGGCGGCTGCGCCGCCGGTGATGACCTCGACCCTATCGATGGCCGACGCCGGAATGGTGTTGACGTCTACGACGAGCTGGCCGTTCACGGGTTGCACGCGCCGCCCGTCGAGCAGCACCAGCGTGCGGTTCGTGCCGATGCCGCGAAGGTCGAGCGTGGCGGCGCCAGGCGCTGCGCTGGCCGACGGAAACGGCGTATTGGCATCGCTGAGCTGCGACTGCGAGCCCGCGATGTTGAATTGCGGTAACTGGTTCAGCGTGGCTTCGAGACCGAAGTTGCTCCGCTGACTGAAGGCTTCCGCATCCACCGTGACGATCGGCGTCTGCGCGGAGTAGTCGCGGCGTACGATACGAGAGCCGGTGACGATGACTTCTTCCAGCCCATCGTCCTGGGCGAATGCCCCGGTATGCACCGTGGTCGCCAACGCGAATGCGCAAAAAGACAAGACGCAAACACGGCGAATGTATTGCCCGATCATTGGATATCCCCCGTCCAAGATGGTTGTCTCGTGTCGCCGAGTATGGGCCGATCTTCGCAAGCGTCAAGTTGGCGCGCGCGGCGAGCGAGTCGCGTTTTAGAGCGCGCGCCGCCGGAACAACCACGCGCCGAACGCGAGCACGACGACGACGAACGTGACGGCCCAGCCGATCATCGCCGCGCTCGGCACGGAGACCACGCCGAACGGCCCGGCTTGGAGCACTTGCGCCGCCAACGGCTGCATCTCGTAGGCGGCGCGCCGCCACATGGCGTCCGCAGGGCTGAGCAAGCTCACGATCGTGCCGACGTAGCGCGCCGTCGAGTTGCCGAACATGCTCATGATCTGCTCCATCCAGCCGGCGATGAACGCCACGCCGTA
>CAMPKU010000093.1 GCA_946887385.1 uncultured Gammaproteobacteria bacterium
CTTCCGTCGTCGATCAGGCGCTCGCGGCGCGCAATCAGCGCCGCGCGGAGACGCAAGGCGCCGAGGCGCAGTTGCGCGAGCTCACGCAAGGCACGCGCCCCGAGCAGATCGAGCAAGCCGCGGCAAATGTGGCCGCCGCGCGCGCGGCGCTCGACACGTTGAAGCTCACGCGCGAGCGGCTCACGGTGCGCGCGCCACGCGCGGGCCGCGTCGACGCGCTGCCGTTTCATCCCGGCGATCAACCTCCCGTGGGCGCCGAGCTCGTGAGCATGCTCGTCGGCGACGCGCCGTACGCACGCGTGTTCGTGCCGGCGCCGCAGCGCGCGAGCCTGGACGTCGGCGCGCGCTTCACGGTCACGGTGGAAGGCGTGGCCACCCCGTTCACGGCCACGCTGCGCAGCATCCGCAGCGAGCCGAGCTTCACACCCTACTACGCGCTGGCGGGCGACGATGCCACCCGGCTCGTCTACCGGGCCGAGCTGCTGCTCGACGGCGGCGCGGACTTGCCGGCGGGCCTACCCGTGTCGGCCGTGGCGGTAGCGCCATGACGAACGGCGACGCCGCGATCCACGCGCGCGGGCTTTCGAAGCGCTTCGGGCCCGTGACGGCCGTGGACGGGCTCGACCTTACGGTGCGCCGCCGTGAGGTGTACGGCTTCTTGGGACCGAACGGCTCGGGCAAATCCACGACGATCCGCATGCTGTGCGGCTTACTGAGCCCGAGCGCCGGCGAAATCGACGTGCTGGGCCTGCGGATTCCGCAAGACGCCGAAGCGCTGAAGCGCCGCATCGGCTACATGACTCAACGCTTCTCGCTGTATGAAGACCTCACGGTCGACGAGAACCTGTCGTTCCTCGCGGCCGTGCACGACATGCCGCGCCCGCAGGCGAAGTTGCGCATCAACGAGCTCATCGAGCGCTTTTGGCTCGGGTCCCAGCGCAGGCAGCTCGCCGGCACGCTGTCCGGCGGCCAGAAGCAGCGGCTCGCGCTGGCCGGCACCGTGCTGCACAAGCCGGACCTGCTGTTCCTCGACGAGCCGACGAGCGCCGTGGACCCGCAGTCGCGGCGCGAGTTCTGGGACTCGCTGTTCGAGCTCGCGGACTCCGGCACTACGCTGCTTGTGTCGACGCACTACATGGACGAAGCCGAGCGCTGCACGCGCCTCGCGATCTTGGACCGCGGCCGCATCGTGGCGGACGGCACACCGCACGAGCTGATGGCGGGCTTGCCGGGCCGCACGCTGCTCGTGGACACGCCGGAGCCGCGCCGCGCGCAGCAGGCGCTACGCGACCTGCCGGGCGTGATCGCGCTGGCGCAGATCGGCACCTCGCTGCGGGTGCTCGCAGCCGACCACCCCGACCTCGGCGCGCGCGTGGCCGCGCGGCTTGCGAGCGCAGGCGTGGCCGGCACGGCCGGCCCCACGGCACCGAACCTCGAGGACGTGTTCGTCGCCGCCACGCGCAAACCCGTGGAGCAGCGCTCATGAGCCTGCGCCGCCTAGGCTCCATCGTCGTAAAAGAGCTGCGGCAATTGCGCCGCGACCGGCTCACGTTCGCGATGATCATCGGCATTCCGACCATGCAGCTGGTGCTCTTCGGCTATGCGATCAACTTGGACGTGCGCAATCTCGAGACGGCCGTATTCGATCAGGCGGACACCGCACGCTCGCGCGAGCTGGTGGCCGGCATGGCCGCGACGGGCGTGCTCCACATTGGCCGCGTGGTGGCGAGCACGCAGGAGATCGACGCGCTGCTGCGCGCCGGCGAGATCAGCGCCGCGCTGGTGTTACCGCCGGATTTCGAGACGCGCATGGAACGGCGCGACCGCCCGCCCGTGCAGATCATCGTCGACGGCTCCGAACAGGTGATTCAAGCGGCGGCGCGGCAGCTCGCCGCCTACCCGGTCTTCGACGGCCGCGCCTCCCCGGCGAACGCCGGTGCCGTCGAGGTGGTGAATTTCTACAATCCCGAGCGGCGCGCCGCCGTGAACACCGTGCCCGGGCTCGTGGGCATGATTCTGACGATGACGATGGTGCTGTTCACGTCGATCGCGCTCGTGCGCGAGCGTGAGCGCGGCAACCTCGAGATGCTGATCGCGACACCCGTGTCGCCGTGGGAGCTCACGGTGGGCAAGATCCTGCCGTTCGTCGGCATCGGCCTCGTGCAAACCACCGTCGTGCTCGTGCTCGGCGACGTGCTGTTCGACGTGCCGCTGCGCGGCTCGCTGCTCGAGCTCTATCTCGCGGCGCTCGTGTTCATCACGGCGAACCTGTCGCTCGGCATTTTCATCTCCACGCTGACACGCACGCAATTCCAGGCGATGCAGATGTCGTTCTTCACGTTCCTGCCGCAGATCCTGCTGTCGGGGTTCATGTTTCCGTTCGCAGGCATGCCGGTCGCCGCGCGGTACGTGGCCGAGACCATGCCGCTCACGCATTTCCTGCGGCTCGTGCGCGGCATCATGCTGCGCGGCGCGGATTTGACGGAGCTGTGGCCGTCGCTGGCGTCGCTCGGCGCGTTCATCGCGGTGATGCTCGTGATCGCAGTGTCGCGCGTCAGCAAACGGCTCGACTAGGCGGCCGGCTCGCTCGCGTCGAACTGCAGCTCCACGCCGTTACCGGCCGGGTCGTGGAAAAATAGCTGCGCAAGGTTCAGCAGCGGCACGTGCGCAGTCCGATACGCAATGCCGAGCGCCGTGAGCCGCCGCTCGAAGTCGGCGCGGCCGGTGCAATTGAATGCCGCGTGCGCGAACGTGGTGACGGCCGTGCGCGACCGCAACTCGGTGGCGTCGGCCTCGCTCAAGTGCAGCACCGGCCGGTCGGCGGCATAGAGCCAGTAGCCGAAGCGGCGAAACGGCGGCCGGTCGCCCACCGTTAGGCCGACCACGTCGCAATAGAAGCTCTTCAGCTCCTCGAGCACGGGCCGCGGGGCGCGCAGGTTGTAGTGGTCGAATCCGGTGACCGGCATCGCCGCATTGTATGATCCCGGCCGGCCCCACGCCCCACGTCGTTCCCGTGAGCGATGATCCGCGCTGCATCCAAACGCCGGAAGCACGGCATCTCACCCTATGTAAACCAGTCACTTTCGAGGAACGCGTTATGGACGCAGGGCTAGCATCACTCGCATTCTGGGGGTTCCTTTCCGCGGCCGTGGTGGCCGGCGCCTGGGACGGCGCCAAGAAGCGCGAAGCACAGCACGAGACGCTGCGCAGAATGCTCGAGAGCGGCAAGCCCGTCGACGAAGCGTTGATGACCCGGCTCATGGGCAGCGAGAACAAAACCCCGGATCGCGACTTGGTAATCGCGGCCATCATTTTATTCTCTGTCGCGGCGGGCGTCGCCTTGCTCGCCGTCTTCTTGAGCGGGCCGGCGCCGAAAGCGGTGCTGCCGCTGCTCGGGGCCGCCGGCGTCGGCGTGTGCATTGCCGGCGGGCTGCTCGCCGCGTCCGCTTATGTGCGCCGCTGGCGGGCCGAGGACGAGGCGCTGACGCACCACCGGCCGCATGCGAGCTAGCGAGTGCCGCCACGCTCGGCGTACGCGCTCCACTCCGAGCCGCTCGTCGTGCGCCTCGCGGGCCGCGGCGATCGGCACGCGTTCGAGGAGCTCGTGCGCCGGCGGCAATCGTGGGTGCGCAACCTGATGCGCCGGCTCTCGCGCGATGCCTCGCTCGCCGACGATCTCGCGCAGCACGTGTTCATCCGCGTGTGGAGCACGATCGGCCAGTTGCAGCATCCCGAGCGCTTCCCCGGCTGGCTGAAGCGCGTGGCCGTGAACGTATGGCTCCAGCACCACCGCAAGCTCGACGTGTTGGCCGCGAGCGAAACGATCGACGGCCACGAGGAGCCGGTCGAGCACACGGCCGGCGTGGCCCTTGACGTGGATCGGGCGTTGGCGCTGCTGCCGAGCGCCGTGCGGCTCTGCGTCGTGCTTTCGTATCACGCGCAGATGAGCCACGCTGAGATTGCGGAAGCCGCGTCGCTGCCGCTCGGCACCGTGAAGTCGCATATCCGCCGCGGCACGGAAAAGCTCGAAGTGCTGTTGTCGGCGTATTCCGAAAGCGCAAAGAGTGGAGTGGCGCTATGAACGATGAACGTAAGCCGGAAATCGAGCGCCTGTTCGCCGCGGCTAATCGAGAGCTTGCCGACGAAGCGTTCGTCGCCGGCGTCATGGCCAAAGCGCGCGAGCGAAGGGGGCGCAACTTGGTGGTGGCACTCGCCGTATGCGTGGCCGCTGCGCCCGTCGCATGGCTGATCGCCGAGCCGCTCAACGCCACGATCGCATGGTCCGCCGACCTTCTCTCGCGGCCGATGGCACCCACCGGCGACGACATCGCCGACGTCGTGCTGCCGATGAACAGCGTGGCCGGTGCGCTCGCGCTCACGTTGCTCGCGCTGCGCGCCGTCACCCGCCGACTGTTCTCGCGGGGCGGCTGATGTACGCGCTCGAAGCTCTATTCTTGCTCATCACGGCAGCTTGGCTGATCGTCACGAACACGCCTCGCGCGCCGCGCAGCACGAGTGTGAAGCTTTTTCTCGCCGCGTTGGTCGTTGTCGCCGCGGCGTTCGCGTTCGGTCAGGCGCGCATCCATATGGCGCCCGCGGCCGCGGTTTTCGCGGTTCTGTCTTTCCTGCTGCTGCGCCGCAGCTACTCACACGTGGTTATTCGCTCGCTGGGAATCCTGCTCGGATCGATGTTCGTCGCCTTGAGTGTGCTGCTGGCATTTGCACTGCCCGTCGTCACGCTGCCCGCACCGGGCGGGCCCCATGCCGTGGGCGTCACCTCATTCACGCTCGTCGACGACTCGCGAGACGACGCGCTGTTCGGTGCGCCCGGACGGGCGCGCGAGATCTACGTGCAGGTTTGGTATCCGGCTGAAAGCCCCAAGGACGGCTCAATGCCTCGCCCGCGCAGCCTCTGGCAGGAGCTGCATCGGCCGCCCGTGCTCGACGTGCTCTTCGGCTATCTCGGCGGAATGAAAACGCACTCATATCCAGGCCTAGCGCCGTCCCCGGAGCGCGAGCGCTACCCGGCGATCGTGTTCAGCCCATCGGCCGGCGGCATCGCCGAGCAAAACACGCTGCTGATGGAGCATCTCGCGAGCCACGGCTACATCGCGTTCGGCGTCACGCATCCGCACTTCGGGGCGTTCACTACGTATGCCGACGGCAGCGGCGTTCCAATCCACGGCAAAGTCACGCAGGCGACTTCGCAACAAGGCGCCGTCGACTTGGACGAGATCATGGCGCGCGCCGAGCGCGGCGCAAGCCCGCTCGAACGCGCTCGTGTCCGGCTCGAGTACTTCGACCGCGGCACGCTGCTCAACGACTTCATGGACATCTGGGTGCGCGATCTAGAGCTTCTGCTCGATGCCATCACCATGCCGGACGCTCGTTCGCGACTACCCGCGGCGGTAGCCGGGCGCGTGGACACGAGCCGCGTTGGATTTCTCGGGATGTCGTACGGCGGCGGCGCGGTCACGGCGTTATGCAAGCGCGACGCGCGCTGCCGAGCGGCCGTGAATCTCGACGGCGGACTGTGGGGCAGCCGCATGCGTCAGCCGCTAACCGTGCCCTATCTAGTCGTGGCCAGCCCGGGCAACGCCGATTTCTTCGAGCACGACTTGCTTACGAGCGAAGCGCCGTATTACGCCATCACGGTGGAGGGCGCCGCTCACACGAACTTCATGGACGTGTCGCTATTTGCGCCCGTTTTGCAATGGCTCGGCGTCACGGGGCCGATCGAGGGCGAGCGCGTGATCGAGATCATGAACGTGCTGACACAGCGCTTCTTCGACGCCTACCTTGGCGGCGCCGCCGCGCCGGACCTTCCCCCGCCCGAATTTCCCGAGCTCAGCACGCGGTCGAACGTCACGCCGTAGCCTCAGTCGAGATACTTCCACGTGTGCGCGCCATCGAAGTGTCGCACCGCGACCTTCGCGAGCTCCTCGGGCGCGAAGCAGCGCGCGTTGATCCTGAAGCGGCTGTCGTCGCCCTTCTCCACGCCTTCGTAATGCGTGCAGCAGCCGCACTCGCGGCAGTGATAGAACTCGATCCCTCGATCGCCCCACACGTACGCTACGACGCGGTCGGCACCGGCCACGAGGCGCGCTTCCGTCCGCGTGTAGGGCGCCCAAAGCGCGGCGTAGCGGCGGCAAATCGAGCAATTGCACGACGTCACGCTCGGCGGCGGCGCATCCGCCTCCATGACGACGGCGCCGCAATGGCAGCTCGCACGAATCATGTTCGGCTCAACGCAGCTGCAGCCGGAACTCGAGGCCGTGGCTCGTGAAGCCAAGCCGCTCGTAGAGCGCGTGGACTTTGGGCCGCGACGTGCGGCTCGTGGCGATGAGCTTGTAGCACCCTGCCTCGCGCGCCGCCGCAATGGCTTCACGGACCAGCGTTGTACCGAGCCCGCCGCCGCGCTCCGGCTCGGCCACGAACACGTCCTCGAGCAGGCCGAACGGCTCGGCGTGCAGATCGTTCGTCATGATGTACAGGTAGGCGCGCGCCGCCTCGCCGTCGGCACCGGCGATCGAAAACCGGATGCCGCGCGCGGGCCGATCTTCGCGGCGAATGTCGATCATTGCCACCCCCCGCACGCTCATCCGGCGCGCTCGAGTAGGCGCTTAGGCGCTTTGCGTTCCCACGCGGCGCGTAACAGCGCTTGAACATCGCGGCTCTTGGCCGCCGCGACGTGCACGTGCAGACCCATCACCTTCTTGCCCCACCAGAGCGTCTCGTAAGCTTTCGGATCGACACTCGTCATGAGCTCGCGCTGCGCGTCGTCGACGAACACATTCAGGTAGCTGCCGTCGGGCGCGAGCGTGGCGAACATCTTGCCGTCCACGCGAAAGGAGGCGAGATGAAAGTGCGGCTGCTCTCTCGCCTGCGGCAACGACAATGCCAAACGACGCACGTGTCGAGCGTTCACTGCAATCCTGGACTCGACGAGGGCTGCTTCGGCACCTTACGCCCCCGGCACCGGCCAACGCAAAGCCGGCGCGGCGCTTCAATGGCTGGCGGCGCCGGCCTCGGACCACACGCCCAGCTCGTTGCCGCTCGGATCCGTGAAGTGAAATCGGCGGCCGCCCGGGAACGCAAACGGGTCGCGCACGATCTTGCCGCCTGCCGACCGCACGGCCGCCACGCTTTTCTCCAAGTCGTTCGAGTACAGGATCACCAGCGGCCCGCCACCTTTCGCTCCCTGGGCCTGACGCAGGCCTCCGACCTCGCCTTTCGCCCCTTTGATGCCCGCGTAGTCGGGGCCATAGTCGTTGAACTCCCACCCGAATGCGGCGGCGTAGAACCGCTTCGCCGCGGCGAGATCGCTGACCGTGAGCTCGATGTAGTCGATCGTATGATGCGTACCGGCCATTGCGCTGCTCCGCTAGGTTGTGCGCAGAGACTACACGGGGTACCTGACCTCTGCTGTCATGTTGGCGCTCGCCGGCCGGCTAGTCGATTCGTTTGACGGCGGGCTGCGTCGAGCTTGCGCTCTCGTGGAAGAGATCGGACAAGTATTGGCAGAGCTCGCCTTCCCCTAGCGACCCCGGCACGACGAAATCCGCCTTGCGGCGCTTGCCGTCGCTGCCGAGCAGGAACGCAGACCACTGGCCCGGTGCTCCCATGATCACGACGAGGCGGCCGAACACGTTGAAGCGGTACTGCGGCATTGCCGAAGGCCTTTGGCTTGACGGTGGCTCCCGAAGCCAATAGACACGCGAGGAGGGCAATTAGTTACAGGCGAGGCGTTACTCGTAGCCGTTCCCCGCGAACTCGATCAGGCAGAACCCGTGACCGAACGGATCGGAGAACGTCACGCACGTCGAGCCGCGCCAGTCGATGCGCTCGCTCTCCTGTCGGGCGCCGGCGGCAAGGGCGCGGGCAACCGCCGTGTCGATGCTGTCGACTACGAAGTCGACGTGCACCGGCGTCCAGTGCCGGCCGAGCTGCCGCGTGGCGCCCCCGGGGGTAGCCGCGGATCCCGTCGGCTTGCACAGCAGATACAACAGCGACGAGCCGTAGCTGAGCTCGGCAACGTCATCGTCCAGCAAGCGCACGAACGTCGCCCCAACCGCGGCCTCGTAGAATTCGATTGCCGGTGCAAGCTCCGGCACGTCGATGTTGACGTTCACGCGCGCCTTCATATCGCCGAGCTCCGATCCCTCGTGGGCTCATTTTAGTTCAGCTGACTAGAGCAGCGAGCGATTGTCGCAGGCGGCAGGCTTAGCTCTACGCGGTCACAATGATCGGCTCGCCGCGCGTGACGATCAACGTATGTTCGTATTGCGCCGACAGATTCCCCTGGGTGCCAACGAGTGTCCAACCATCGCCGGCTTCCTCCACAAACGTGCTTTTCGTGGACAGAAACGGTTCGATGGCGATGACCATTCCTTCCCGCAATTCCCGCGCATCCCTCGGCTCAAAGTACCCCAAGATGCTGTCGGGTTCCTCGTGCAAGCTGCGCCCAACGCCATGACCCGCCAGGTTCTTGATGATCTTGAATCGATGCGCCTTCGCGACTCGCTGAACTGCTTTGCCGATGCGGTTTAGTCGATTGCCGGCGCGGGCTTCCGCTACGGCTCCCTGCAACGCGAGCTTCGTCGCATGACACAAGCGATCCTTGATCGGCGTGGACGGGGGAACGACTCGAGTGCCGCCCGTGTCGGCGAAGTACGCGTCTAGCTCCGCCGACACGTCGACATTCACCACGTCGCCGGGTTGGATGACTCTGGAGCCGGGAATGCCGTGCGCCGCTTCTTCATTGACGCTGATGCACGTAGCCCCGGGAAATTTGTACGTCAGCTGCGGCGCCGACTGCGCCCCATGTCGATCGAGCAACGTTTTGCCAACGTCGTCGAGCTCTGCTGTCGTCATGCCTGCTTCGATGGAAGCAAGCATTTCGCGCAGCACCACTGCGACGATTCGTCCCACTCGCTTCAGGCCGTCGATATCGCGTTCCGTCTCAATTGTCATCGCAAGAGTCCCAGGTCATCACGAAATCGGCGCCAACGTTGCTGAAGATAGCCCACTTCAGTTTGGAATAGAGATCCGGTAATTCGGTTAGCGCATAAAGGCGCGGCACGCCGGTCCGGCGCGCGGCCTCATGAGCCGCCTGAATGAGCCGGCTGCCCACGCCCTGGCGTCGGTACTCCGGCGCAACCAGAACGCCGTTGATCCAGATGGCGAGCTGATCGCCGATTGGAGACTTCGCTGCGATGAACGCCAATCCGCCGGCCAAGGCGCCGGACGACGTCAACGCGACCAACGGCTTTGGGACCGCATCGTCAGCGGGGTGGATAGGCGGAAAGTTGGGCCATTCGGTCTGGAGTCGCTTCTGAAGGTCAGCGTAGTACTGCGTCGCAAGAGTCGAATCGGCGATGTAGAAGCGGCGAGTCGGCATTCTTCTGATGTCGTCGGCAGCGAATGACGTGCAGCTCAGCCGCCAACGCGGCGCCGGCGCTTCGCATGCATCTCAAGGGCCGTCGCTGCTACTACCCTTGTCCTGGCCGCAGTTCCAGCACACTTCGAACGACTGTGGGTTCCGCTCCTCACACCTCGAGCAAACCCACGGCGGCGCGTGGGCTTGGCTATCCAGGGTTGCGATCGTGTTCACTACGATTTGCCTCGCGGCGTCGTAGTCGTCGTCGTTCCTCACCCAAACCTCTGCCGGCGGTCGAAATGCCGGTATCGCCGATCGGCCTGAGTATTCGTTCTGAATAGTCACGTCGACACCGGCGTGTACCAATGCGTCTCGAACCAGCGCGGTTTCGCTAACTTCATTTGAGCTGAATACCTTGCGCATTCTCTTCCGCCTCTCCTCCGGAGCCATATTAGCGCCCGGGTCGTCGCCGAGCAGTGCGTATAGCGTTTGAGGGAGGTGCGCCGCGCCGTACGACCACCACAACGGCAAGCACGACGGCCGCCAACACGAAGAGAACCGCTAACAGATTGATGGCCGAGTACATTTGGCATGCCAGCGATCCTTGTACGGCCTGACGCGCCCCGTACAGAGAGCGACACGGAGCGAATACTTCAAGGGCCTGCGACCCGGCGAAGCCGAGGGCGGCGAGCACCGCGCTCGCCAAAGCCACGAGCGCCAGTGCCATACGGTGGCTGCGAGCGGCGTCGTTCACTGCCGGTTGCTTCACTTTGCTACACGTGCGGTTTCCCGACACCCATTATTTCCCAGCCTCGTCCGTGGTCGTAAGTAGCGTGGTTGTCAGGGTGAATCCAGAAGCGGCCGTAACATAACTTCCGCAGGATCGACGCCGGCCTTAGATGCCAGCTCGCCCAACTCAACGGCGTTTCGCCGTTCATGTCTTTGGCATCGACGAGCGCGCCGGCATCGAGCAGCAGTTGGACCGCCTCTTCGCTGCCGAAGGCCGCAGCCCGATGCAGCGGCGTCTCGCCTTTGGTTCTGCAATCGCGCATGAACGAACCGGTTTCGACGTTCGGCTTCGTCGCGCAATTGGGCTTCGCGCCATTGGCTAGTAGCACTTTGATGACGGAGTCGTACTTGGGGCGATTGGCTTTGCACAACGCGGCGTGCAGAGGCGTTTCGCCGGTTTCCGGGTCCGCGCGATTCGCGTCGGCGCCGTTCTCAAGGAGGAACTGGCACAACTCCCAATGCCCGTGGAACGCGCCGCCGTCGAGGCCGAGATTTGGGCCGCAGCTATCGAGCGTTTCGCCGTTGGCGAGCAGGAATCGCATGCCGCTGACGTCGCCGTAGTACGCGCACCAATTGATCAGTGCCGTGCCTCCCCGATCGGCGGATTTCGCCGGGTGTCCTTGCGCCAGATAATCGAATATCAGGTCGGTGCGACCGTCCGCAATGCGCTCGAGGATGCCGCTGGTCATTTTGCTAGGCTCCACTGCGAGGCCTCGACAAACCGCTCGATGAACCCCTCGCGCGCTTCGCTATATGAAACCTGTCTTGCAACGCCTACCGTGAGTAGCGCGCGGGCTAGCTTCTTGCCATGAACATCCATCGATGTCCTTCCAGATCCTCGACTCGATATCGTCGCGCCGGCGGCCCATCTTCCGGTTCAGACAAGATGACGGCTCCTGCGGCCTTCGCGCGAGCATAGTGCTCATCGACGTCCTCAACATAGACGAGAACACCATCAATGATCCATGGCAGATCGGACCATGCGGCGGCAATCTTGCAGTTGACGCGATGGCGCTTGGGGCCCTCATAGGCCGCCGAGGGACTGGCCAACATGATGAGTCCATCCCCGATTGACATTTCTCCGTGAGAAAGCCTCCCTTCGGTAGACGTGAAGCGAGCGGTCTCCGTGAAGCCAAACACTTCGGCGAGCCAATCCAGGGCGGCAATGCCGTCCTCGTAAGTTAGAAACGGGACCACGTCTGGCATCTTGTTCTCCTTCCACCCTGCCGCGAGGTTTTCGAGCGACAAACACGCACGACGGCATTTCAAAGGCGGATTTTGCTCCCTTGGATCCGTCGGATCGGAACTGAACCAAGATCGATTCCGTCAAGGCAACGAACGTTGACCGCCCAACCGTCAAACGGTTGCACGCCCTCGCGAAGCTCGTGTGGCGTTGGATCGCTTGGCCGCCGGAACGGCAAGATGCCACAGTTTGGGCAGAAATAATCCTTCGCTGTCCGTGACCCCCATTGATAGAGCGTTAGGTTTTCCCACGGCGTGAGAAGGCGCAGATTGGCCCTTGGAACGCGAAAGTTTAGAGCGCCCCGCTTTGCGCAAATCGAACAGTCGCAGACGCGAACATGGTCGATCTCGGCATCAACCTCAAATCGAACCGCTCCGCAGTGGCATGAACCGGTGTACGTGGACATTGGCGTCTAATGCCGCAGTTCAAAGGGTACGCATGGGCAACACCAGCAATTGAGTATGACGGTCCCCTGCACTGCTTTTATGCGTCATAACCGCATACCCGTCCAGATCACCGCCTCAGTGGCCGCGGAAACTACCGGCGTCAAAACCGTCGACCAGAACTTGCTTGCTCGAGCGTGCACGAGCGAACGGTCGTGATGCGCACGTTCATCTGCCACTATGGCCGCGATCGCGGCGACTGCGCCGGGATCGGCTTTCAACACCAGCATTTGGTGTTCGAGGTGACGCAGCACGACGCTTTCGACAGCGACCGTGGTTGCAGCAATCGCCCCGGAACCGAACAAACCCGTGATGAGCCCGAGGATGAACCCGCCCAGGCCGCAAAGCCAGTAGCTACGGCAACGCGGCCGGCCGCGGCGAGCGAGCTCTAAGCGAAAAATCTCCCGGTGCCGCAACTCATGCTCGCGAAACTCTGTGAGCTCGGAGACGAGAGCTGGCGCCGTTAGACGAGCCATGAGGATCTGACCCGTATAAATACAGACCGCACCGTGCTCGCCGGCGTGGTCGACCTTGATGAAGCGGCCGCCGAGGTCAGTGAGCGCGATGTTCTTGGCGACGGCTACCATGGCGCATGGCGCCGCAGGTCAACGGCGGCGCATCGACGTGTCATGAGCCTGCACCTGGCACCTCGAGCTCCACACTCCGTGCGGTGATCGAACCGTCGGCGATCTGCAACTCGCCAACACAGATGGGTAGCCTAAAACGACGGGGACCGGCACTTCCGGGATTGACGTAGAGGACTCCATCGCGTGTCTCGCTCGACGGGCGATGCGAGTGCCCAAATACTACGACACGGAAGCCCGCCGCAGACGGATCGAGGTCAAGGTCCGCGATGTCGTGGAGAACATAGATGAAGACATCGTTAGCCTCCAACACGTTGGTCTCAGCGATAGCATCGGCCCACGGGCCTTTGTCGTTGTTGCCACGCACCACGGTGACTGGAGCAAGACTTTCGAGCGTTTCAATAACCTTAGGGTCTCCGACATCGCCTGCGTGGACAATGAAATTGCTGCCGCGAAGAAAGGAGACCGCCTCCGGCCTCAGGAGACCGTGGGTATCGGAGATGAGGCCAATGCGTAGCACGCGGTTTGGGGTGCAGCCTAATGCTGCGGTTCACCGGCGGCACGCTGCGGCGTGTCGCGCACCGCGCGCGCACAAGGAAGTGACGCGCTTGCGGCGCGCCCGCGATACCGTTCCACCGTTCGCTGCCACTGTTTGTTAGGTGTCACGCGCGCCCTCGTGACTGATCGCTTCGATCGCCGCTCTAGCACACGACACGCAGATGTACGGACCCATGGAAGATTGGCACAGCATTCCGGTCTGTTCCGGCGTTCCGCCACAGAATGAACAGTGTGGTCGCTCACCGGCTCTCTCCCGCCGTTTGCGAAGCACCCTTTCCTCGATCGCTCGAATGCGTCGGCGAGTGTGCTCAAGCGCTGTGAAGGCATGCACTACACCCGAGTCACGCAGATTCACGCCAAAAGTATCCTGCAGCAAATCGAGCTCGCTAGCAGTCAGCTTTGCGACAATCTGATCGACATCAGCACCCATAACTGGCTCCCGTGTCGCCTAACGCCACGGTTTAGCCGCACGCTGCGCGGTCAGGAACGGCGCGTGTGCATAAGGGGCGCACGTGCGCCGTGACGGCTGCAAACCTAATTCCGCCTACGGCTGAACTGCTCGCCGCGACACTTCGGGGTCGCACGCCACGCCCGAGAACTCCAAGTCCGGGCGGTGATTCCACATTGCGGTGAACGAAAACGGCGCGGCCAGAACGTCCGGGTCCTCGAGCGTAAACGTGTACTCGAGTTGCAGACGATCGCTCGTGAGCGCAAGCCGCTCGACGAGATGCTTGTTTGGTCCTGATGGGAAGGTGAGCACTCCAAAGCGATGGGGAGTGAAGCCGACGGTGTCGATCACGAGGGTCTCGCCCTCCCAGCGGCCGATCGAGTGGCCCATCAACGATGGCGTGACGCCGACGGGATGCGCATCCTGATCGAGGTGAACGACGCGCTCCATAGGCACGCCGATGGCGCCCTCGAAGCGCATCACGACATTCGCGTCATTGACCTCGATGGTGCGCAGATCGGGAAAGAGCGAGATAAACGGCGGCGGGAACGGCTGGCACGGCAAGGCGCCGCCGGTGCCTGCTGAGGCGCGCCGGGCCTCGGCCGCCGCCGCACGCCCCGCCTCGCTGACCTGCATGGGCCGCGCAATAACGGCAAGGCCCGGGTAACTCTCTAGCGTGGGCGCCCAGTGCCCGGCGATCCCACTGGCTGGCTGAGGGGCGGGAATGACGGCGAGTCGGGCGTCGATGTTGAGCGGATAGACCGTGCCATCGCTGGTTCTCACGTCGAGGCCGACGGCCTTCGCGCCCGGCCCACTCCGCCCGGGATGCGCGCGGACTACCACGCGGGAACCAGGTTCGATCGCTTCCTTTTTTAGCCCCAGTGCCAGCGCTTCCGAGACGGACGACAGCTCGATCTCGAGGCGAGACTGTTCACCGCCGGGGCCTTGCCTCTCGACCGTCATAGAGACGTGCGGATTCGTCCACGCGAGAGCGGCGACGGTTCCTTCGACGACGATCTCCTTCGTCATATCGTAGTTCGCCCGGCTGTGGTGGGCGAAAACCACAGCGGGCGCGAGCACGCAACCGGCGCAGACAACGAACATTAGAGGTCGAGACAATCTGCTTCTCCTGTTCGGAATGCGCGTATCTCTCGCGGCGAACGAGAGCACGAGCGGTGTTCTAGCGTCTATGCGTGTAGCAACGCTACTTCTCGCGAGGCTTGGCCACAAGTCCACCCCCCTCGAAATCGGCGCGTTTGCGGGGGAGTGCGGGAGTATCACGGTGGGCTGCAACTGCATTAGACGACCTGCGATTCGGCCTTATCGTGGTGCACGGCACGACCGATCCTAGCGGCCACTTCCCGCTGCTCCGCAATCGAGATCGGTTCGAACTCAGTATGTAAGTAGATTTTCGTGGGATCACTGCCCGGATAGCGTGGCACTACATGCATGTGGTAGTGAGGGTAGTGCTGGTTGGCGTCGAGACCATTGTTCTGAAAGATGTTGATGCCGGTCGCGTCGAACCCCTCTACCAGTGCTCTGCCTAGCAACTGCGCTTCTCTTCCAACCGCGTCCAACGTCGCCACATCGAGATCGAGTACGGTTGATAGATGGCGGTTCGGAATAATCAGAAGACCGCCAACTTCGTACTGAGTGCGGTTCACGATCGACGATACCAACGGGCCTCGGCGGATAAACGCGCACTCGCGGGTGCCGGCGATGTATTCGCAGAATCCACAGCTCTCCACGGTGGGTAGTCGGATTGGCATGCCGCCTCCGTCGTCTAACGCCGCAGGTCAACGGCGGCGCGACCACGCGTCCAGCGATTTGGTATCACGGTCCGCTGCAACTGCTTGTTAGGCGG
>CAMPKU010000094.1 GCA_946887385.1 uncultured Gammaproteobacteria bacterium
GAGGCCGCTGCCCCTGGCGAAAAATAAATCCGTCCCCACTAAATAAATCCGTCCCCTTTTCCTCTTTTACTGGGGGACGGGGGTCGTCACCTCGTAGGCCTGGGGCACTTGGAACAGGTCTGCAGAGGGCTCACCGAGAACCACGTTGACGAGCCGATAGACGGTCTCGCCGAAACGCGGGTCCGAAAAGCGCTGGAGCACCATGGCGTCGATGTCCTTCGAGTACCAACGCTCGGTGACGATATCGATCGCTCGCTCATTGCCGATCGTGCCGGCGGGAATCGTGTCGGTCATGCGCGTGCCTTGCACCAGGAGACCCTCGAGCACCTGTTCACCGAGATCCTCGGCGGGCTCGTAAGCGCCCGTGGTTCCTTCCGGAAACGGAGACACGGCCACGGCGCCCTGGGAGAAAACTTGCACGCGGTTGCCGTCCGCGTGAACGACACTCACGCCGGTGCCCGGTGCCGACAGCGCCACGGGCGCCGCCGCGCCGACGCTATAGAAGGTACGCAGTTGCGGGTTCGCAGTCACGATCCCGCCCTCGGCCTGCGCGATCGCGATCCGCATCGGCCTGCCTTCGCGCGCGACCCGTGCCGACGGGTCGAGCGCATAGCTCTTGCCGGCAACCGGGTCGTAGATGTTGATCATCGTGACGGGCTGCTGCGTCTGCCACTGCCCGACGCCCGCAAGCGTTTGCTCGCGTCGCGTGCGTCCCTCGCTGTCGCGATAGATCACAGCCTCGTTGCGCTGCGTGATGCGGTTGCCGTCGGCCAGCACTTGCGTCGACTCCGTGATCGAGCGCGCGCTATACGGCTTACCCTTCACCACGGGACCGGGCACGCCGCCTTCGCTGCGGATGATGTCGATGCGCCCGCCCATCGTCGGCAAGGGCGCTACGTTGCTAACCACGAACAACCGCTCCGGCTGCGGCGGCGGCTCCGGCGGCTGCGCGCTGGCCGCGCCGGCGCAAACGGTAGCCGCGGCGAATGCGGCCCACAGGCGTATAGAGCTCATAGCGATCCTCCAGTCATTGTTGGGCGACGGACATCACCGACGCGTCCGCCTCGTCGAAACGAATGGCACGAGCGAGACCGTCCTCGCCCACGAGCAACTCGGCCTCGATGGTGCCGCTGTCTTCGGTGCCGGGCACGAGCGCGAATGCCGACAGCGGAATTCGCACGCGCACCACGCTGTACGACGCTGCCGAAGATAACCCCGGCGAGTGCATGAGCGGCTGAAATGCACCGATGGCGACGGGCGCCGATTCCGCCGCCTCGCTCGCGACAGGGGCGGGCTCGGGCCGCTCGACTCGCAGCGCGACGGCGGCCAGCGCGGCCCCCACGGCCAGAACGACGACGGCGGCCGCAGCGCGCCGGTGCCATGACGTGCCGGTCATGCGCGGCCCTCGGGCCGCTTGCTTCGCACGTTGCGCAACGTCGCGGAATCGGTCGCGCAGCACGGCCTCGTCGGGCGCCGGTGCTTGCATGGCGTGCAATGCCGCGCGCAACTCGGCAAGGTCCGCCGGCAAATGATGGCTATCGCGTTCTCGATCGCTCATGAGCACATCTCCCGGGCCTGCAATGCACCCGCTACGCTCGGCGCGGGATCGGCCGTCACCGGCTCCTTCTCCTCGAGCATGGCTGCGAGCAGCGCGCGGCCGCGATGCAGCCTCGAGCGCACCGTGCCGATAGGACAGCCAATCACGGCGGCCGTCTCGGCGTAGGACAGCTCTTGCAGCTCGCAGAGCACGAGCGCTTCGCGAAACTCGATCGGCAGCTGCGCGATCGCCGTGTGCAGCCGCTCGACGCGCTGCTCGGCAACAAGCCGCTCGTCGCTCTCGACGGTCGCGACGTCGGGCGGCAGCACGCCGCCGGTCCATCGTCGCTCGAGCCGCAGCCGGTCGAGCGTCACGTAGCGAGCGCAGCCGAATAGCCAGGCACGGACCGATCCCTTGCCGCTGTCGAAGCGCTTTGCGTTTTCGAGCACATTCAAGAACACTTCTTGAGTCACGTCCTGCGCGAAACTCCGCGACTTGGCCATCGCGAAGGCAAACCGATACACGTCGTGATGACGGCGCCGGTAAAGATCGACGAAAGCTTGCTCCACGCCGGCCACGATGTCGGCCAGCAAGCGCACGTCGATGCAGTCATCGGAGGGATCGGTATCTTGCATGAGCGGCTCGTCCTCAGGTGCTATTCGCCGCAGCCGCGCGAAAAGTTCCCGAGCCGGCGCTCGCCGGCACGAAACGGTACGATGGCGCAGTAATCAAGACGGATTCGCTCATGCACCGACTCGTTCTTGCCGTCGCAACCTGCACACTGGCCCTCGCGTGCGGCGCGGCCGCGGCCGAGCCCGTGACGGCCAGCGCCGCATGGATCCGCGCCACGCCGCCCGGCGCGCGCACGGCTGCAGCTTATCTCACGCTCACGAGCGGAAGTGCGGCCGACCGGCTGCTCGGCGCCACCACGCCGGCGGCCCGCGCCGTAGAGATTCACACGCATGTGGCGGAGAACGGCATGCACCGTATGGTGCCGCTCGCCGAGCTGCCCCTGCCGCCGGACGAGGCCGTGCGCCTCGAGCCGGGTGCCCTGCACCTGATGCTGATCGATCTTGCGGCTCCGCTCGAAGCCGGCGCGCGAGTGACGCTGTCGTTGCGCTTCGCGGCGGCCGAAACGCTCGAGCTCGAGGTTCCGGTGGTCGATGCGCGGGCAGCATCGCCGGACCCGCCGTGAGCGGCGGCGTGAGCGCAACCGTTTCGCGCCGTGCCGCGTTCGCCGCCCTCGCGCTTGCGGCCGCGGCGCTCGGCTTCGGCACCTGGCGTTACATCGACGCGCGGCGCGCAGCGCCGCCGCAGATCAACGGCTACGTGCTCGACGCGCCGCGCGCGCTGCCGGCCTTCGAGCTCGTCGATGAGCACGCTCGGCCGTTTCACGCGGGCGACTTCGCCGGTCACTGGTCGCTGCTCTATTTCGGCTACACGTATTGTCCCGACGTTTGCCCGCTCACGCTCGTCGAGCTCGCGAAGCTCAAGCAGCTACTGTCTGCCGAATGGCCCCACGAGCGCGTCGAATATTATTTCGTGTCGGTGGACCCGCGGCGCGATACGCCGGCGCGGTTGCGCGAGTATGTTGCGTACTTCGACACCGAGCTCCGCGGCCTTACGGGCTCGCCCGATGCGCTTGCGGCCTTCGCCCGCGCCACGGACACGCTATTCGACGTGCCCGAAGCGCCGGAGAGCGATAACTATCTCGTGAGTCACTCATCGAGCGTGGTGCTGCTCGATCCGCTCGGCGCTGTCTACGCCGTGCTCTCGCCGCCGCACGATCCTGCGTCGCTGGCGGCGGACTTCACAAAACTCGCCGCACACTTCGCCGCAACCCAACCCGCGAGTTAGGTATTTCGCGCGGCGGTGCAACTTGCTGCCCTCGTGCGTAGACTAAGGCTCGTCGGCGCGTAATAACCAAACGAGATGGATCAGGGGCTCAACTCCCGTCCCGGCCGGGCACGAATCTTCGACGACAGCGTCGACGTGGCGCTGCTCGCGCGTATTGCCGAAGGCGATCGCAACGCGCTGCGCCAACTTTACGGCACCTACTACCACCCATTGCTCCGTTTCATCTGCCGCATCACGGGCCGGCTCGATCTCGCGCAGGAAGGCGTCAACGACGTGATGCTCGTGGTCTGGCGCAGCGCCCGGGCCTTCGGCGGCCGCTCCACTGTCTCCACCTGGATCATGGGCATTGCCTATCGCAAGGCTTTGAAGCTGCTGGCCGCCTCGAAGCGGTGGACGAGCCGAATCGCAGGCGTTCCGTTCGACGAGCTCATTGAACGTTCCGACGCGCGAGCGGAACCCAGCGAGGACGGCGAGCTGCGCGACCTGCTGGATGCGGCGCTGCGGCACCTATCCGCAGAGCATCGCGCCGTCGTGGAGCTTACGTACTTCTACGGCTGCTCGTACGAGGAGATTGCCGCCATTGCCGCCTGCCCTGTGAATACGGTGAAGACCCGCATGTTCCACGCGCGCGCGAAGCTGAAGCAGCTGCTGCCGGCGCTCGGCAAGGACGGAGTGTGACGGTGCTTTCGCACGATCGTGCGTTCGAGCTGCTGCCCTGGCTCGTCAACGGCACGCTCGCAAGCGCCGAACGCGAGGCCGTCGAGGAGCATGCCCGTGCGTGCATCGCGTGCCGGCGTGAGCTCAAGCAGCAACGGCGCCTGCACGCGGCCGCGAACGCGCGGCGCACGGCCGACGTCTCGATGGAAGCCGGTTTCGAGCAGCTCGACCGCGAGCTCGACGCGGCCGCGCGGGGCGGGCGGTTGCGTTACGCCGCAGCGCCGTATGCGCTTGCCGCGGCCGCCGGCGTGGCCGTGCTTGCGGTATTGCTGTGGCTCACGCCGCCGCCGAACCTCACCAACGCAACCTATTCGACGTTGGCGACGCCTGCCGCCGAGAGCGGCGCACTGCTCGACATCGTCTTCGCGGCCGACGCCACGGCGGCGCAAATGGCAGCGTTGCTTGAAGAGATCGACGGCGAGATCGTAGCCGGTCCCAGCGAGCTCGGGCGCTACCGCGTGCGCGTGCGCGGCGGCGCCGCCGAAGACGCGCAGCTCGCCGTGTTGCTGCGCGCGCTCACCGCGGATTCACGCGTGCGCTTCGCGGGCCGCTCGTTGACGGAGGTGAAGCCGTGAGGCTCGCGTTGAGTGCGCTGCTTCTCGCGGCGGCGCTATTGGCGGGCTGCACGGCCTCGAGCGACGTGCGCACCGAGCCGTTTTCTGCCGCGACGGCTGCGGCGGCCGAACGCCAGATTCTGATTACCGTGCAGCAGCCGGCGTCGCTCGCGGCCGGGCTCACAGGTGCGCCGAACCAACGCTATCTGCAGCGCCGCTACGGTCCCTCGCCGTCCGTGGACCGCGTGCTCACGCAGCTCGCTCACGAGCACGGCTTGCGCCGCGTCGAAGGCTGGCCGATTCAGTCGCTCGATGTCTATTGCGAAGTGCTCACGGTTCCCGACGACGTCGACCTCGCCGACGTGATCGAGTCCTTGAATCGCGACGCGCGCGTGGACCTGGCGCAGCGCATGAACCTGTTCAGCACGCAGGCCGCGCGCTACGACGACCCTTATCTCGAGCTGCAATCTGCCGCTAACACGATGGACGTGGAGCGAGCGCACGCGTTGGCCACGGGCCGCGGCGTATCGATCGCGATCATCGATTCGGCGGTGGACGGCGACCATCCCGATCTGCGCGGCAGCGTGCGGCTCGCCCGCAATCTCGTGGCCGAGCACCCGCTGGCGCGCGACGGCGAGCTGCACGGCACCGCAATGGCCGGCGTCATCGCGTCAGCCGTCAACAATCGTGAAGGCATCATCGGCGTCGCGCCCGACGTGAGTATCGCCTCGTTGCGCGCCTGCTGGGCCGTTGCCGAGAACGGCCTCGCCGCACAATGCTCGACGTTCTCGCTGGCGCGCGCGCTCGAGGTGGCGCTCGGGCTACAACCGAACGTGATCAACTTGAGCCTCGCCGGCCCCGACGATCCGCTCCTCAGCCGGCTGCTCGATCGCGTTATCGAGCGCGGCATCGTGGTCGTCACGGCACATCCCGCGAGCTCGGAACGCTCGTTGGCATTTCCGTCGTCGCACCCGCACGTGCTCGCGGCGCACTCATCGCTACTCGCGGTGAACTCGAACTCGCCGTACACGTTGGCCGCGCCTGCCGACGAAGTGCTCACCACCACGCCGGGCGCCGGCTATGCGTTTCTCACGGGAAACTCGCTCGCGGCCGCGCACACGACGGGCGTCGTGGCGCTCCTCATGGAACGAGAACCGGATCTCGATGCCGAGCGCATCGCGGCCATTCTCACCGCTACGACGACATATTCGGCAGGCAGCGCATCGATCAACGCGTGCCGCGCGGTGGCGAGCGTTGCGGGCACGGCGGCGTGCCCGCGTCCGGCGGCGAGCGCAAGCGCCAGCTTCTAGCGGCCGCTACGGCTTGCCTCGCAGCGCGTACGACGCGCTGAGCACGAAGTGATCGGCTTTGGGATCCCCGAGGTAGCTGCGCCACGAGTAGTTGCCGTCGTAATAGCGCAGGTCGAGCGCCATGCGGCCGATGAGCTTCGACACGCCGATGTTCCAGTGCTCGATTTCCGCTCCGCCGCTCCGCAAGTCGAAGTAGCCGACCGCACCGCCGACCTCCACGTTGCCCGGCAAGGGCACGGAGACGGAAACCTCTTGGTTCAGTGCCGAGCCGCCGCCCGAGTAGTACTCGTCGCTGTAAGACGCCGTGTAAAAGACGCGGTCGCGGAAACCCACGCTGGCGCTCACCTCGCCATAGTTGTAGCCGGCTGCACCTGGGTACAGATAGCGTCCAAGGCTCGTCGTCCACGACCACCGCCCCTCGCGCGCGTGATAGCCGACGTAGGCGCTCGCTTCCACGTCGCGGCTGCGGTCATCGTAGTTGTGCGGGTAATCGACGTTCATCGCGCGGGCATACGCGAAGAAGCCGCTGTAGTGCTGATAGTCGACGCCGAGTTGCACCGTTGGGCCATCGCTGTGTGCCAAGCCGTGCCGCCAGTAACCGCTGCTCAGCGTGACGTAGCCGTTCAGCTCCGAAACCGGTTCTTGCGCGCGTGCGGCGCCGGCAACAGCCAGCGCGGCGATAACCGCGCCCCACGACCCTGCGCGCCCAATGGCCACGGATGAGCTCCCCTGCTCAGAACACGATTCGAGATCGATTCTAGGCTCGGGCGCGCGGTTTGTGCCACTCGCACCCCGCAGCACAAGCGTCCACCGCCCCGGTAACCCACCCGTCGACGCAGCGATGCGCTACGCTACGGCCGTGAGCTCCCGCCCTCGAACCGTTGTGCTCACCGCGGCCGCCTGCGCTGCGGTGGCGGCCGTCGCCTGGCTCGGCGTGGCGCATGGTCAACGAGGCGACGCACGCCGCGACGCACGGCTCAACGCGGCGCCGACGGCGGAGTTTCATTTTGCGCGCCTCGTCTACCGCGACTCGCCCTACGGAGGGCGCTGGGGCCGCCCGTCGTGGGCCACCGATTACGCCGACGCCGAGTTCCATGTGATGCAGGGCATCAGCCGGTTCACGCGCGTCGACACCGCCCCGGTGGACCTCGACGGCAATGGCGGTAGGTTGATTCAGCTCAACGACGAGAGCGTGTTCGACTATCCGTGGCTGTACGCCGTCGAGGTCGGCCACTGGCAACTCGACGAGTCGGAAGCCGCGGTGTTGCGCGAGTATCTCGATCGCGGCGGCTTCTTGATGGTCGACGACTTCTGGGGCGAGCGCGAGTGGGACGTCTTCGTCGACTCGATGCAGCGCGTGTTCCCGGATCGGCGCATCGAGGAGCTCGGCGAGGACCACGAGCTATTGCACGTGCTCTACGACCTCGATCAGCGCACGCAGATTCCCGGCATCGGCGGGCAACGCCGGGGCACCGTGCCGCATTGGCGCGGCGTGTTCGACGACGACGGCCGGCTGATGGTCGCCATCAATTTCAACATGGACATGGGCGATGCTTGGGAGCACGCCGACGATCCCGGCTACCCCGAGCCGATGACGGCGCTCGCGTACCGGTTCGCTGTGAATTACCTCATCTATACGATGACGCACTGAGTCGCGATCGGTGCCTCAGCGCAGAGGCGCACGCGCGATCTTGTCGCCCGAAAACGTGCCGATCCACGCTTCGCCGTTCACCGGCAACACCATGGTCGCATTGCTGAACTTCGCATCGGCGTTCGTCGTTGCGATCACCGTATCGCGCATCGTCACCGGATCGATTGCAACGGCAATCGTGGGCCGCGGGCACGCCGCAAGCTTCGGGATGTCGTGGTCGGGGCCCGGTGCGCCGCCGCACTCGGGCACGTCGTTCGCCATGCCGGCCGTGAGCAGCCGCCCGTCGGCAGAGAGGTGCACATTGTCCGGCGTAAACGGCAGCGGCCGCGTCGTGCGAAGCTGCCGCGCCGGGTTGCTGTGCGAGAAAGCCACGATCGTCTGCAGACCCGACGAGGCGACATAGATCTCGCGGCCGTCGGTCGACACCTCGATGCCGTTGTTGGCGGGGAGCTGCGTGCCTTCGACGAGCGTAAAGCCCGCGTCGCCCGGCGACCATTCGAACACCGCGCCCGTGGGCTTGCGCGCCACGGAGTCCGCAAACGTGGTGCCCGGCATGAACAGCACCGTCGCAACGATTGAGCCGTCGGCAAACGACGCGACGCTGTTGGCCGCAAGACCCGCGGGCATCGGCACGCAGCCGCGCCACGTCAATGCGGGCTTGGCGCCTGTAGCATCCACGTCGAACACCTCGATGGCTTCCCGCGCGCCGTGCCCCACGACGTAAAGCTTGGCTCGCCCTGCTCCGGTCGCGCGGATGCTGAGGCCATGCGTATTCAGCGACTGCGGCGACGGCGGAGTCGCACAGATCGCGAACGCAGGATCCGGTTCCGCAGTGAACGGCAGCAGCGTGGCGTCGCCCGTCATCGAGTCCACGAGGTAAAAACCCGCGCCCTCGGCCATACCGCTCGATACCACCCATGGCGTGCCCGGCACGAGCACGAGATCTTCGGGATTCTGCGGTCCGCACACGTAGCTCACTTCGCCGCTCGGCTGGCAGCCCTGCTGCGCCTGCGCGCCGAACGCAAGACCACTCAAGCCCGCCACTACCGCCACGCAGCGCAACGCATTCATAACTGTCGTCCCTCGATAGTCGAATTGTCCCTGGAGCCAACAACCTCGAACATCCGCACCGTTCGAATCAACCGCCGCGCCGTCGTTGTGAGCAAGTACAGACGCCCGACGAGCCGCAGCCCACGCGTTCGGCCGATGGCAAGCAGCGCGACGAGGCCGCCCGTGATGACAGCCGGATGCAGCAAGGTGCTTTGCGCTAAGCCGGCCCACCGATCGACGCCCGCAAACCGCCCTTCGATACTCGCCACCTCGCTCGCGACGCGGGCGCGCTGCGCGGCGCAACGCTCTTGCAATTGCGCCTGCCGCTCCATGAGCTGCTCCACTCGGTGCGTCATGACGTGCGCTTCAGCAACGTGTCGCGATCCTTCTTGAGCTCTGCCAGCGTGGCATCGAGCAGCGGCGGCTTAGCTCGCACCTTCGCACGCAGCACGAGCGCCGCGACGGCCGCGATCGCAAAAAAGGCGCTCGTCACCGCGATCGACGCGGCCATGCGGTGTGTATCCCAAAATACGAAGATGACGACGAGCGCGAGCAAGAACAGACCCACTCCGGCCGCCAGCAACACCACGGCCGTCCATACCATGATCTCCGCGGCGCGATGGATTTCCTCTTGAAGCTCCGTCGACAACAGCTCGAGCCGCGTGTGCGCGATGCCGACCGCCGTGGCGAGCAAGTGAGACACGGACTGGAATAGGCCGGCGATCGGCCCGCGCGCGCGTGGCGCGGCGGTATCGGAGCGATCGACCTCGTAGTCCAAGCGCCGCCGGCCTCTAGCGACGAGTCATCAACAGGCCGAGCACGAGACCGATGCCGGCGGCGATACCCACGGCTTGCCATGGATTGCCGCGCACGTACTCCTCCGCCTCGCCGGCCAACACGCGCGCGTGTTGCAGCGTTTCTTCCTCGATGCCGGCGAGCCTCTCCTTGGCCTGCCGCACCGACTCTTCGGCACGCGTTCTGATCTCGTCCACCTTGTCGCCGGTTTGCGCGGCCGTGGCGCGCAGCAAACTCTCGGCGTCGCGGATGACGGCGGTGAGGTCGTCGATGAGCTGACCAGCGGAAATTCGTTCGGTCATGGCGCGTGCACTCCCATCCGTAGCTACGTTTAAAGTGATGGTATGTCTCGGACGGCGCGGGTCACAAGCTTCGCGAGCGCGGTAGCTCTATCCCTCCACAACGAACCGGAGCCTTTCGAGCAGCTGCGCCTGGGGGGTGAGCACGTCGACCGTCCACAGGCCCGTCGAGTCGGCCGGGAACGCCGTTTTGCGTGAATAAGCCCGGAAGCCGTCGGCCCGGCCGCCCTGGATCTCGACGGCTATCTGCTCGCGCTCGCCGTTGTGGCGCCACTCGAACACCACCTGCTGCGATAGCCCGGCCGGCGCACGAATCGCGGCGAACGCAATCACGCCCTGCGCCAGATCCTCCTGTCGCAAGCGGCGAACCTTAAGGCCCGGCGTGAGGCCGTCGATCGTCTGGGTAACACGCGCGTCCGTCACGGCAAGCCCCGCCGCAGGCAGTTGCGCGCGCAGCTGCCAGAGCAGCAGCGGCACACCGATCATGCCCATCATCCACGTAAGCCTCGTGCCCCAGCGCGGCAACGAGTACAGCGATAGCGGCAGCGTCAATACGAGCCACGCACCCACCGCCAGCAGCGAGATCGGGAGGGCGCGCTCAACCGGCAGCCGCAACACCATCGGCAACACGACGAGCGCCGCAATCCAGCTACAGAACGCGTGGAACGACATGCGGCGCGCCGCGCGCGTCGCGACGAACCGCTCGTAGACGGGGTCCACGGTGGTGATGAGCGCTGCGAAACCTACCGCGGCCGTGAACGCGATCTGGCCCACATCGCGCTGCGTGGCGCCGATCAAAAACGGGAGGCTGAAGAACAAGAGCTCCTGCTGCAACGATTGACTGATGAAATTGACCACGAAGTTTCCGGCGCGCGGCCGGCGCCGCTCCAGGCGGCGCCGAACCCAGGGCTCGAGCAGCAGCCAGAACCAGCCGAGCAATGCCAGCACCGCGATGATCCGCGCCAAGTCTTCGCCGCGCCGCACCAGCAGAAAGCCAAGCCAACCCGCTGCGAAGCTGATGGCCGGCAGCAGCCACGGCCATCGCGTGGCGATGCCGATGAGGCGGCGCAGCAGATACATCAGCACGGTCGATCTCGTCGTGAAAGGGCCTCGGCTCCGACTCACACCGCCGGGCGGGTGATGCGGCCACGGTCCCGAAACGGCACACCGATCACGTCGTGAATGAAATAGCGCGCGACGGGCACGCCGAGCAACATGCCCCACAGGCCGAACGCGTGGTAACCCACGTACAGAATGATCAGCGTAAGCACCGGGTTCAACTTCAGATGCCTGCCGTAGATGAGCGGATTCAACACATACGCCTCGATGGCGTGAATCACGATGACGAGCCCGATGGCAGCTAACGACAGGCCGGGGCCGCTCGCGTTCAACGCCACGAGCACGATGGGCGTAGTCGAAATCAACACGCCGAGCACGGGCACGAAGCTGCATACGAACACGATGACGGACAGCATCGCGACGAGCGGAATGCCAAGCAGCAGCAAGCCGACCAGCGTGAGCACCGTGTTGACGACGGCGATGGCTGCTTGCGCCTCGATCGCGCGGCCGAGCAGGATGCCGAAGCGCGCGATCGGCGGCGCCGCCTCTTCGTAGAAATCGCCGAGGCGCGATGTGCGCAGCCGGCCGATGCCGGCCTTGATGCGATTGAGATCGATGAGAATCAAGAAGCTGAAGAGCAGCGCCAGCAGGGTCGTGGCCGTTGCGCGATACAGCATCACGGTAACGGCCGGCGCGAACTGACGCACGCGCTGGAACTGCACCGCCATCAAGGCGTTCAGCAACAGCTGATCCTGCCGATTGAAATACTCGCCGAGCGCCCCCGTGGGCACGGCAGTGCTCTCGGCCGCCGCCGCCACTTCGGCGGCCGTGAGCCCGAGCCGCTGGCGTTCGCCGATGAGCTCGAGCTCCACGATCTGCAACCGATCGTCCGCCAGCGCGCTGCGCAGGTAACCGTTGATCGGCTCGCGTAGCGCCGGATACCGCCGCACGAGCCGGTTCTTCGTCTCGATCAGCGTAGCCTCGGTGGCCGGCAAATTATCGATCGTGCGATTGACCTCCGACACGACGCTCGGCACTACGAACGCAACGAATGTGCCGAGCACCGAGAGGAACAACACGTAAACGACGATGACCGCGGCCCAATGCGGCAGGCGCAGCCGCCGCATGCCGATCTCCGCGAGCGGGGCGGCGACGATGGCGAGCACAAAAGCGAGGAACACAACTGCGAAGAAATCACGCAGCAGCCACAGGAGAAGGAACAGGATGACCCAAATGACCACGCGCCGGTTGCGCTGGTAGAACTCGTTGAGGCTGAAAGCGGACACAGGGTTCGAGGTCGTCATCGGCCGCTCGGCCGGGACGGCTATGGTAACGAACGCGGCAGGCTAGCGCAGTACGGCCGGCGTCAAACGCCGAACGCCAGCGTCATCAGGCGCACATCCACGTCGGCGGCGCGGACGAGCCAGTCGAACGTGGGCTTGTCCATCGACAGCGAGCCGAAGCTCGGCACTTTGGCGTGAAACTCCGAATCTGCACACGCCGCTTCGCTGTGCTCGACGAGATAGTTCGCAACGGCGACGACGGCCGTCAACGTCGGCGGATCCGGCGCTTCCAAGCTGCAGCTCAAGTGCTCGCCTACCGCGGCCGCAAGCTCGGGCGATAGCTCCCACGCTTCGATCACAGCCCTCCCCATGCGGGGGTGCCATGCCGAGAGCACGGCCTCGAACGCCGCATCCCCTGCGAGCGCCTCCACCTCGCCCTGGGCGCGCATCAAGATGTAGAGCTTGCCAACGGCGTGCAGCAGTCCCGCGAGGAATGCCTCGTCGGCGTTCAGCTTGGTACGAACGCGTGCGAGCATGTGGCTGACGACGGCGGCGTGCACGCTGTGCCGCCACACAGCACCGACCAAGTCGCGCAACGACCGGCTGTTGTAACCGATGAACACCTGCTGCGCGGCGAACGATAACGCAACGTTGCGCACCATCTTGTAACCGAGCTGCGAGACCGCGCCGCTCAAGCTGGTGATCGGCCGGCTGCCGCGATAGAACATCGCGCTATTCGCGATCCGCAACGTTCGGGCGGCGAGCGCGGGATCCGTACCGAGCAAGCGCGCGATTTCGCTGACCGATACGTTCTCATCGGCCAGCGCGCGGCGAATCTTCATCGCCACCTCGGGCAGCGACGGCAGATCGAGCGAGCCGCCGGACAAGGAGCCTTCGAGGCGCTCGACGAGCGCCGCCGTCGCCGCACGGGCGTCGTTGTAGCTGCTGCCGAGCACGACAGTGTCGTTGTCTTTGAGCTGTTGTTTCATGGCCCAGTAGCCGCGCCGATAGCGGAAGTATCGGCACCAGTTCGCCGGTCTTTAGGCCCGCACCGTGACGCGGTTCGTCTAGCGCAGATGCCGCGCGAAAGTGCTGCGGATCACCTCGGCGGCCGCGGCCGCATCGTAGGGCTCCCCCTCGTCGAGCCGAGCGGCATACTCGAAGAACGGCACGAACATCTCCTCACCATCCACCTCCTCGAGATATTCGAACGTGTCGCGCTCGGCGTAGATGGCGTCCCAGGCGGCGCGCACGTCGCGCCAGAACGGGCCGCTGCGTTGCCAGTACCGATCGCCGGCCGAGAAATCGAAGTCGACGATGTGCTCGTAACGAGCCACGCCGAGCTCGCGGGCGAGGTAGGGCGTTTGCGCCGCCGGGGCGCCCTCCTCGTCGAGCACGAGCTTCAGGTTCTCTTCCTCCTGCACCCAGCCCATCGGCGTCAGCGTGTGGCGGTTGATGCCCTCGAGGATGTGGTAGTCGTCACGCACCGACGACTCGCGGCGCGGCAGCGGCCGAGCCGTGCGCTCGCTCGTCCATGCGGAATAGGTGCCGTAATGCTCCCATTCGCCGAGCGCTTCGTAGCGCGGCGAGTCGTCGACTTGAAACACGGCTTGCGACCAACGGCCGCGCGCCTCGTCGGCCGTTCGCTCCACGTGCACCCAGCGGTTGCGGCCGACGAACACGTGCAGGTCCGTGTCTTCATAACGCCAGTCCTGCCGCCAGTGCTTTTGAACGAACGGGCCTTGCAGGTTGCCCTCACGGTCCGTGATGAACATGACCATGACGTGCTGCAAACGGATGAAGGTGCCGCGGTCCTCGACCACGTAGATGTACTCGGTGCCCCACGATTGGTACGGCCGCGACGGCGCGAAGCCCGGCGTAAAGCCCACAGTCTCGAGGAAATCGAAAGTCGTGCGATAACCGCCGGCCATGGCGAGAATCGCGCGCCGGTCGCGCTCGAACTTGGATAAGCCCGATTCCTGCACGGCGCGCCACGCAGCGCTCGGCTCCGTGGCGAGCGTGAGCGGTGCGCCTCTCGTGGTGCCGCCCCGTGGCCTGAGCGCGTCGTCTTCTTCGAACTGCCAACTGAACGTGAATTGACGCGGCTCGGCGTGCGCGGCGCCCGCAAGCGCGGCGAACAGCAACACGATCACGGCGAACCACGTGCGCATACTAAGTCTCGTCCGCCTCCGCGGCGGCCACCGCCTCGGGACGCGGCCAGCCGAGCCGGCCCGCGAGCGGCAACTTCAGCGCCACATCGGCCGGATCGACGCCGAACGTGAGCCCGAGCACGTTGAGCTCGATGCCTTCCTCGAGGCCCCCGAGCACGCCGAGCACGCCGAACAGGTTGAGCTGCGCCCCCGTGCCGCTCGGCGACCACGCGACGAAGCCGGGCTCGAGATAATCCTTACCGATCGCCGTCGCGGGAAGATCGGCGCGCAGCTCCGGCGCGGCGCGCAGCACGTGCGCGATGAACGTGTTCGAGTTCGGTCCCGGCCATACTCGGTACCGGTCCGCATAAGGATAGGAATCGACGGCTTGCTCGATGCGCGCGATGAGCTCGTCGACGCCGTCGCCGCGCCGCTCGGCGAGCAGCGCCGGCCGATTGCCGAACCAGCGTGAGTCGGGGGGACGGTGATCGACACTCACGGCACTGCCCGTGCGGCGCAGCCGCCAGCCGTTGACCTCGTAGACCGTGAACTCGGCCGCGCCCCGCGGCTTCACGGCCACCCACGTGTGCACGCCGAAGTAGCCGCGCCAACGCACCGCGCGCGCAGCGTAAACCTGCACAACTGCCTCGGGTGTCGTGGCGGGATTCGGGGCGAGGCCCACGGGCGCGCGACTCGCGGCGCGCCAGTCGCCCACGGGGCCGGATTCGACTCGATCGAGATACGCCATCCCGAACAGGAACGGCGGAATCAGCCACAGCCAATTGGCGCTCGGACGTCGCATCCGAGCCAACATAGACGCCTAGATCAACCCGGGCAAGCGCCCGGGTCTCAGGCGTTAGTTCGGCTGATCTTTCTTGAGCTTGTAAACCGAGCTGCCGTAGTAGTCGATCATCGCCTTCTCGAGCGC
>CAMPKU010000095.1 GCA_946887385.1 uncultured Gammaproteobacteria bacterium
CTCTGGGTGCATCACATGTACACCACGGGGTTGCCCGGCGTCTCGCTCGGCCTGTTCTCGGCGGCGTCGACGGCTGTCGCGATTCCGACCGGCGTGCAGTTCTTCTGCTTCGTCGCGACGTTGTTCGTGGGCCGCGTCGTGCGCTCCGTGCCGATGCTGTGGGTGCTCGGCTCGTTCGCAATCTTCGTGCTGGGCGGCTTGACGGGCGTGATGGTCGCGCTCGCGCCATTCGATTTTCAGGCGCACGACACGTTCTTCATCGTGGCGCACCTGCACTACGTGCTGATCGGGGGCGCGTTGTTTCCGATCTTTGCGGGAATTTACTACTTCTACCCAATCTTGACCGATCGGATGCTGTCGGCGCGGCTTGGACGTATCTCGTTCTGGCTTGCGTTCGTCGGCTTCAACGTTGCGTTCTTGCCGATGCACTTGACCGGCTTACGCGGCATGCCGCGGCGCGTGTTCACCTACGAAGCGAATCTCGGTTTCGACACGCTGAATCTCGTGTCGACGATCGGCGCGTTCATCTTGGCGGCCGGCATCGCGCTGATTCTGCTCGACGTGTTGCGGCCGAAGCGCGGCGAGCCGTATCCGCCACGCAATCCGTGGAACGCGGGCACTCTCGAGTGGGTGCAGGAAATGCCCGGCAAGCCGTGGGGCATTCGCTCGATTCCGGAAATCGACAGCCGCTACCCGCTCTGGGACCAGCCGAACATCCTGCGCGACATCGACGAAGGCCGGTTCTATCTACCGGACGCCGAGGAAGGGCGGCGCGAGACGATCGTGACGAGCGTGATCGACGCGAAACCGCTCCAGTGTCAGCGCCTGCCCGGGCCGAGCTTCGTGCCGTTAATCGGAGCGCTGACGCTCGGCGGATTCTTCATTCTCGGCACCTATCACCTGTGGTCGCTGGCCGTCGCAAGCCTCGTCGTCGCCATCGGCGTGATTTGCTATTGGCTGTGGACTGCGACGGCCGAGCATCCCGAGAAAGAGCGCAAGGACGTCGGCCTCGGCCTTTCGCTACCGCTTTACATCGCAGGCTCGCAATCGGCGAGCTGGTGGGCCATGTTCATCACGATGCTCGCCGTGGCCACGGCATTCGCCTGTCTCGTCTTCGGCTACTTCTTCTTCTGGACGATCCATGAGGATTTTCCGCCGGAGTCTTCGCCGGGGCCGCACGCCGGGTGGATCGCGGCCGGCGCCGGCTTGCTGCTCGCATCGTGGGCGCTGACCTGGTTCGCGCGGCACGGCAATCGCGCGGGCAAATCGACGTCGATCTACGCCGCCCTCGGCGGCGCGATCGTGGGCGCGACGGCCGGTGCCGCCGCGCTCCTCGCCGGCCCATGGGTCGCCGGCCTCGATCCCACTACCGATGTTTATCCGGCGATCGTCTGGCTCCTCGTGATCTGGTGCGCGCTCCATGCGGCCGTCGGAATCATCATGCTTGCCTTTTGTATCGTCGCCCGCGCAGCGGGCCGCCTCACCGCGAATCGCGATATCGATCTTTCAAACGTCACGCTCTACTGGCATTTCGTCGCACTCACCGTTGCGGTCACGGCCCTCGTCGTCGCCGGCTTCCCGAGGGTCGCATGAACGGCCGGCACCCGAGCTCGCTTCCCGAGCGCCCGCGTTACCTCGTGCTGCTGGCGGCCTCGCCGACGATCTGGGCCGGGCACTTTCTGTTCGCGTATTGCACGGCGGCGGTCTGGTGCGAGAAGGTCGCGCCGCCGGGCGGCGCGCTCGGAGCCGCCGGCACCGCGATCTGGATCTTCACGGCGGCAGCGCTCGCCGCGATCGCACTCACAGGCTGGCTCGCGTGGCGGCGGCACCGCTACGGCAATTCCGAGCTTCCGCACGACTTCGATTCGCCGGCCGATCGTCACCGCTTTCTCGGGTTCGCGTGCCTGCTGCTTTCGGGCTTGAGCGCAGTCGCCGTCGTCTACAGCGCGCTTGCCGTCATGCTCGTCGGGAGCTGCCGATGAGGCGCGGAACATGGCCTCTGCGGCCAGCGCAGCGCGTGCGTGCAGCGGCGGGCGCGCTCGCGCTCGCAGCGCTCGCATGCGTCTGGCTGTCGCCGCTGCCTGCGGCGCTGCCCGGGCCGTTCTCGGCGCATATGGCGACGCACATGACGGTGGTCGCCCTCGCGGCGCCGCTGCTCGCGCTGGCCATGGCCGGCGGCGCACTCGATCCGTTGCGACGGTTACCGGCCCCGTTGCTCGCACTGCCCGCTTCTCTTGTCGAGCTCGCGGTGGTGTGGGGGTGGCACGCGCCGGCGCTGCACCACCTCGCGCGCCAAACCACCGCTTATTTCGTCGCGGAGCAAGCAACCTTTCTCGCAAGCTCGCTGCTCGTGTGGCTCTGCGTCCTCGCGCCCGAACGGCGCGTGCTGCCGCTTTCGGCCGCAAGCACGGCCGGCCGCGGCTACGAATCGGGCAGTACGAGCGGCGCGGGCGTCGTCGCGCTCCTACTAACGTCGATGCACATGACGCTGCTCGGCGCGCTGCTCGCGCTTGCGCCGCGGTCGCTCTATCACGAGCACACGAGCTCGGCCCTGGCGGACCAGCAACTCGGCGGCGCCCTGATGCTCTGCATTGGCGGCGTCGTTTATCTCGCCGGGGGGCTCCTGCTCGCGGCGACTCTGCTCGAGCACGCCGGGCTCGCGGAACCGTATCCGCCGCGCAAGGGAGCTCGCTCATGAAGCGCTGGCTGCGTATCGGCGCCGTAATCGCCGCCGTCGCCGCGGTTGGCGGCTTCCTCGTCGTAGCTTCGGGAATTGTGCCGATCACGGCGAGCTCCGGTCATTCGGCGCTCACCTACTGGGTGCTCGAGCTCGCCAAGCGCCGGTCGATCGCGACGCACACGCTCGGCATGGATTCGATATCGCTCGACGCACCGTGGCTCGTGCTCAAAGGCGCGGGCCATTATCACGACGGCTGCAGACCCTGCCACGGCGCGCCCGATCTGCCGCCGCCGCGAATCGCAGGCGCTATGACGCCGCAGCCCCCCGAGCTGCTTGGCCGCATCGAGATCTATGAACCTCGCGAGCTCTTCTACATCGTCAAGCATGGAATCAAGTTCACCGGCATGCCGGCATGGCCGGCACAGGAGCGAGACGACGAAGTGCGTGCCGTTGTCGCGTTCCTGCGAGAATTGCCCCAGCTCGACGCAGACTCCTATCGCGCGCTCGTGCACGGGACCGCGGAGCCGAGAGATCAGGTGACGCCGCTCGCCGATCTCGCGGCGCCCTTCGAGCCGCCCGACGAAGTGGCTACGAGCTGCGGCCGTTGCCACGGCGTGATGGGAGACGGACGCGGCAGCGCCGCATTTCCGAAGCTCGCAGGACAGAAGCCCGAATACCTCTATCGCGCACTGGGCGCCTACGCGAGCTCCGAGCGCAATAGCGGCATCATGGAACCGATCGCCGCTGCGCTCGCCGAAGATCAGCGGCGCGCGCTTGCCGACTACTACGCCGCGCTACCGGCGCAGCCTCGTGCCGTTACCGGAAACACCGATCGCGCGGCGATCGAGCGCGGCCGAGACATCGCGCACTTCGGGATCCCGGAGAAGGACGTGCCGTCGTGCAGCGACTGTCACGGGCCCGAAGGTCCGAGACGCAACGCCGCCTATCCGCTGCTCGCAGGCCAGTACGCCGACTATCTGGTACTGCAACTCGAGCAGTTCGCCGCCGCGCGACGCGGCGGATCGGAATACGCGCATCTCATGCAGCAAGTGGCGCCGCGCATGTCGCGCGACGAGATGGAGGCGGTCGCCGCCTATTACGCGCAAGCAACCGAGGCACCGTGACGAGCTCCGTGTCTCTCCTCCTCGCCAAGGGCGCGCCATGACCGCCGATATCATCCAGTTCGTCGTCGCGGCCGTCGTGATCATCATGGCGGGAGCCGCGCTGACGCAGTGCGGCGACATCATCGCGAAGGGAACGAAGCTCGGCGGCCTGCTCGTGGGCACGATCCTGATCGCGGGGGCGACGTCGTTGCCGGAGCTTGGAGTGAATATCAGCTCGGTCCGGCGCGGCGACGCGGATCTCGCCGTGGGCGACCTCGCGGGCAGCAGCCTGATGAATCTGCTGATTCTCGCCGTCCTGGACCTGACCCGCTATTCGCGCGGCCGCATGTTGTCTAAGGCCTCGGCGAAACAAGCGCTGGGGGCGAGCTCCAGTATCGCCCTAACGGCGATCGTGGCGATCTTCATCATGCTGAGCGCGCGCCTCGGGGAGATCGAGATCTGGCGGGTGGGCCCCGGAACGATCGTGCTCGTCGTAGCCTATGTGCTGTGCCTTCGTCTGATCCACCGCGGCCGCGAAGGGACCGAGAGACGTTCCGACCAAGAGCACGCGATTTGGCCGCCGTTCCTACGCAACCTGCAGCTTCGAGGCGCGATCGTCGGCTACCTCATCGCGGGCGCTGCGATTCTCTCCGCGGCGCCATTCCTTTCAAGGGCCGCGAGCAATCTCGCCGAGCAGACTGGATTGGGCGGCACGTTCTTCGGCTCGACGTTCGTTGCCTTGAGCACCTCGCTGCCCGAGGTCGCCACCACGTTCACCGCCGTGCGTATTGGCGCGTTGGACATGGCCATGGGCAACATCCTGGGCAGCAACTCCTTCAATATGGTTTTGCTGATCCCACTCGATCTGGTGTACGACGGTTCGCTGCTGGCGGCGGTGTCGCCCTCGCACGCGTACACCGCTCTGTGCGTCATTCTCGTCACGTCCGTCGTGATCCTGAGCCAGCTGTATCCCGTGGAGCGCAAGAAGCCGTTTGTCGAGCCCGACGCGTGGCTTGCCATCACGCTCGTCATCGCGAGCTTCACGGGACTTTACTTCCTCGGGTGAGAACCGCCCTCCGCCCCTAAATCAGCTCCCGCACCCGATCGCCGAGCACGGTCATCGCGATCTTTTCGCGGTTCGGTGTGCCGCGCATGAGCGATTCCGCGAGCTTAGCCGCCTGCTTCAGCGTCGTTTTCGGCGGCATCGGCGGCTCGTGGGGATCGACGACGGCTTCCACGATCACGGGCCCCGGCTCGTTCAGCGCAACTTCGAGGATCTCGCCGCATCGATGGGGATCCTCGATGGTGTACCCTTTGCCGCCGCACGCGCGAGCGAACGCTGCGAAGTCGATCGGCGCCAGCTCGCAGCCGTACTCGGGGTTACCGAGAAAGACCATCTGCTCCCACTTGATCTGCCCCAGCGAGTTGTTCTTGAGGATGATGACCTTGACGGGCAGGTCGTGAGCGACGCAGTTGACGAACTCCCCCATCAGCATCGTGAAGGCGCCGTCGCCGACGAATGCCACGCACTGCCGGTCGGGATACGCCACTTGCGCCGCGATCGCATATGGAAAGCCATTGGCCATCGTGGCGAGATTGCCCGACAGCGAGCACATTTGCCCGCGGCGCACCGGAATATGGCGCGCATACCACGTGGCCACGGTGCCAGAGTCGCAGGCAAAAATCGCATCGTCGCG
This sequence comes from uncultured Gammaproteobacteria bacterium, assembly GCA_946887385.1. The sequence goes on from CAMPKU010000095.1 coordinate 5,481, forward strand.
CAACCGCAAGCCGAGCTCGTGGGCCACCACCTGCGGCTTCATCGGCATGTCGCGCAACGTGCCGCGCTCTTCCATGAGCTCGCGCCACTCCTTCATGCCGCGCTGCGCACGCTCGAGAAAGCGGCGCTGCTCGTTGCGCGCAAGCTTAGGCTCGAGTGCGGCGAGCACCTTGCGGGTATCCCCGACCAGCGCGAGCTCGACGGGATAGCGCAACCCGATGCGAGTCGGATCGAGATCGATCTGCACGGCGCGCGCCTGGCCGGGCTTCGGGTAATACTCGATGTACGGAAAGCTCGAGCCGGCGATCAGCAGCGTGTCGCACGATTCGAGCGCATCTTGCGACGGCGCGCTGCCGAGCAAGCCGACGGGCCCTGTCGTGAACGGGCTGTCGTCGGGCACGGCCATCTTGCCGAGCAGCGGCTTTACGATCACGGCGCCGAGCGTATCCGCGATTCGCTCGAGCTCGGCACCGGCGCCGATGGCGCCGCGTCCGGCGAGAATGACGATCTTCCTGCCCGCGTTGAGCAGTTTCGCCGCGGCCGTAAGCGTAGTTTCGTCGGGTAAACCGCTGAAGTCGGTATAGACGTCGGAGACGTGATGCGGCACGTTGCGCTTCGACGTCTCACTCTTATCGAACGGCATGTCCTGAACGTCGACGGGCACGGTGACATGGGCCACACCGCGATATGCGAGCGCCGTGCGGCACGCCAACGCCGTAACGGACTCGACGTGCGCCGGCCCCATGATGCGGGAGTTATAAACGGCCACGTCCTGGAAAACCTTGTCGAGCTCCACGTCTTGCTGCGTGTGCGTATGCAGCAGATCGTGAAACTGCAACCCCGTGATCGCGACGACAGGTGCGCCGTCGAGCTTTGCGTCGTAGAGACCGTTCAGAAGATGGATGCCGCCGGGGCCGGAGGTAGCGAGGCAGCAGCCGATCTTGCCGGTCCACTTGGCATAGCCGGCAGCCATGAAGGCCGCGGCCTCCTCGTGGCGCACCTGCACAAAGCGCACGGTCTCCCGGCGCTTGCGCAGCGCTTCGACGATCCCGTTGATTCCGTCTCCGGGTAGCCCGAAGACAACTTCCACGCCCCAGTCTTGGAGCGTGTCGATCAGAATGTCGGCCGCCGTGTCTGCCATGACGCATCCTTCCTTGGTAGCGCGTTCGCTCGCGAATGAGCGGACGAGTCGGCTGCAACATGCGTGCCCAAGGCGGCGCCCGAACTACTGCACTCACGCTCGAATCGCGCCCGCTCGTTCCCCAGAATTGCGAATATGCGTGTGACTATTGCAATCGCGGAACGCCTGGCGGCGAGTTAGGTGCCCGCGTCGAAGCGACTGTAGTCGATCGTTGGTAGCCGCTCGATGTCCTCCGCCGTGTGCCGCAGCGTGTAGTGATCGAAACGCGGCTCCCAGCCGCGGTCGTCCCACGGAAACGCATACACCCCGCGTCGATCGATGTCGCTGCGCGCCTGCACCGCCACCACGGCAAGCAACTTACCGGCGTCATCGAAAACGAGATCCGTCACGTAGCCGAACGGCTCGCCACTCTGGTGCACGACGTAGTCGTCGAGCAGAGCAGTCGCCTTCCAGATGTACGGGCCGGTTTCGAAGAACTCGTTGACACCGTCCAAGTTGCCGACGTCGGCCGCCGTGAAGTACTCCTCGGCGAACATACCGTAGTTCTCCGCCGTCTCTGCCGTGATCGGCGAGTAGACCCTGCCGCCGCGACGCTCGATCTCGCGCCACGGAATGGTCACGTGAGTATCGGCAATGTCCCAAAAGCCGCCGACCTCGGCTATCAGGGCGACGATCTCCGCGCGCGGGTTCAGCAGTAGGTTTTTGACGCTGCCGATCTCGTCGCCATGGGGCCCGTAGATCGGCCGATCGACGACGGCGTCGGCGTACCATCCTTCATAGACGCGATCGTAATCCCAGCTAGTGAGCGGCATCGGCGAGACTCGCTGCTCTTTGCTCGACCGCGAGCCGGCGCTGTCGCCGGAGTCGCGCGCCTGCTGCGCCTGCTGCGCCGCCGCGCCGCCGACGAGCCCGATGGCTATTGCAAAGGCCAGAATAGTGCTGGATGTTCGTAGTGTCATGACGCCTCCTCCTTGAATTGCGTCGAACGACTTTGGCCTGCAATCGACGTTCCACTAAGCGCGGGGGCTGAACCGTTGCAGCCGAACTTTTCATCAGCACCGTGCGTGAGTGACGCCGCAGGCAGATCGGGTCGTCACCATCCCACGCCGATCCTGAAGCCGAACACCGCGTCCTCGCTCGGACGCTGGAACGGATACGCCACGAACACTTCGAGCGGAATCGCGCCGAAAAGCACGGATCGAGCGGCGACTCCGGCACTGAAAACCGGCACGTGCTCCGCCGTATCGCGTTTGAACGTGACGTCTACCGATTCGCCCGAGCTCCATGCGGCGCCCACGTCGATGAAGAACGCAAGCTCCGTCGGCGCAGCCGGCAGCTCGAACAATCCGAAGTCTTCCGTGCCGAACAGCGGCAGGCGCAGCTCGAAGTTGAGAGCCGCGATCCGGCTGCCGACCAAGCGGTCGAACTCCGGGCAGCGTTGCAGCCCGGACGTCGGCGTGCATTCGTCGAGGTCGAACGAGCCGAGATCATAGCCGCGGACCAGCGCATTGGTGCCTATGTCGAGCGGTGTCAGGCGCGGATCCTCCGCGTCGTTGCCGCGCCGGCCGACGTGCAGGGCACGCAGCGCGAACGTCAGAGGACGGCGGAAAAAATACCGCCGGTAATCGACGCGCAGCGTCGAAAATCGCAGGTCGCCGCCCGTCCATTCGTTCTCGAGCCTCAGACGCTCGCCCCGCACGGGCGACGCGAAGCCGAAGCGCGACGTGTCGCGCACATAGGCGAAAGAAGCCCGCTCGAGATCGAGCGTGGCGGGCGACGGCAATCCTTGGACTTCCCGGAACGGCTGAAAACCCTCGGGATAAACGAGTCGCTCGAGCTCTCGTTCGAAGTCGATGCGCTGCGCGCCCGCCGACGTCTCGATCCGATGATTCTGCGAGAACGGGTACTGCCCGATCAGTGAAAGCTCCGATGCTTGCGCAGCTTCGACGACACGCTCTACCACGTCTGCCGCAACGCTCATGCCGTTGACCTCCACGTCTTGTCTTGACAAGAAGGTCGAGCTGCCGATGTAGGGAACTCGCGACACTCGTCCGCCCCACCACCAGCGGCGCGCTTGATTCAAGTAGAGCGCCTCGGCGCCGAATGTATCCTCGAAATCCAGGAGCCCCGAAGTGCTGCCGCCCTGCACCGTCGTCACGATTTGATGCCGGTTCAGCGTGTCGCTGAAATAAGCGCTCAACGCGCCGTCGAACGCGCTGCCGTTACCCGCGGTCGCGACGCCGACGGTTGCCGGCCCGATGGCGGTGACGCCGATTCGAGACTCATAGTCCCTGACGGGATAGTCCTTAACCTCGCTCGGTAATCCGCCTCTGGAGTCCGCGAGATAGCTCTCGACCGTGTCGTCGGCATCGAGCGAACGAAACGGCGGGAGCATCGCCGTATTGAGCGGCGTTTCGGCCGGCTGCACGGGCTCGGCTTGCGGCTCGGCGATTCGGTAGATTGCATAGTCGCCGCCTTCCGGCACCGAGAACGCGATCGCTCCCGTCGCGTCGACCGACAGCGACGGCGACATCGACGTGATGCCCGATACGCCGGTCTTGAGCCTCGTGATGCGCGCCATGCGGCGCTCGCCAAGATCGAACCGAAATACGTCGGGGACGCCGTCCGGTGCTCCAATGAAGTACAAGCTCTCTCCGTCCGGAGAGAAATGAGGATCGATGTGCTTGCCGTTCGGAAAGATCGGCAGCACCTCGACAGCACGCGTCGCCAGGTCGAGCAGCGCGAGCTGCGGCTCGCCGAAGCTCAAGCGGTCGAGATTCGTCTCCGGACCGCGGTCCGTCACGAACACGATTCGCCGTCCATCGGGCGAGAACGCGGGCTGGATCGCCGTATAGCCGTCGGCGGTGAGCCGCTCGATCTCGCCCGTCGCAATCTCGAGCCGATACAGATCGCTTGCGGCGTTCGCCCTGGCCGAGAACACGATCGACTCGCCGTCCGGCGACCACGCCGGATGACGCATGCCGCCGATGCCGGGCAGGTCGATGCGCCGCTCGATGCGGCCTCGTTCGACGTCGTAGATCGCGAGCCGGCGCTCGCCCCGCGCGAACACGGCAAACGCAAATCGGCGGCCGTCCGGGGACCAGGCGACACTCGAATCGAGGAAGCTGAGATTGTCGAAGTGCGGATCCGCCTCCGCGCTCACGAGCTTGCGCTCGACCGTGCCCGTCTGTACGTCCGCGAGATACAGCTCGAGCGCGAGCTCGCGCGTCGACAGAAATGCCACGTGGCGGCCATTCGGGCTCAGGGCCGGCGCAAGATTGATCGCGGCGCCCGTGGTTGCGGCGCGGAGCAACGGCTCGGCCACGTCGGCCGGCGTCTGGCGGCTGTCGAGCACTGGGCCATAAGCCATACGCAATGCGAGATGAAAGTCCGCGAAGAAATCGCGCGCCATCATGTCGAGCACGGACTCGATGGCCGCGTCCGGACCTTCGCCGAGCGCGGTCACGAACAACCTTTGCGCCGTCGCGTCGTCCCATGTTCCCGCGACGTACGCCCAGACGGCTTGACCGTACTGATACGGCGACGGCCGGCGTTGAACGAGCTTGTCGGGGTCCGGCAGCCGATCATGCAGCACGGCGTCGCGCATCTGGAGGGCCGTCGCCGGATCATGTCGGCCTTGAGACAAGTACTCGGCGAGCCCTTCGATGACCCAAAGCGGCACTTGCGCCGAACGGCGGTTGCGAGCCGGATCGCGCTGCCGCTCTTCGATGATGTCGAACTGAAACACGTGCACGAGCTCATGCCCGATGACGTGGTCGTTGTCCTCGTTGATCGCGGTGAGCGGCAACACGACGCGGTGCTGCCGGGACTCGGTGAGGCCGCCCGTACCCTCGCCTATCAGAGACTGCGCGATCACGGTCTGCTGAAAGTCGGCGTGGTCGGCGTAGATTACGAGCGACTTCTTTTCCGACAGCTCGTGCGCGAAGAATTCCGCCAAGCGCGTATACCAGCGCTCGGCGATGCGCGCGACATACTCCGCATGCTCCGCCTCCGGCGGGTAGTAGTGAATCAAGAAGTGCTCGGTTTCGAGGATCTCGAAATCGAAGCGCTCCCAAACGACCTTGTTGCGGCCGAAATACTGCGCGGCCGCCGGCGCGGGCGCCCCGGCCCACAAGACGGCAGCGATTAGGCTCCCAAGGCACACGACGGCACGGCGCATCCAGTGCCTCCCGAAGCAAGAGCAGTCGTATCGCGTCCATTGCATGCCATGCGCCGCCGCGCGCTCGAAGCACCGTCGCGGCCGGAGGCTCGTGCAAGGCGTGTGCCACCATCCGCCGGAAACGCGCTGGCACGATAGTTGCTCCGTCGTCACATGGCGCCGCGCGCTGGCATCATCCTTGCGTTATGGTTCGCGGCCGGCACGGTTCGCGCGGCAACGATGATCGACGGCATCGACGGCGATGTGCTCGACAACGTTCGGCAGTTCATCGACGAACCGGACTGCGCCGCCGGCGCCACGGCCGTCCGCCGCTACATTCGCGACCTACCCGAGGACGTGCGCCCCGCCCTCGAGGCGTTCGGCTACTACGAGCCGCGCCTACGCGCCCGGCGCATGGCCGACACAGCGGAATGCTGGAGCGTCGAGCTGACCATCGAGCCGCGCCAACCCGTGGTCGTGCGCGACGCGTCGGTCGCGGTCACTGGCCAGGCAGGGGACGATGCGGCTGTCGGTGCGCTCGCGAATGACTTTCCCCTGCCTCCGGGCAGCACCCTGAATCATGGCCGCTACCGCGACTTCAAAAGCCGGCTTGCCGCCCTGGCGCGGGAGCGCGGCTACCTCGACGCGCGCTTTACGACCGAGCGCATCGATGTCTACGTTGACGAACGCGCGGCCGACATCGAGCTCACGTTCGACTCCGGCCCGCGTTACGCATTCGGCGCCGTCACGTTCGCAACCGATGCCCTGCGCAGTGACGTGCTCGACAGCTTCGTGACCTTCGAGCCGGGCCAGCCCTATGACGCCGGCTCCGTCGCCGACCTGCAGCGGACTTTGACGGCGAGCGAATACTTCGAGCAAGCGCGTGTCGTGCCGGAATTCGATGCCGCCGACGACGGCGTCATACCGATCCGCGTCGATGCCGTGCCCGCAGAGCCGACGAGCAGCGCGATCGGCGTCGGCTTCTCCACCGACGATGGCCCACGCTTCAGCTACGCGCGCGAAAACGTGCGCCGCAATCGGGCCGGTCATCGCTACGAGCTCGACGTGCTGCTGGCGCAGGTGCGGCAGAACGCGACACTCGACTACCGCATTCCGATCGACAATCCACGGCGCGATTGGTGGAGCCTGCGTGCCGGCGCGGAGCGGGAAGACATCGACGCAGGCGTCGGCTCCGTCGCGCGGCTTGGGCCGCATCGGGTACGGGTGACGGGCGACCGCACGGTGACCCGTTTCGTGGACTTACTCGTCGAGCACGACCAGATCAGCGGTGGCACGCTCGACACGAGGCTCGTGCTGCCGGGGCTCGAGTGGTCGCGAAGCTATCGCGACGATCTCATACGGCCGCGCGAAGGGTACCGGCTGAGCTACGGCGTCTCGCTCGGCGTCGGCGACGTCGAGCTGATCCAAGCCGACTTCCGCGGCAAGTGGGTCACTGCGACGCCGTGGGACGGGCGCGTGATCCTTCGCGGCCGAGCGGGCGTGACACTCGAGGACGATGAGTTCGATCGAGTGCCGCTGTCCCTGCGCTTCTTCTCGGGCGGCGACAACAGCGTCCGCGGCTACGACTATGAAACGCTCGGCCCCCGCAACGCCGCCGGCGATCTCATCGGCGGCAACCGTGTATTCGAAGCCAGTGTCGAGTACGAGCACCCCGTCACTCAGTCGTGGTCGGTGGCCACCTTCGTCGATGCGGGTAACGCATTCCTGCGCTCGGATTTCGACCGGCGCACGGGAGCGGGCATCGGTGCGCGCTGGTTTACTCCGATCGGGCCCGTGCGGCTCGATATCGCATGGCCCATCGATACGGCGCCCGGCGAGGACGACGGCCCTCGTTTGCACTTGAGCCTTGGGCCGGACTTGTAGGCCCAATGCGTAAGCGCGTGCGCAAACCACTGCTTTTCGTCGCTGCCGCATTCGGCGCGTTGCTCGTCCTCCTGTTGGCCGGCATCGCGGTCGCGCTCACGACGGCGGCCGGCGCTCGCTGGTCGCTCGCCGCGGCCGCCAAGCTCATGCCTGGAGAGCTCGTTGTCGACGGCGTCGACGGCTCCATTGCGGGCGGCCTCGTCCTGACGAACGTGCGCTACGAGTCGCCGGAGGTAGCGGCGACGCTCGCGCGCCTCGCCGTCGAAGCGCGACTCGACGCGTTGCTCGACCGCCGAGTCGTGCTTCCGCGCCTTGCGGCCGAGGACGGCACGGTGACGCTGCGCCCGTCGGCGCCCGAGGCTCGGGAGCCTTCGGGCGAAGCGCCCGCGTTACCGGAGGTTCCCGATTGGATCACGGTGCGGTCGCTACAGATTCGCGACGTCGCGCTTGCCGGCGCCGTCGACGTCATGGTGGCCGAGCTCGTTGCGAGCATTGCGGGCCCGCGGCTCGAGATCGAAGCGTTCGAAGCGCACGTCGCCGGCGGTCGAATCGAAGCGTCGGCAGACGCGCGCCTCGGCGGCGATGCGGCGGCGCGCATCGAAGGCTCGTGGACGATGCCGGCCGATTCAATGCAAGGCGCCGACGGCACACGCGTCGAGATCGCCGCCGACGTTGAGCTCGCGGCGAACACGACGCCGTGGCGCGCGACGCTGGCTTGGGACCGCCTCGCGGTGCAAACCGGCGGCACACGCTGGTCGAGCCCCATGGGACGCTTGACGCTGACGCCCGGCACGATGCCGATCGAAGTCGAGCTCACGGCCGAGCTGACGGCGTCCGCGTTGCCGGCCTCGGCGACGGTCTTTGCCTCCGCGAACGTGGCGGGCGACACCCTCGAGGTCGAAGCGCTCGACGTCGAGACGCTCGGCGGCCGAATCGCCGCATCCGGCGTCGCCGACTTGGGCGCGCTCGCCGGCCACGCGGCCGTCGAATACTCGATGCTCGATCCGTCGTTAGTCGATCCGCGCATCGAAGGCATGTTGCGGGGCACGGTCGTCGCTGCGTTCGTCATCGAGCCCGAAATCGTCGCCGGAGCAGCCGGCACGTTCGGAGGCATCTTGGGCGGCCGGCCGCTCGACGGAACGCTGCGCGCGCGCATGCAAGGGGGGGATACGCACGTCGAGCGCGCTCGAGGCGCTCTCGAGGACGGCGGTATCGACCGTGCGGGCCGGATCTCCGGCGACACGGTGGATTTCAGGTTCGAGGCCGTGCTCCCCGAGCTCGGCAATTGGTATCCGCCGGCCGCGGGCTCCTTGCGCGCAAACGGCTCGCTCTCGGGCCCCGCGAGCAATCCGGCGCTCGACGCGGAGCTGACCGCCGAGAACGTCTCGGTCGAGACGCTGCCGCCGCTCGACTCCTTCTCACTGAACCTGGCCGGTACGTTGGCGGCGCACGAGGCGCGCCTTCGTGCGAGCAGCGCATACGGCACGGTAGACGTGCAGATCGAGCAAGGTTGGAACGGCGAGCGGCTCCGCGGCACGGTGCTCGCTTCGCGGCTTGCGGTGGATCAAGCCGGCACGTGGACGTTGACTGCGCCGGCCGAGTACGGGCTCGCGAGCGCGAACGCAAACCTGGAACGGCTCTGCTACGAAGGCCCGCAGGACGCGCGGCTTTGCACCGCCATTGCCGACGATACGCTGCTAGTCGATGCGGCGGACGTGCCCAGCGCCCTCGCGGAGCCGTGGGTGGGCGGTGGCGTGCATCTCGACGGAGCGGCGGATGTCGTGTTGACGCTAGGCTGGCGCCCGGCACTGCACGGCTCCTTCACGCTGACGCAGCCGATGTTGCGGGTGGCGCCGCCGGCCGCCGCGGGCGCCGACCAGCGTTCGGCCGACGAGGCTTCGCTCTCCGAGTTTGGGGCGATCAACGATCTTCGCGTCACCGGCACACTGAGCGAGCAGGCGCTCGACGCGCGATTGACGGCGGTGCTCTCCGCGAGCGGCGATCCGCTTGAAGCACGGTTGATGCTGGCGCCACCGACGGCGCAAGGCACGCTCGACGCGGCGCTGTCGGCGCGGCTCACGACTCTAGAGCTCTTCGACGCGCTCACGGAGGATCTCGAGAATCTCACGGGCTCGCTCGCGGTGAATCTGCGCGCGACGGGCACACCCGCCGAACCCGAGCTCGGGGGCGAGCTCGCCGTTGCCTCGCTCGGCGCGAGCGTTCCGCCGCTCGGCATCGAAATTTCGCAAGGGCGCCTCACGGCGCGCCCGATGGGGCTCGGCGCGCTGGAGTTCGATGCAGAGCTCTGCTCCATGGGCTGCGTCGAGCTCGAGGGCTCGCTCTCCGTCGAGGCCGAGACGGCCCCATGGCGCATAACGGCCGAGCTGACCGGCGATTCGTTCGAGCTCGCCGACCTTGCGGAGTTGCGCGCGGTGATTGCGCCCACGCTGTCGCTCGACGCAACTCCGGCGGCCTGGCGTGTCACGGGCGGCCTCGCGATCGACGAAGGGCTGCTCGCCGCCGC
>CAMPKU010000096.1 GCA_946887385.1 uncultured Gammaproteobacteria bacterium
GATCAGCAGCGTGCGCGCCGTCGACGTGGCTGCCGGCAGCGGCGGGGGCGGCGTGCTGCGCGCCGCCGTGACAGTGCGCGTCTGCACCGGCGGCATCGTCGGCGACGTCGGCGACGTCGAGGCGACGGTGCCTACTCCCAGCGTTCCGGTGCCTTGGTACCGGCCGCTCGGCGACAACCGGCCGTCGAGCTTCTGCAACGCTTTCGTCACGGCGCGTTGGACCGTTTCATCGGCACCCTGGGCGCTCTGCTGAAGATGCGGGCGCACGGCCTCGGCCTGCTGCTCGCCCGCCAGCTGGGCGACGGCGGCAATCGCCGCGACGCGAACTTCTTTCTCGGGCCGCTGCAGATACGGCAGGAGATGATCGAGGATCTTGGGGCTGCCGAGCTTCGCGGCGGCTGAGATGGCAACCGGCAGCGAGCGGTTGTTCTTCGCCATCATCTCGAGCACGGCGGGCAGCGCCTTCGAGTCGCCGATCTCGGCGAGCGCATCGGCCGCGCGCTCGCTGACCCACCAATCCTTGTCGCGTGTGGCCTCGATGAGACGGTCGACGGCGCGCTTGTCGCGGCACGTGTTCAAGATTTCGATCGCCGCGCGGCGAATGTTCTCGTCTTTGTCTTTGATGAGATCGAGCACGGCGTCGACGACGCGCGGCCCGCCGATTCGCGCCAGCGCGTCGGAGGCGCGCGAGCGCACCCACCAGTCTTCGTCGGCCACGGCCTCGAGCAAATATTTGATGCTGTGCGTCGTGCCGATGGCGTTCAGCACTTCGACCGCAGACCGCCGGCTGAACTCGTTCTCGGCCTTTAGCGCATCGATCAGGTACTTCGCGGTTTCCGGATGATTGAGCTGAATGATGACGTCGACGGCCTTGTTCATAACCTCGAGGTCGGGGTCGCACAGCAAGGTGGAGACCAGCGCGACGTCGATCGCGGTTTTCGAGCGGGCGATACCCGATAACGCCGCCCCGCGAACGAGCTTGTTGGTGTCGCGCAGCGCCTCTTGGAGCGCTTTGTTCACGTCCGGACGATCGAAGCGCGCGAGCACGTTGATGAGATGCGTCTTGACGAGGGGGTCCTTGCCGTCGAGCCGAGACAGAAGATCGGGCACCATCTCCTCGGTCGTAACCTCGTCGATGAGCTTGAAGACGGCCGCCTTCTCGCTCGGCTGCAAAAAGTAGATCTGCGCCAGCAACTGGCGAATGTTGAGCCGATCCTTGTGCGCCTGCAGCACCTCGACGATCGCGGCCTTCGAGTAGTCGTCCTCGCCGAGCAGGTCCACGAGGCGGTTGACGTTGAAGCGCTTGTTGCTCGACAACGCCCAAGCGGTTCCCGAGACCGTTCGCGGGTCGCCGTCGGCGAGACCGCGAGTGATCAACGGCAGGGTCTTTTCGCTCGTGAGGGCGCTCAAGAGCTCCACGTATTCGGCGGTTTGGCGCTTGTCGGACGACGCGAGCGCTTCCAAGATCTTCGGGATGGCCGCGGTGCCCAGCTTGCCGAGCTTGGCAAACAGCTTCTTGGCCTCAGCCGAGGAAGCATCGGGCTCCTCCCGAATCTGCGCAATGAGCCGATCGGCCTGTAGGGCGTTTAGGAAGTTCATCGGCCTCGCAGACTAGAGCGGCGTCCTATGAGCGGCGAAAATGACCCAATAAATCCGGCTACCGGCCGCCCTCCGGCGGTCGGCTATGAACATAATGGTGCTTCCGACGGCGGCAATTATGCCACACGGTTTTCGCGGAAATGTAACGTGTATCACAGGTTTAGCCGCTACGTTACAGTGGATTCTCGGCTCCGGCTGCGTATCGGCCGTAGGGTACAATCGCGGCCTTTGGCGAGTCGTCCGTCATGACCGGTTCCGGTAGCCCCGATCTCACTTCGCTTCTCGGCGCGTTCGTCTTGCCACAGACCGGCCGGCCCCTCTCGGGGCCCGGCGCGTCGTTCGCGCTCGAGCGCCGGGGGCCGGGCTGGCACGCCACGCTAACGCTCGGATTTCCGCTCGCCGCGAGCCGCGACGCCCTCATCGAGGCGCTCCGAGTGCACTGCGCGCCGGCGCTCGCCGGGGCGCCGCTCGACTTCACGATCGTGACCTCGATCGTCGCGCACGCCGTGCAGCACGGCGTGAAGCCCTTGCCGGGGGCCCACAACTTGATCGCGGTGGCGTCGGGGAAGGGCGGCGTGGGCAAGTCCACCGTGGCCGTGAACTTCGCGCTGGCCTTGTCGGCCGAGGGGGCGCGCGTGGGCCTGCTCGACGCCGACATCTACGGGCCGAGCCAGCCGCGCATGTTGGGGCTCCTCGGGCGCCGGCCGGAAACGCGCGACGGCAAGCTGCTCGAGCCCCTCGTGGCGCACGGGATCGAGGCGATGTCGATCGGCTTCCTCGTCGACGAGCAGCAGCCGATGGCCTGGCGCGGGCCGATGGTGACCTCGGCGCTGAACCAGCTGCTCACGCAAACGCGCTGGGGCGATCTCGACTACCTCATCGTCGACATGCCGCCCGGCACCGGCGACATCCAGCTCACGCTCGCCCAGCGCGTGCCTGTGAGCGGCGCCGTCATCGTCACCACGCCCCAGGACATTGCGCTCGCCGACGCCCGCAAGGGGCTCGAGATGTTCCAGAAGGTGCACGTGCCCGTGCTCGGCGTGGTCGAGAACATGAGCTTGCACATCTGTAGCCACTGCGGCCATGAGGAGCACATCTTCGGCGAGCACGGCGGCCGCAACCTGGCCGAGCAGTACGGCGTACCGTTGCTCGGAGCGTTGCCGCTCGATCGGCGCATCCGCGAAGAGACCGACGCCGGCAAGCCCACCGTCGCGACCGATCCGAAGGGCCCGCTCGCGCGCGCTTTCACCGAAGCGGCGTTGCGAGCCGCCGGCGAGCTCGCCGCGCGCACCAAAGACTACAGCCGGCTCTTTCCGAACATTACCGTCGAGGACAATTGATGAGCGTGAAAGCCGACCGCTGGATCCGCCGCATGGCGGAGACGCACAAGATGATCGAGCCGTTCGAGGCCAAGCAAGTGCGTGAGGTCGACGGTAATCGCGTGATCTCTTTCGGTACCTCGAGCTACGGCTACGACGTGCGCTGTGCGCCGGAGTTCAAGGTGTTCACGAACATCAACTCGGCGGTCGTGGACCCGAAGAAATTCGTGGAGTCCAGTTTCGTCGACATGGCAGGCAGCGTGTGCATCATCCCGCCGAACTCCTTCGCGCTGGCGCGCACGGTCGAGTACTTTCGTATTCCGCGCAACGTGCTCACCATTTGTTTAGGGAAGAGCACGTATGCGCGCTGTTTCAGCGGCGATACTCGGGTCGCGCTCGTTGATGGAACCGCTCCGACGCTGGAGGAAATGGCGCGACGGTCCGAGCAAGGCGAGCTGTTTTTCGGCTACAGCATCGGTCCGCACGGCCGTGTGATCGTGACCTTGCTTGATGAGCCGCGGCTCATCGGCCGGGATGCGCTCATGGAGATCGAGCTCGACAACGGCGAGGTGATCCGTGCCACGCCGGATCACGAATTCCTGCTGCGCGACGGGTTGACGCTGCCTGCTCATGCGCTGCGCCCCGGCCAGTCGCTGATGCCGCTCTATCGGGAACTGATCCGGGGTTATGAGTCGGTTTACCAGCCGTTGAACGGCCATCTCGTGGCGACACATCGACTCGCTGACGAGTGGAATCTGCGCCATGGTGTGTATGCAGAGGAGGGCGGCACCCATCGCCACCACATCGACTTCAATCGACGCAACAACCTGCCCACCAATCTCACACGTATGGCAGCGTCGGATCATATGCGGCTTCATAACGCTGAAACCTACGGCGACGACTTCGACAGCCAAGAGCATTCTGCGGCAATCCGTGACGCCCTTCGTCGCTTGGCCGCAGATCCGGACTGGCAGCAGCGGTTCAGTGCCGCTCAATCGAAGCGCGCGGTCAGTTTTTGGTCGGACGCTCGTTACGCGCAGATCCGCGAGCAGGTCATTGCCATGCGCCGCAACCAAAGCGAGGCGACGCGAGACAAGCATCGTCAGGCAATGCTTCGGCGCTATTCCGACCCGGACGCACGCGCGCAACATGGCGTCCTGATGAGGGACGCGTGGGGGCGAGACGATGGCAGCCGCCGGCAAATGCAAGCGGAGATCGCGCGAGGGATTCGGTTGCGGAAGGACATGACCGCCGAGGTCGTGCGTGCCGCGTTGGATCAAACGGGCTCAATACGCGGCGCAGCGGCTCTTCTTCAGTGCGACCGCTCCGTGTTCCGTCGCTTTCCGGACGTGATCGCGCAGTTCAAGGGAGCTCATGCTCCGCGCAATCACAAAGTTGTTGCGGTCCGCGAAGCTGCAGGCGACCACGACGTCTACTGTCTGACTGTGCCCGAAGCAGGCAACTTTGCGCTCGAAGCGGGTGTATTCGTCCGCAATTGCGGCATCATCGTCAACGTAACGCCTTTGGAGCCGGAGTGGGAAGGGCACGTGACGCTCGAGTTCTCGAACACGACCACGCTGCCCGCGAAGATCTACGCGAACGAAGGCGTGGCGCAGATGATTTTCTTCGAGTCGGACGAGGTCTGCGAGACGAGCTATGCCGATCGCGGCGGCAAGTATCAGGGCCAGAAGGGTGTCACGCTGCCGCGCGCGTGAGGCGGACTCACGGATCTAGAGGCCGTCGACGCTTAGCAGCTCGAAGGCGGTTTGTACCTCGCCGTCGCGGCGTTGCTCGATGCGCACCGGCAAGAAGCGCAGCTGCGGTGCCACCCACAGCCACGTCTCGCGCGACGACCCCGCGCGCTGCTGCGTGAGTATTCGCGTTTCGACGGGGCCCACGCCCGTCTGCATCGTGGCCGTGCCGTTGTCCATGTACTCGTATTCGGCCACCGAATCTTCATCGGCGAGCTGATACGCGCGCGTGGTGCCCGTGGCCGCAAGGTCGCGCATCAGTGCCACTTGAAGGCTGCCGCGGTCGAGCGCGCCGCTCGGCAGCGCCACCTCACGGCGCCCGGCCGCATTGCCGACGGTCGCGATGCTGCGGTCCCAATCGAACACGATGTGGAAGTTGTCTTCCCCGGAACGGCTGCCGTCCTCGTACCAGAACTCGAGCGGGCGAACGCCGTCGGCGCTCACGCGAAAGTGGCTGCGCTCGACGGCCGGATTGGGGCGGGCGAGCTTGAGGAGGCCTTTGGCGCGGACGCTCGAGCTGAACTCGTACACGTCGCGATCGGCGAGATGGCGCACACCGAACTCGGCCGTGCCGGCTTCTCGGCCTTTGTATTCGACGCGATAGGACGCCGTGTAGGTTGCAACGGTAGCGTCTTCGGCGCCATGCGCTTTGAGTGCCGTCAGGGCGAGGACGGCCACCATCCACCAACGAGTCACGGGTTCTTCTGCTCCTCGTCGATCGCCACGGGTTCCGCGAGCACCCGCGCGTCAAGCATGACCGAGCCGTCGGCGAGCCTCAAGCGGCCGGCCGCAAACCAAGCAACGGCGCGGGGCAGGATCAGGTGCTCGCCCACATGAACGCGCTGCGCGAGCGATTCGGGCGTGTCGCCGGCACGCACGGGGAGTCGGTACTGAATGATCGCCGGGCCCGCGTCGAGATCGGCAGTGACGAAGTGCACCGTGGCGCCGTGGTGAGCGTCGCGCGCCTCGAGCACGCGGCGGTGCGTGTCGAGGCCCGGGAATTTCGGCAGCAGCGATGGATGGATGTTGAGCATGCGCCCCGCAAATCGTTCGATGAGAGTGGGGCTCAGAATGCGCATGAAGCCCGCCAGCACAATGAGGTCGGGCTCGTGGCGCGCGAGCAGCGCGGCCAACGCGGCGTCGTAGTCGTCGCGCGCCTGGCCTCGCGTTGCGCCAAGGTGCTCGGCGCTGATGCCCGCCGCGCGAGCGCGCATAAGGCCGCGCGCAGAGTCTTTGTTGCTGACGACGGCCACGACGCTCGCGCCGAGCGTGCCGGCACGCTCGGCGTCGATCAACGCCTGAAGATTGCTGCCTTCACCGGAGATCAGCACGGCGACGCGCGTGGACGGGTGTCTCATCCCAGGGAGCTCGCCAAGGGGGGTACCGACGTTGGCGGCTATAATATGTGACCTCGTCTCGTCGTGGGCATTCGCATGCGCTCAAAGTCAGTTTTGCTGCGTCGGCTATCGGTGGCGCTATTGGCTTGCGCGGCCCTTTGGGCGGCCCCGAGCGGAGCCGCGAGGTTCGAGAACCTGTACACCGTGATCGTGCCGCCGGACCCTGCGGCGACGAACCAGCGCCGGGCCGCGATCCAAGCCGCGATGGCGCAGCTGCTGATTCGCGTCACGGGTAGCCGCGAAGCGCCGTTCGATCCCATGCTCCAGCCGCTCATTCAGTCCGCGGAGGGAATGGAAACCGCCTACGGCACCGATCGGCGCGGCGCCTTCGTGGAGTTCAACGGCAGCCGCGTCGAGCGCGCACTGGCGGAGCTCGGCGCGCGCTTCTGGGGCCCCGAACGGCCGCTCACGCTGTTGTGGGTGGCCGTCGATGACGGCGCCGGCGGCCGCGCGCTGCTCGGCGCCGACGGCACTACCGATCTCGGCGCCGCAGCCACGCCGCAGATGACGGAGCTGCTCACGACGGTGCGCGAGGAGCTCATGAAGGCCGCCGACGAGCGCGGTCTGCCGATCGCGTGGCCGCTGCTCGACCTCGAGGACTTGAGCCGGGTGTCGTTCATCGACGTATGGGGCAAATTCGAGGATCGGATCGTTGCGGCATCGGCCCGCTATCGCGCGGACGCCGTGCTCATCGGCAGCGTGCGGCCCGGCGTGTTCGGCATCGAGGTGGAGTGGCTGCTCGTCAACGGCATCGAGCGGCAAAATTTGCCGTCGACGGCCGTGCGCGACGGGCTCGACGTGGCGGCCGACCGTTTCGCCGCCGAGCTCGGCACGATCGGCGGCGCCAGCCTCACACTGCTCACCGTGCGCAACGTGTCGACGCCGCGCGACTACGGCCGCGTGTTGAGCTATCTCGAACGGCAAAGCGTGCTCGAGACCGTCGACGTCGAGTCGTTCGGCGACGGCATGCTGCGTCTGCGTGTCGCGGCGCGCGGCGATGCAGGTGTCTTGGAACGCGTATTCGCGCTCGGCGGCGTATTGCAGCCCGCCTTCGGAGGGCTCGGCTCGCTCACCTTCGAGCTCGTCGAAGACAATTCCCTGCAATGAGCTTGAAGTTCCTGCCGAACGCCGTTTCGATTGCGCGGATACTGCTCGTTGCGCCGCTCGTGCAGTTCGTCGTCACGGGCCGTTTCGAAGCGGCGCTCGTCGTTCTCGTGGCGGCCGGAGCCTCGGACGGTCTCGACGGCTTCCTCGCCAAGCGCTTCGACTGGTGCACGCGCTTGGGCGGGCTGCTCGATCCCGCCGCGGACAAGCTGCTCTTGATCGGTGCGTTTGCGTCGTTGAGCTATGCCGGGCTCGTGCCGCTCGAGCTCACGTTCATCGTCATCGCACGCGACGTGGTGATCGTGCTGGGAGCCATCTGCTATCAATGGTTCATCGCGCCCGTGCAGGGCGAGCCGTCGGCGATCAGCAAGCTGAACACGGCGTGCCAACTCGGCATGGTGTTCTTTGCGTTGACGGCGGCGGCCTTCGCTTGGCCGCCCCCCGTGTCGCTCACGGTGCTCGGTGCCGCGGTGGTTTTCACGAGCATCGTGAGCGGCCTCACGTACGTGCTGCGCTGGAGCGCACGCGCGTGGCGTGTGGCCCACGACGCCCGCTAGGATCTTTCCTTGGGTCAACTACCGCTCGCCTTGGCGCTCGCCGACCATGCGAGCTTCGACACGTTCGTAAGCGGCGCGAACGCGGCCGCGGTGGAGCACGTTCGGAGCCTCGCGGCCGGCCAGGCCGACACCGTCTGGCTGTGGGGAGGCGAGGGCGCAGGCAAAAGCCACTTGCTGCAAGCGGCCTGTCGCGCTGCGACGGCCGCGCAGCGCCGTGCGATGTATGTGTCTCTGCCGGCGCCGTCGCCGGCGCTTCTGGCCGACCTCGAGCACGTGGAGCTGCTCGCGATCGACGACGTGCATGCGGTGGCCGGCGACCTCGAATGGGAGCGGCCGTTGTTCGTGCTCTTGAACGCGTACTTGAATCGTAGCGGCGCGTTGCTGCTGGCGGCTGCGGCGCCGGCGGCGCACTGTGCATTTCGGCTTGCCGACTTGCAGTCGCGTGGTGCGGGCGCCGTTACCTACCGGCTGGCGCCGCTCGGCGACGACGAGCGTGCGGCGGCGCTGCGGCTGCATGCGGCCGCGCGCGGGCTCACGCTCGATGCCGCCGCCGCGGACTTCTTACTGAAGCGCGTCGAGCGAGACATGGGCGCGCTGACGCGCTGGCTCGGGCGCCTCGATCGGGCATCACTCAGCGAGCAACGCCGTTTGACGATACCGTTCATTCGCGAGCACTTGGCGCGCTCCGAGCCGAACGGCGAATGAGCGCGAGCAGTAGCCCGAGCTGAAGCACGGCGACGAGCAGCGCAACGCTGGCGGCGGGCGCACCGCCGGCTTGCGCCACCACTTCGACGCTGGCGCCGCCGATGTAGGCTACGAGCAGCACGGCCAGGCGTTGCAGCACTGCACGCCGCCCCTGCGCGAGCCCCGGCAGCGTGAGCAACAACGGCAGCACGAGCGCGAGTGCGAACGCGAGGCGCAGCGGCGTGAGCGGGGTGAGAGCCGCCACGAGCGCCGCGATCAATAGCAGCTGGCAAGCGGCCACGGTGCGGAGCAACGTCATAGGTTGCTTTTCGTCAACGTGCTCGCTTGAGAGCCAACGCGAGCCGCGCCACACGGGCGCCGAGCGCGCGCGCAACCGTGGACTCGTCGGCCGATAGCGCCGTGTTCCACGGCGCGGCCACGTGCGTGGCGCCGTACGGCGAGCCCCCGGTGCGCGTTTCGAAGAGCGCGGGCTCGGTGTAGGGCACGCCCACGATCAGCATGCCGTGATGCAGCAACGGCAGCTGCATGCTGAGCAGCGTGCTCTCCTGGCCGCCATGAGCCGACGAGCTCGAGGTGAACACGCCTGCGGGCTTGTCGGCCAGGTGACCCGCGAGCCACAGCTCGCTCGTGGAGTCGAGAAAATGTTTCAGCGGCGCCGCCATGTTGCCGAAGCGCGTGGGGCTACCGAGCAGCAGCGCGTCGGCGTTCTTCAGATCGTCGAGCTCCGCGTACGGCGGCCCGTCCGCGGGCACGGCCGGCAGGTTGGCCGCCGTCGCGGCGGTCACGGGCGGCACGGTGCGCAGCAGCGCGGCGGCCCCGGCGCTCTCGACGCCGCGCGCAGCTTGGCGCGCCAGCGCTGCGGTGCGCCCGCCCCGCGAGTAATAGAGCACGAGCACTGTGACTTCGGTCATTCGAATAGTTCGAGCACGCGCTCGGGCGGCCGCCCGATGCGCGCTTCGGAACCGAGCTCGACGATGGGACGCTCGAGCAGCCGAGGCTGCGCCGCGAGCAGCTCGACGATCTCGTCGTCGCTGAGCTCGCGCCCCGCATAGGGGCGAAACTCGGGCTCGCCGGTGCGCACCATCGCGAGCGCCGGCGCGCCGAGCTTGCGCATGAGATCGCGCAGCGTGGCCTGCGAAGGCGGTGTGGCCAAGTAGTCGACGACGTCGAAATCGACGCCGCGTTCGGTGAGGAGCGCCAGCGTGGCGCGCGATTTGCTACAACGAGGATTGTGGTAAATTTTGGCCTTCATCGGCGCCAGTGTAAGGAAAGGCCGTTCCGGCGAGAACCGTGTTGCGGCTTGACGCTTTCGGCGGCGGCGCGTACGGTTCCCGGCGGCGTCGGTTCATTGAACTACAAGAATTACAGTGTGCTCCGCGTACTCATGACGGTCGGCGCGTTGTCGGCCGCCGGTTGTGTCTCTGCGCCGCCGGTGCAGGAGATGAGCGATGCTCGGCAGGCCATCAGTGCGGCCGAGCAGGCCAACGCCGAGCGAGTCGCGGCCGATACGCTGGCCGAGGCCCGGCGTTTTCTCGAGGAAGCCGAGCGCCAGATTCAAGAGCAGGCTTACGGCCCCGCGCGCATGAATGCGGTGCGGGCGAAAAACCGCGCCGTGCTCGCCCTACGCTCCACACGCGGGTCCGATGCCGACGATTGACGCGTGAGCGAGCGGCAAGCCATCCGCTGCCTCGTTGCGGGCCGCGTGCAGGGCGTCTTCTACCGCGCCGCCACCGTGCAGCAGGCCGAGCGGCTGCGGCTCCAGGGTTGGGTGCGAAATCGTCCGGACGGGCGCGTCGAGGTGGTTGCGGCCGGTCCGCCGGACGCGGTGGCCGCGCTCGCCGCCTGGCTCTGGCAAGGGCCGCCCGCGGCTCGCGTCGACGCGGTGCAACTCGAAGAATGGACGGCTGAGGTGCCGGCCGGGTTCGTGGTGACGGGGTGACGCGCTAGTGCTGGAACCACTTCGTGCGTAGCCGCTCGATCACGCGGTCCGCATACCAGCGTTTGCCGACGCTGCCGTTGTAGCGCGCGAGACCGCGCACGAGGTCGCCACGCTCCCTGTCGAGGTAGTACTTCAAGATGCGGCAGCCGAGCAGCACGTTGATCTCGATGTCGAAGAGCTGGTTCTTGTCCTGGTAGCCCAGCTCGGGAACCCAGAACGGCATCACCTGCATCAGCCCGAGCGCCGACGCAGACGAGATCGCAAAGCGATCGAAGTTGCTCTCTACGTCGATCACGGCGAGCACCAGCTCGGGCTCCACGCCCGCCAGCATGGCCTGACGGTGCACGGTCTTCAGGATGTGCAGCCGCTCTTCCGCGTCGGGCACTTGGCGCGCGAGCCGGCGTGACATGACGGTTAGCCACACTTCGGCATCGAAGCGGTCGCCGAAGCTGTCGGCGTCGGCGATCGCGGCCACGAGTATGTTGCGCAGATCGGGATCCGGACCCGCGCGTGCGTCGCTCGGGCGTTGCGCGTGCGCCCCGAGGGCGGCAGCCGCCACCACGAGTGTCAACATGAGACGCGGCAGCGAACGAAGCAGGGTCATGGGCGAGGCGGTATCCACCGGCGGAATCATGCGCGCAGCGATTGTGCTTGCCCGCGACGCCGATCACAACGGCGCGCGCCGGCGCAGTTGCCTAGGAGCGCCGTGTTCAGGGCCCTATGAGTCAGGTACATTGGCCGCAAATCTCGAGCAGGAACGAAAATCGTAGTGGATGGCCGGCACGGCAATACCCGCCGCAAGGGGATTTATCTCCTCCCGAACCTGGTCACCACGGGCGGGTTGTTCGCGGGCTTCTACTCGATCGTGGCCTCGATCGACGGCAATTTCACCGCGGCGGCGTGGGCCATCTTCGCGGCAATGCTGCTCGACGGCCTCGACGGCCGAGTCGCGCGCTTGACGAGCACGGCCAGTGAGTTCGGCAAGGAATTCGATAGCCTCGCAGACATGGTGTCGTTCGGCCTGGCGCCGGCGATCGTGGTCTACCAATGGGGCGTGGAGCGCCTCGCCGAATTCGGCATGGTCTGGGGCCGGCTCGGTTGGCTCGCGGCGTTTTTGTACGTGGCGGCCGCGGCGTTTCGGCTGGCGCGGTTCAACAGCAACGTGGCGCAGGACCGCCGGTTTTTTCAGGGCCTCGCGAGCCCGGCCGCCGCCGCCGGCGTCGCCTCGATGATTTGGCTTGCCACATCGTACGAGGGGTTCGACGGCCTCGTGGCGCTGGTTGCCGGCATCACGATCACGGCGGTCACGGGCCTTCTGATGATGTCGCGCTTCGCGTACATGAGCTTCAAAGACGTGAATCCCGGCAGGCGCGTGCGTTTCGCGCAACTGCTGTTGATCCCGCTCGTCATCATTTTCATCGCGATCGAGCCGCCCGTAACGATCTTCCTGTTGTTCACCGTCTACGCGGCTTCGGGCCCGGGGTCGTGGTTTTGGCATCGCCGTCACCGGCGCCACGATGCGGTGGTACCGTGACGGCGGCGCGCGCCCGCTATCTGGCCGAGATCGGCATTCCGGTGTGGCAGCTGCGCACGCGCACGGCTGCGCAGCCGCGAGACGCGGGCGCCCCGGCCGCCGCGCCCGACGCCGCCGGCGTCGATGCTTGGTCCGAGCTCGCCGCAACGGTGCGCGCCTGCACACGCTGCGCGCTGCACCGCGGCCGAACGCAAACGGTATTCGGTGTGGGTAAGCGCGATGCGCAGCTCTTCGTGATCGGCGAGGCGCCCGGCGCCGACGAGGATTTGCAGGGCGAGCCGTTCGTGGGCCGCGCTGGGCAGCTCTTGAACGCGATGCTGCGCGCGATCGGCCTGCCGCGCTCCGAGGTGTACATCGCCAACATCCTGAAGTGCCGGCCGCCGGGCAACCGCGACCCGCAGCCCGAGGAGTCGGCCACCTGCACACCGTTCCTGTCGCAACAAATCGAGCTGGTGCAGCCCAAAGTCTTGCTGGCCGTGGGCCGGATATCGGCGCAATGGCTGCTGCAAACCGATGCGCCGATCGGCAAGCTGCGCGGCCGCGCCATGACGTACGGTGAGCGCAAGACACCACTGGTAGTCACGTATCACCCGGCGTATCTTCTTCGGAGTCCCCTCGCGAAAGCCACCGCGTGGACGGACTTGTGTCTCGTCAAAGAGTTGTTGGGCCAATCGACATGAGCGCCGCAGTCCATCCGCGCACGGAGATACGGTTGATGCAGCCCGCGGACCTCAAGTCCGTGGCGGCGGTGGAGCGGGCGGCCTACCAGTATCCGTGGAGCCTCGGCATCTTCCGCGACTGTCTGCTCGCCGGCTATTACTGCGTCGTGCTCGACGTCGGCGGCAGCGTCACAGGCTACGGCGTGATGTCGATCGCGGCCGGCGAGGCGCACCTCTTGAATCTATGCGTGCATCCGAACGCACAGCGTCTGGGCTACGGTAAGCGGCTCTTGGACGCGCTGATGTTGAAAGCCGCCGAGGCCGAGGCCGACAAGATCTTTCTCGAGGTGCGTCCCTCGAATCGGGTCGCGCTGCATCTGTACGCCGCGGCGGGTTTCGCGCAAGTCGGCATTCGCCCGGCCTACTATCAAGCCGAAAACGGCCGCGAAGACGCCGTCATTCTCGCTGCCACGCTCCCGCCCCGCCGCTGACCTCCTCATTCGTTTCTCTATGCACGAGCACCTGAAAAGGCGAACGTTCGCGATCATTTCGCACCCCGACGCGGGCAAGACCACGTTGACGGAGAAATTGCTGCTGTTCGGCGGTGCCATTCAGATGGCGGGCACCGTGAAGGGACGCAAGGCCAGCCGCCACGCGCGGTCGGACTGGATGCGTCTCGAGCAAGAACGCGGCATTTCGGTCACGTCGTCGGTGATGCAGTTCCCCTACGCCAACGCCGTGATCAATCTGCTCGATACGCCGGGCCACGAGGATTTTTCCGAGGATACGTACCGCACGCTCACGGCCGTCGATAGCGCTCTGATGGTGCTCGACGCCGCGAAGGGCGTCGAGGCGCGCACGATCAAGCTCATGGAAGTCTGCCGGCTGCGCACGACGCCGATCATCAGCTTCATCAACAAGCTCGATCGCGACGGGCGGTTGCCCGTGGAGCTGCTCGACGAGATCGAAACGGTGCTCCATATCGCCTGCGCGCCGCTCACGTGGCCGATCGGGATGGGGCGCGAGTTCCGCGGCATTTACGATCTGCGCGGCGACTGCGCGCACTTGTATCAGACGCGCGACGGCAGCCGGTTGCCGCAAGTGCAGCAGGTGCACGGGCTCGGGAGCGGCGAGCTCGACAAGGCCATCGGCGCCGACGTGGCTGCGGCGCTGCGCGAGGAGGTGGAGCTCGTCCGCGGCGCCACGCCGCCGTTCGATGTTGCGGCGTATCTCGCCGGCCGGCAGACGCCCGTGTTCTTCGGCGCGGCCATCCACAACTACGGCGTTCGCGAGCTGCTCGAAGCGTTCGCCACGCTTGCACCGCCGCCGCAGCCGCGCGCTACGCGCACGCGCATCGTGGAGCCCGGTGAGAGCGCATTCAGCGGCTTCGTGTTCAAGATTCAGGCGAACATGGATCCGGCGCATCGCGACCGGATCGCCTTCTTGCGCGTATGCTCGGGCACTTATCAGCCCGGCATGCGCATGTTCCATAGTCGTCTGATGCGCGAGGTGCGGGTCGGCGATGCCATCACGTTCATGGCGGCGGACCGGCAGCAAGTGGAAGAGGCGTACGCCGGCGACATCATTGGGCTGCACAATCACGGCACCATCAACATCGGCGATAGCTTCACGCAGGGTGAGCCGCTGGTGTTCACTGGCATCCCGAGCTTCGCTCCGGAGCTGTTCCGGCGCGCGCAGCTTCGCGATCCCTTAAAGCTGAAAGCCCTACAGAAAGGTCTCGCGCAACTGTGCGAGGAGGGCGCCACGCAGCTCTTCCGGCCGCTGATCGGCAACGACATGATCTTGGGCGCCGTGGGCCCGCTGCAGTTCGAGGTTGCCGCCTACCGGCTGCGTGACGAGTACGGCGTGGAAGCGGTCTTCGAGAACGTGGGCGTCGTAGCGGCGCGCTGGGTGCGCTGCGACGATAAGGCGCATCTCGAGGAGTTCGCGAAGAAGCTCACGGCGAACGTCGCGCGCGACCATGCCGGGCAGCTCGTGTACCTCGCGCCCAGCACCGTGAGCTTGACGCTCACTCAAGAACGCTGGCCGAAAATTCAGTTCTTCACGACGCGCGAGTTGAGCGCTACGAGTTGAGCGCAGGCGCGCGCGCACGGCGGAACGCCGCCACCGCCGCCGCGAGCCCCGCCAAGGCCGCCCCGTCGGCGTCGGGCTCGTACCGGGCGCGAACATAAAGATCCGCCACGCCGCGGATGTCGCCGGCGAGATCGGGCAAGGCGTGGCACGCGCGCTCGGCGTAGGCCCGCGGCCCTTCGCTCGGCGCGCGGACCGGCCCGTCGAGCCGTTTCAGTTGCCGCATGAAGGCCGCGAAATAGCGCGCGGCCGAATCGACCGGGGTGTGCCGCCGCTGCCGCCATGACAAGTACAGGCGAAGCGCAAGCAGCAGCAACACCGTGGCTGCCACGGCGAGGCCGAGCAACACGGCGTACCGCGGCGCCCGCCGCAAGTTATCGAAGCCGAGCGACTCGAGCAGCGCTCGTTGCAGCTCCGGCCCGTAGCCGATAACCCAGTTCTGCCAGCGCGTGTTCACGGCGTCCCAAAAAAGCGCAGCCTGCCGGCCGAGCCCTCTTCGCAAAGCGCCCGCGGCGGCCGTGGCG
>CAMPKU010000097.1 GCA_946887385.1 uncultured Gammaproteobacteria bacterium
GTGCTGACCCATGCTTACTGGCAGTCGTCGTTCGACGCCGATCCCGCCGTCGTGGGCCGGAGTCTCGTCGTCAACGGCAAACCGCTGACGATCGTCGGCGTGGCACCAAGGGGCTTCTCCGGCACGACCGTCGGCGAGCGCCCGCTCGCGTTCGCGCCGATCACGTTCCGCTGGCTCTCGAACCCGAACACGGTACCGAACCACGTGGACCGTCAGCGCTACTGGGTCTATTTGTTCGCGCGCTTGAAGCCGGGCATCTCCAGAACGCAAGCGGCCGCGGCGATCAACGTGCCCTACCGGTCCATCATCAACGAGGTGGACGCGCCGCTCTTCACGGGTTTCAGCGAGCAACAGCTCGACGCGTTTCGCGCCAGGACCGTCGTGCTGACGCCGGGCGACAGAGGCCAAAGCAGGATCGACGACAACGCGCGCACGGAGCTCGCGATCCTGCTCGTCTCGACGGCGCTCGTGCTGCTCATCGCCTGCGTCAATATCGCGAACCTGATGCTCGCGCGCGGCTCGACGCGGATCGGCGAGATCGCCGTGCGCGCCGCGCTCGGAGCCTCGCGGCGCCGATTGCTTTCTCTGTTGCTCATCGAAACGCTCCTTCTGGCGGCCGCTGCGGCGCTGGTGAGCGCGCCTCTCACATTGGCGGCCTTGCGCGGCATTCGTACTTTGATGCCGGCGTCCGAATTGTCTACGTTCGAATTGGCTTTCGGCGGCACGGCCATTGCAGGCACCCTTGGCTTGGCAATCGTTGCGGCGCTCGTGTTCGGTTTGGTACCGGCGCTCAAGCTCATTCGGTCCGACGTGAATCCGGCACAGCAATCGCAAGGCACGCGGCAGACCGGCGGTAAGGCTGCGGCGGGTTTTCGCGCTACTCTGACCACCGCGCAGATCGCATTATCGACGGCGCTGCTCGTGCTTGCGGGGTGGTTCGCACAGAGCCTCGCCAACGTCACGCGCGTGGATCTCGGCTTTCGCGCCGAGTCGCTCACGGTCTTCACGATCGCGCCGGAGCGCAACGGTTACGACCCGGCGCAGTCGGCAGCGCTATTCACGCGTCTCGAGGATGAGCTGGCACGGATCCCAGGCGTCACGGCCGCCGGCGCGTCGAGTGTCGCGTTGCTCGACAACAGCAACTGGAACGCCAACGTCAGCGTCGAAGGCTTCGAGACGACTCCCGAAACGGACACCAACGTTTCGATGAACTTCGTCGGCGCGGAATTCTTCGGGACGCTCGAGATGCCGTTGCTTCGCGGCGCCGCGTTTGAGCGCACCACGAGCGACGGGGCGCCTGTCGCCGTGGTCAACGAGCGGTTCGTCGAAAAGTTCGCGCTCGGCGACGACCCCGTCGGCAAGCGCATGGCTTTCGGTGCGGGCGCGACCCCAAACCTCAACATCGAGATCGTCGGCGTCGTGCGCGACGCGAAATACAGCGAGGTCAAGGCGGACGCGCCGCCGCAGGTTTTCCGGCCGCGCGTACAGGCACCCTTCCTCGGCGAGATCAGCTTCTATCTGCGCAGCAACTTGGCATTGCCGGAGCTGCGCTCGGCGGTCGCCGCGGTGCTTACCCGTCACGATGCCAACCTGCCGCTCATCGCGTTCCGCACGGTTCCGGAGCAAGCGCGTGAGAACGCGTTCTTAGACCGATTCATGAGCACGATCGCCACGACCTTGGCTGCCCTGGCCGTCGTGCTCGCCGCCATCGGCATCTACGGTGTGCTCTCGTACGGCGTTGTCCAGAGGTTGCGCGAGATCGGTCTGCGCATTGCGCTCGGCGCGGCGCCGCAGAACGTACGCCGCATGGTCCTGAAGCAGGTGGGCTGGATGGCCGCCATCGGCATTGCGATCGGCGTGAGCCTGGCGCTGCTGCTGGGCCGGGTCAGCCGCTCCTTGCTGTTCGGCCTCGCGCCCACCGACCCGCTCGTGCCGACGGCCGCCGTTCTTGCCCTTTCGGCCGTCGTGCTCGCAGCCGCATACTGGCCGGCGCGGCGCGCCGCGCTCGTCGATCCTGTTACTGCACTCCGCGGCGATTGAGCCGCACCGCATCCCAAGAATCGCCCGAGGAACACAACGATGAATGCACTAGCCAGCGATACCGCCGTCAACGCTCCGCTCATTCAGCTCGACGACCTGAAGAAGGTGTTTTACACCGACGAGGTCGAGACGCACGCGCTGTCCGGCGTGCACTTCGAGATCACGAAAGGAGATTACTTATCGATTGCAGGCCCTTCCGGCTGCGGCAAGTCGACGCTGCTCTCGATCCTGGGCCTGCTCGATACGCCGTCCGGCGGAAAATACGTGCTGAACGGCACGCCCGTCGAGAACCTCGACGCGTCGCAGCGCGCGCAAATCCGCAACAAGGAAATCGGCTTCATCTTCCAGGCGTTCAACCTGATCGGCGATCTCACGGTGTTCGAGAACGTAGAGCTGCCGCTCACGTACCGCGCCGGCATGAAGGCCGCCGAGCGCAAGAAGCGCGTGCTGGAAGCGCTCGAGCGCGTGCGCATGGCCCATCGCTTGAACCACTATCCGGCGCAGCTCTCGGGCGGTCAGCAGCAGCGCGTCGCCGTGGCGCGCGCGCTGGTCGGTAGCCCCTCGATCCTGCTCGCCGACGAGCCCACGGGTAACCTGGACTCGAAGAACGGCGAGCAGGTGATGGCGCTGCTCGCAGACTTGCACGCCGACGGCGCCACGATCTGCATCGTCACGCACGATCCGCGCTACGCCGACTATGCGGATCGCAAGATCCACATGTTCGACGGCCGCGTGGTCGACGAAGAGACGCTGAACCGCCTGCGCGAGGAGGAAGACCGTCGCATCGCCGAGCAGGCGCGCCGCGGCCGGCCGACGCAAGTCGAGATCACCGAAGACTGAGCGGACGCGGTCGCGCCGCGCAAGCGGCATCGATTCGGTCATCGTCCAAAGAGAGGGGCGCATGTTGCGTTCACTGGTGAAGCGCCCCGCGTTCGCGGCCGTCGTCGTCGCCACGTTGGCGCTCGGTCTCGGCGCCACCATCGGCATCTTCAGTGTGGCGAACGCCGTGCTGTTCCGCCCGCTGCCGTACCCCAACGCCGACCGCATCTTCGTTCTCAACACGCGCGCAGAGGACGGCTCGCCCACGGGTCCCGTCGCGCCGCGCGACATGCCCACGCTCTACGACGATCACCCGTCGCTCGCGGCCGCGGCGCTCGCGTTCTACACCGAAGGCCGCATCCGGGGTAACGACGAGGTCGACTACAACATGGGCCGTTACGGCGTGACGGATCAGTTCTTCGACGTGTTCAACATGCCGATGGCGATAGGGCGAGGGTTCGAGCGCGGCGAGCCGCAGGGCCCGGTTGTGATTTCGTACGCCACGTGGCGCGACGTGTTCGCGTCGGACCCCGATATCCTCGGCAAGTCGATTCGCGTGGAGAACGGCGTTCGTCCCGTCGTTGGAGTGACGCCCGAAGGCTTCGACTTCCCCGGCAACGCCGCCTACTGGACGTTGATGCAGCTTGGGCCCGCCTACGCGAACTTGCGCGGTTACTCGAGCTATCTGCGGCTCAAGCCCGAGGCGACGACGCCGGCGCTCGAGCAACAGCTCGCGGTGCTGGGCAACGACTTGGGTCCAGATGCAGCCACGGGCCGGCCGGTGCAATTCGCGATTCAG
Organism: uncultured Gammaproteobacteria bacterium; assembly: GCA_946887385.1. Next base: position 3,659 of record CAMPKU010000097.1, read on the forward strand.
CCGCTGCTCGAGAACGTGGTCGGCACGTTACGCCCCACGGTGCTGCTGCTGTTCGGAGCGACGGCCGTGCTGCTCCTGATCGCGTGCATCAACGTCGCCAACCTGTTGCTCGCCCGCGGCGCAACGCGCACGCGCGAGCTCGCCGTGCGCACGGCGCTCGGGGCGCCGCGCTGGCGGATCTTTGGGCGATTGCTCGGCGAGAGTCTCGTGCTGTCCGCGCTGGGCGGCATCGCCGGGCTCGTGGTAGGCGTCGTGGGGATTCGCTTGCTGCTGGGCTTGGGCCCCGCCGACCTGCCGCGTCTCGACTCCGTGCCGCTCGACGGCAGAGTGCTCGTGTTTGCGGCCGCGGCCACGCTCGTCACGGGCTTTCTGTTCGGCATCGCGCCGGCGTGGCGGCTCGCGCGCGTGGACCTCCGCGCGCTCGTCAACGACGGCGGGCGCGGCCACGCGACGGGACGCGCGCAGCAACGGCTCTTTAGTGGCCTGGTCGTGGCCGAGATTGCGCTCGCGGTGGTGCTCGTCATCGGCGCCGGGCTCCTGGTTCGCAGTTATACCAATCTGGTCACCACCGATCCGGGCTTTCGCACCGAGCGCACGCTATCGGTGTTCATCAACGTTCCCGGCGAAGCAATTCAGGTGGTCTTCCAGCAACCGCCCGCTGTGGCCGGCGAGCCGCCGCGCTTCGAGGGCAGCTATCGTTTGATCGGCGATTTCTTTCGCGAGCTCGAAGGCCGCGTGCGGGCGTTGAACGGAGTGGAATCCGTGAGCGTGAGCTCGTCGGTGCCGCTGAGCAGCCAGCAATGGGACAACGCCGTGGCGTTTCGCATCGACGGCGAAGCTGCGCCGGACGTCACCGTGAGTCAGATGCAGGCCAGGCAGCGCAGCGTCAGCTCGAGCTTCTTCTCCTCGATGGGTATACCCGTCGTCGAAGGCCGAGCGTTCGATGCCAACGATCGGCGCGACGGCCCCGGTGTCGCGCTCGTCAACGAGACCTTCGTGCGCCGCTACTTGACCGGCGGCCAGGCAGTGGGCCGCTCGTTGACGCTGCCGGTGAACCCGTTCCGCATGACCGACTTCGGCTTCCAGTACGGCGAGCTCGTTCCCGATGGATTCGAGATCGTCGGCGTGGTGGCCGACGCGAAGTACACGGCGCTCGGCGCCGCGCCCGAGCCGTCGATCTATTTCTCGAACGAGCAGTTCATGCTGCGCCGCACGAACTTGATCGTTAGAACGACGAGCGACGATCCGAGCGCCGTCATAACCGCGATTCGCGCCGAGATCGCGGCGCTGCGGCCGATGCCCGCGGAGTTCGAGCTCTATTCGCAGATCCTGCGCGTGTCGCTGGCGCGCGAGCGCCTCGGCATGTCGCTGTTCGCGGTGTTCGGCGCCGTGGCGCTCGCGCTCGCGGCCGTGGGCGTTTACGGCCTGATGTCGTACTCCGTCGCTCAGCGCGGCGGCGAGATTGCGGTGCGCGCCGCGCTCGGCGCCTCGCAGCGGCGCATCGTGCGCGGCGTAGTCGCGCGTGCCGCGTGGCTCGGGTTTGCCGGGATCGCGATCGGCGTGGCGGTAGCGGCGGCCACGGGCCGCGTGCTCGCGAGCGAGCTCTACGGCGTCAGCACGCTCGACTGGCGCGTGTTCGTCGCCGTGCCTTTGGTTTTGCTCGCGGTGGCGCTGTTGGCCGCGTACGTGCCGGCGCGCCGGGCGGCGCGCGTCGATCCGGCGGGCGTTCTTCAGACGGAGTAGCGAGCATGTGGTGGGACATGACCATTCGTGACCTGCGCCAGGCGGCGCGCGGGCTGCTGCGCAGCAAGTCGTTCACGATCGTCGCGGTCGCCACGCTCGCCATCGGCATCGGCGCGACGACGGCCGTGTTCAGCGTCGTCGACGGTGTGCTGCTGAAGCCGCTGCCGTATCCCGATTCAGACAGGCTCGTCGCGGTGTGGCACGACGCGCCGGGAGCGCCAGGCCTCACGGCCGTTGCCGGCGGGCTCCAGATGTCCACGTCGATGCTCGTCGCATACCGCGAGAACAACCGGTCTTTCGACAACGTCGGGCTCTGGGGGCTCGGTGTCGCCAACGTGACGGGACGAGCTGAGCCCGAGCAAGTTGACCGCGTGCTCGTGACGGGCCAAGCGCTTGCAGCATTCGGCGTGCCGCCGCTGCTTGGCCGCTGGATCGACGAGCGCGACGAGGCTCCCAGTGGGCCGGCGGTCGCGATGCTGAGCTACGGGTACTGGCAAGCGCGTTTCGGCGGCGATCCGAACGTAGTGGGGCAGCAGCTCGAAATCGATTCCGTGCTTACCGAGATCGTCGGCGTGATGCCGCGCGGATTCCGTTTCGGAGATGCAGAAGCGGACCTCATCGGGGCTTCCCGGTTCGACCGGTCCACTTTGATCCCGCCGCCGTTTTGGGCCAACGGGGTCGCGCGCCTTAGAGCCGGCGTCACACTCGAGCAGGCCGGCGCGGACATCGAGCGCATGTTGCCGATCTGGATCGACATGTTCCCGTTCCCGGGCGGCCAGAGTGCACGCGGGGTGTATCTCGATACTTGGCGCGTGGCCCCGGCGCTCAAGCCGCTGAAGGCCGATGTCATCGGCACTGTCGGCGATTCGCTGTGGGTGGTGCTGGCGATGATGGCAATCGTGCTGGCGATCGCGAGCGCGAACGTGACGAATCTGCTGCTCGTGCGCGGCGAGAATAGGGCGCGCGAGCTCGAGGTGCGCGCCGCACTCGGCGCAGGCTCGTGGCGTATCGCGCGCGCGATGCTGGCCGAAAGCTTGCTGTTGGCCGCCCTGGCGGGCGTCGCCGGCATCATGCTGGCGTATGGCGCGCTTCAAGTCATGCTCGCGCTTTCGCCACAACAGCTTCCGCGCCTCGCAGAGATCGCGCTCGACGCGCGCTCGTTCGCGTTTGCATGCATCGTGACGTCGGCTGTGGGCGCTGTGATCAGCGTCGTGCCGGTGCTGCGCGTCGCGCGCGCGCGGCTTTCGACGAGCTTGCGCGCCGCGCGCGGAACGAGCGCCGGCCGAGACCAGCATCGGGCTCAGAACGCGCTCGTCGTGGGACAAGTCGCGCTTGCGCTCGTGTTGCTCGTGAGCTCGGGTCTCATGATCCGCACCTTTGATGCTCTGCGGCAAGTGGAGCTTGGGTTCATTGCGCCGGAGTCGCTGCAGACGTTCCGCGTCATCTCATCACAGCCAGCGGATCTTACGTCGCGAGCCGTGTTCGTCGAGCAGCGCACCATCGTCGAAGCGCTCGAAGCGATCCCCGGCGTTACCTCGGTCGCGTTCACGAGTGTGCTGCCGTTGGACGAGGTGGACCCGGCTTGGAACAGCATCAGCGTCGAAGGTGAAAGCGCCGCGCTCGAGTCCGCGCTGCGCGTGTTCAACTACATGTCCCCGGGTTATCTCGAGACGATGGGCATACGCGTCGTCGCGGGTCGAGATCTGACCTGGGCCGATCTCGAAGAAACGCGCTCCGTGACGCTCGTTTCGGCAGGCCTCGCGCGCGAGATCTTCGGGTCGCCCGAAGCGGCGCTCGGTCGGCGAATTCGTGGGGCGCAAGGCGGCGCGTTGCGCGAGATCGTCGGCGTCGTGGACGACGTCCGCAGCCAGGGGCTCGAGAGCGAGCCGCCGCCTACGGTCTATTGGCCTTCGATGATGGCGGACTTTTTTCCCTTCCAAACGCCGCTCTTCATCCAGCGCGGTGTGGCGTTCGCCGTGCGTAGCCCGCTCGCGGGCACGCCCGCGCTCGCGCGGCAGATCGAGCGGGCCGTCTGGTCCGTGAACCCGGATCTGCCGATCGCCTCCGTGCGCACCATGCAGAATTTCCACGACCGGTCGCTCGCCCGTACGTCGTTTACGCTGGTGATGCTCATCGCCGCGGCAGGTGCCGCGCTCGTGCTCGGTGTGGTCGGACTTTACGGTGTGTTGTCGTACGTGGTGTCGACGCGGCGCCGGGAGATCGCAATTCGCTTCGCGCTCGGCGCGCAATCGAGTGACGTCCAAGCGCGCATCGTGCGCCAAGGCGTGGTGCTGGCAGGTATCGGCGTGGGCATAGGCCTCGTGGCGGCCGCTGGCGTCGCGCGGCTCATGACGTCGTTGCTCTACGAGGTGCAGGCCGTGGATCCGCTCACGTACGCGGCTGTTGCGGCGGGGCTCATCGGCGTCGCCGCGCTCGCGAGTTACGTGCCGGCGCGGCGGGCGTCAGCAGTCGATCCCGCCGAGTCTCTGGCCGCGGAGTAGGGCGTGGACGTGAACAATCCGCGTTCAAGGAATCCCTCACGTGGCGGATTTCGCACCACGATAGTGCAGGTGCTGTACAAGGCCGTCCCGAAATGACCGCAGCTGGGCTTCTGCAAGACTTAGGCTACGCGCTTCGCGCGCTCGCGAGCCGCCCGCTTTACGCATTCGCATCGATCGCCGTGCTTGCCGTCGCCATCGGCGCGAACACCACCGTGTTCAGCGTATTCAACGGCTTGTTCTTGCGGCCGCTGCCGTACCCCGACGGCGATCGCCTGGTCATGGTTTATGACTCGTACCCGAAAGTAGGCATGGCGAACGCGGGTACGTCGATTCCCGATTACCTTGACCGGCGCGAGCAGGCGCCTTCACTCGAAAGTCTGGCGATTTTCACGGAGCAGCCTCTCACGCTCGCCGGCGACGGGCCACCGCAGCGCTTGCGTGTTGCGCGCGCGTCGGCGTCGCTGTTCGAGGTGCTGCGTGCTGGGCCGGCGCTGGGGCGCACGTTCACGGCCGACGAAGAGACGCTCGGCAATGAACGGGCCGTTGTCTTGAGTCACCGGCTGTGGAACACGCGCTTCGGGGCGCGTGCGGACATCGTCGGCACGGATATTCAGCTCGACGGCGACTCCTATCGCGTCGTCGGCGTGATGCCCGACGGGTTCGGGTTTCTCGATCGCGGCGTCGACGCGTACGTGCCGTTCGCGTTCACGGCCGACCAGCGCAGCGACGCGGCGCGCGGTAACCAGTTCTCGAACAGTATCGGCCGATTGGCGCCTGGCGCGACCGTCGAAGGGTTGAATGGCGAGCTCGACAGCATCGTGCGGCGCAACGTTGCGGAGGGGCGCTTGTCCGCCGACGCCATCACGGAAGCCGGCTTCACCGGCCGGGCGCAACCGCTGCGCGAGCTCATGATCGGCAGCCTCGGGAATGTGCTCGGCGTGCTGCAAGCGATCGTGGTGGTCGTGCTGCTGATTGCCTGCGCGAACCTCGCGAACCTGCAACTGACGCGCGTCACGTCGCGGCGCAAGGAGCTTGCCGTGCGCTCGGCACTCGGCGCCGGCGCCGAGCGGCTCATGCGCATGGTGCTCGTCGAATCGTTGCTGCTCGCGCTCGCGGGTGGCGCGCTCGGCCTCGCCGTCGCGGCGGGCGGGCTCGAGCTCGTGCGCGCACTCGGCCTCGATCGCTCGAACTTAGGTCTTCGGTTCGCGCTCGATGCGACGGCGCTCGCCTACACGCTGGGCGCGGCCGTGATCGCGGCTGCTGTGGCGGGTTTGCCGCCCGTGCTCGCGCTGTTGCGCGAGGACCTAACCGGCGTGATCCGCGAGGCCGGCCGCCAGGGCGGAAGCGGCCGCGGCGCGCAGCGCTGGCGCGGCACGCTCGTCGTCGCGCAGCTTGCGATGAGCGTCGTTTTGCTCGTCGGTGCCGGGCTGCTCACGAAGAGTTTTTACGGACTGCTGGCCGAGGGGCCGGGCTTTAGCGCCGGCAGTGTGTGGACCGCTCGCACCACGCTCGGCGGGCCGCGCTACGCGACGCGCGAGTCCTGGCCGCGCTTTCAGCAACAAGCGCTCGAAGCGTTGCGCGCGTTGCCGGGGGTCGCCGAGGTCGGTGTCACGTCGATCCTGCCGTTCACGTCTACCACCGATCAAGGATCGGTCGTCATCGAGGGTTACGTCGCGTCGCAAGGCGGCGCGCCGCCGCACGCGCAGCACTACGCGATCGACGACGGCTATTTGCGCGCGCTCGGCGTCCCGGTGGTTGCCGGGCGCAACTTCGCGGCGCACGAGGCCGAGCCCGTCGTCATCGTCGATGAGAACGTGGCCCAAAAATTTTGGCCGAACGGCGGCGCGCTCGGTCAGCGGCTCCGCATGGCGGAGACCGAGTTTCCCGATCGCTGGTACACCGTCATCGGCGTCGTTCCGCCCGTCAAGCAGGGCAGCCTTGCGGAAACGCCGAGCAAGGAGACGGTGTACTGGCACTATGAGCAGCGGCCCAGGGCCTCGACCGTGTTTACATTGCGCACCGTCGTGCCGCCCGAGCGGCTCGCGGGCGCCGTTACGGCCGCCATCGCAGCGCTTGATCCCGAGGTCGCCTTGTATGACACGCAAACCATGGAGCAGCGCGTGTCGAGCTCGCTCGGCTCGCAGCGCACACCGATGGTGCTGACGCTCGTCTTCGCCGGCGTGGCGTTCGTGCTCGCGGTGCTCGGCATTTACGCGGTGCTCGCGTGGGCCGTGAGCCAGCGCGTGAACGAGATCGGCGTGCGCATGGCGCTCGGCGCGCGTGCCGACCACATTGGCCGCATGATCCTCGAGCAAGGCGGTAAGCTCATCGCGATTGGGCTCGTCGTAGGCGTCGCCGGGGCGCTCGCTGGCGGCCGCGTGCTGGCATCGCAGCTCGACAGAGTCGGTGCGTTCGATTTCATGGTGCTCGCGCTCACGGTTGTCGGCCTGGGCGGTGCCGCGCTCGTCGCGAGCTGGTTGCCGGCGCGCCGCGCTGCGCGCATCGATCCGCTCACGGCGCTGCGGGAAGAGTAAAACCGGCAAACGAGGTGACTCTCATGGCGGGGAGCTGGTTTCGCGATCTGCGCTACGCGCTGCGGCAGTTGACGCGCTCACCGGGTTTCACGGCTGTCGCCGTGCTCACGCTCGCCATCGGCATCGGCGCCAACACGGCGATCTTCAGTGTCGTCAACGAGCTGCTGCTACGGCCGCCGGCGCACGTGATGGATCCGGAGCGCGTGGTCTCGATCTGGACCAGCGACTTTAGCGGGCCGCCGTACGGCGCGTCGTCGTACCCCGACTACGAAGCCTTTCGCGAGCAGCGCGACGTCTTGGCCGACGTCGCGGCGTACGGGCCGGTGCCTGGGAACCTCGTGCAGGCCGACGACACCGTTCGTCTCAGGATCGAGCAAATTACTCCGAACTACTTCGACGTGCTCGGTGTGCGCGCCGCGCACGGCCGATTGCTCGTCGCGAGCGAGATCGAGGATCGCACGCCGCTCGTCGTTCTTGGCTACACGCTGTGGCGCACTCGCTTTGGTGCGGATCCAGCCGCGGTAGGGCGCACCGTTCGCATCAACGACGGTACCTTCACGGTCGTAGGTATTGCGCCCGAGGGCTTTGCCGGCAGCCAACGCATCTTCGGCGACGTCGACGCGTGGGTGCCCCTCGAGACGCTCACGGGAGGTCGCCCCGAGCGGCTTGCCGAGCGCGGCTCGCGGCGGTTCTTTTTGCTCGGCCGGTTGCAGCCGGGTGTGTCGCTCGATGAAGCCCGAGCGCGTTTTACCGTGGTCGCGAACCAGCTGCTGGCCGAGTATCCCGACGAATGGCGCGATGTCGCGCGTCGCGGCCGCACGATCACGATCCTTCCTGAAAGCCAGTCACGCGTGCTGCCGGAGCTCCGCGGTGCCGTCGTCGGCTTTTTGGGCGTGCTGCTAGCGGGCTTCGCGCTCGTGTTGCTGATCTGCTGCACGAACGTGGCGAACTTGCTGCTCGCGCGCGGCGCAGCGCGCGTCCGCGACGTTGCGATCCGGGTTTCGCTCGGCGCGTCGCGCGCGCGGCTCGTGCGGCAACTCATGACGGAGAGCATCGCGCTCGCGGCGCTCGGCTGCGCAGGCGCGATCCTGGTGACGTATGCCGCCGCCGGTCTGCTGGCGCAGTACCGGCCGCCCGGCGACCTGGCACTCGACGTCGGCGTCGATTGGCGCGTGCTTGGATTCGCGCTCGCGGCTGCGACCGCCGCCGCGTTGCTCTTCGGGCTGGCGCCGGCCCTTAACCTCACGCGGCTCGGCGCCTCGGCGGCGTTGAAGGACGGCGCGCTCGCGGCCGCCCGAACAGGGCGCTTCGGCTTGCGCGGCGCTCTGATCGCTGGGCAAGTGGCCGTATCGCTGGTTCTACTCGTTTGTGCCGGGCTGTTCCTCCGCAGCTTGCAACAAGCGGCTACGGTGGATCCCGGCTTCGATGCGGACAACGTCGCGATCGCGTCATTCGATCTTGGAACGCAGGGCTATACGCAGCCGCGCGCCCGAGCGTTCTACACACAGCTCACCGAACGCATCGCGCGCTTGCCGGATGTGCGCGCCGCCACGTTGGCGCAGAGAGTGCCGTTGTCGGGCGACAGCGGCCGCAACGGCACCGGCGTGGAAGGGTACGAGCCGCGGCCCGGCGAAGACATGGAATTTCACGGCAACGTAGTAGGGCCTGAGTATTTCGAAGTGATGGGTGTGCCGCTGGTGCGCGGCCGCGGCTTCACGGCCGCCGATCGCGAAGGTGCGCCGCAGGTGGCCGTCGTCAACGAAGCTTTCGCCGAGCGCTTCTGGCCGGGCGAGGATGCCATCGGCAAACGGCTCACGTTCTTCGCCGGCGCTACGTCGATCGAGATCATCGGCGTCGCACGCAACGGCAAGTATCAGTCGCTCACGGAAGCGCCGCTGCCATACGTGTATCGACCGTTCCTTCAGCAGTACGGCGAGATGACGCTGCACGTGCGTGTTGCACGAGATCCGGAAGCGTTTCTCCCGCTATTGCGCAGCGAGATCCGCGCAGTCGATGGCCAGCTGCCGATCGTCAGGCTCGCGAGTATGCGCAGCGCAACGGCGTTCGCCACGTTTCCGCAGCGCGTCGCCGCCACGCTGCTCGGCGGCTGCGCCGGGCTTGCGCTGTTGCTCGCGGCCGTCGGTTTGTACGGCGTGGTCGCGTACGCCGTGAGCCAGCGCACGCGCGAGATCGGCATTCGTATGGCGCTCGGAGCCGGGCGCAACGCCGTGGTGCGGATGGTGCTCGAAGGTAGCATGAAGGTGGTCGCGATCGGGCTTATGATCGGCTTCGTGCTTTCGCTCGTTGCCGGCCGCGCAGTGGAGTCGTTTCTGGGGCTTACGAGCGCCGCGGATCCCGTCGCACTGCTCGCGGCTCCGCTCGTGATGATTGCGTGCGCGTTCGTCGCGAGCTGGTTACCCGCGCGTCGCGCGGCACGCGTGGATCCGATTCGCGCACTGCGCGAGGAGTGAGTCGATGGAAACACTCCGTAAAGACATCAAACACGCCTGGCGCATGTTCCGCGAGAGCAAGCTGTTCACGGCAACGGCGCTCGCGGCGCTCACGCTCGGCATCGGCGTGAACATCGCGATCTTTTCCGTCCTCAACGCCGTGCTGCTGAAGCCCGTGCCGTTCCCGGAGCCCGACGCGCTCGTGCAATTGATGAACGCCAACAACGGCGCGCCCACGGGCCCGGCGTCGTCGCCGGCCAAGTACATGCACTGGCGCGCGCAGACCGACGTGCTAGAGCACGTGGCCGCCGGCCGCAACATCGAGTTGAATCTCGAGCAAGGCGATCTGCCCGAGGCGATTCGCGCAGCGCAAACGAGCGCGGAATACTTCGGCGCTTACCGCCCGCCGCTCCTGATGGGACGTTGGTTCACGGCCGAGGAGGATCTGCCGAACGCGGGCTACACCGTGGTCTTGAGCTACAACTTCTGGACCCAGCGCATGGCCAGCGATCCCGACGTCGTCGGCAAGCGCATTACGCTGTCCGGCTATCCGTACACGGTCGTCGGCGTCGTGGCGCGCGAGTTCGACGTAAGAGATTTCGGCGCCGCGCCCGAGGTGTGGGTGCCGTTCCAACTCGATCCCAATACGACGGACCAGGGCCACTATTTTTCGACGGTGGGGCGCCTGAAGCCAGGTGTCACGCTCGAGCAGGCGCAGGCGCGGCTGCTCGCTTCGGCGGCCGCCTATCGCGAGCGTTACTCTGCACTGGCGATGCCGGAGAGCGTCGGTTTCAGCGCCATCACGCTCCAGGAATCGCTCGTGCGCCAGGCGCGCCCGGCGCTGCTCGTGGCGCTCGGCGCCGTGGGCTTCGTGTTATTGATTGCGTGTGCGAACGTCGCGAACTTGCTCTTGGTGCGGGCGACGGGGCGGCGCCGCGAGCTGGCCGTGCGCGTTGCGCTCGGCGCGGGGCGCTGGCGCATCATGCGGCAGCTCTTGACCGAGAGTCTCATGCTGTCGCTGGCGGGCGGCGCGCTCGGTCTGCTCGCGGGCTTCATCGGCATGCGCGCTTTGTTGACCGTGAGCACGGCCGGCTTGCCGCGCCTTGGGCAGGCTGGCTCGCTGCTCGGCATGGATTGGCGCGTGGTGCTGTTCACAATTGCGCTGTCGATCATGACCGGCATCCTCTTCGGGCTGATCCCCGCGCTCATCGCGTCGCGAGCTGACTTGAATGCCGTGATCAAGGATTCGAGCGGGCGCTCAGGGAGCGGCTTTCGGCAGAACAAGACGCGTTCTGCGCTCGTGCTCGTGGAGGTGAGCCTCGCCGTGGTGCTGCTCGTCGGTGCGTCGCTCTTGATTCGCACATCCGTGGCGCTCGGCACCGTCGATCCCGGCTACACCACCGAGAACGTGCTTGTCATGAGCACCTCGCTGTCGGGGCCGCAGTACCGGACGGCCGAAGCCGTCGATCAAACGGCTCGGTTGGTGCTCGAGCGCATTCGCCAGATCCCCGGCGTTGCGGCCGCATCGATGACGTGCTGCGTGCCGCTGCAAGGAGGCTACGGGTTGCCGTTCAATGTCGTGGGAAGAACGAACGAAGGCCCGTTCACGGGGAACGGCGGCGTCCACGTGAGCGTGCCGGGGTTTTTCGATACGTTCGAAATTCCCGTGGTGCGCGGTCGTGCGTTCAACGACACCGACACGGCGACAGGGCCGCCGGTCATGATCATCAACCAGGCCATGGCGGACCAATTTTGGCCCAACGGCGGCGACCCGCTCGCGGATCGCATCTTGATGGGCGGGGGCGCCGCCAATATGAAGGAGCTCGCCACGGAGCCCGTGCGTCAGATCATCGGCGTTGTCGGCGACATACGCAACGGCAGCATCGCGCAAGACCCGGGCCCGATCATGTATCTTCCCTTCGCACAGATGCCGGACCCGTTGAACGCGCTGATGCAAGGCTCGGGGCCAATGGGCTGGGTGATCCGCACCAGCGCGGCACCGGAAACCGTGTCGGAGCAAATCCAAGACGTCATTCGCCAGATGACGGCCGTGCCGGTCACCAACGTTCAAAACATGGACGACATCGTGTCCGTGAGCACCTCGCGGCAACGGCTCAACATGTTGCTGATGACGATTTTCGGCATCTCCGCCCTCGTGCTGGCCGCGATCGGCAT
>CAMPKU010000098.1 GCA_946887385.1 uncultured Gammaproteobacteria bacterium
CTGCGTCAGCAGCGTGGCGACCAGCGCGCCGTTCACGAACTCCGACGACACGGCGTCGTAGCGACTTTCCTTGAAGCGCTTGCGAATTTCCTCGAGCTTCACGGCGCGCTCGCGCTGCGCCTCGTGGAACGACAGCATGCGCTTGGCTTCCTCTTCCACGCGCGGCAGCTCCGCGCGCACGACGGTGAGCTGATCCACGGCCGCATCGTCGTCGGGCGTGGGCGTGCTCGTGGCGCGCTCGCGCAGGCTGCGCATCGTCTCGCCGCGCAGCGCGTCGCGCAGAATCTCGTTCGCTCGGCGTGAGAGCTCGTCGTCGCCGGCCGCGAACGCGGCGCGCTTCTCGATCAGCGCGTCGAGCGCGGCCTCGTGCTCTTCGATCCTTTCGTCCACTTCGGCCAACGCCTCGGCGGCTTGCTGAAGCTCGTCCTCGCGCTGCGGCACGCCCGCCGCTTCCGCTGCGGCGTGCTCGAGCGCGTGCACGGCGGCCAAGTCGTCGTCGCTCTTCAAGCGCATGCGCTGAGCGTGCTCGGCGAAGCGCGCGGGCAGCTCCGTGAGCATCCAGTAATCGCGGCGCAGCGGCTCGAAGTTCGCCACGCGTGCCACCCAGCGGTCGAGCACGCGTGCGAAGCCGGCGCCCACGTACGCCGGCGTGCCGAAGCCGCGCGTCCATAAATAGGAGAACAGCGGATCGGCCTCGTACGGCTGGCCCTTTTGCTCGCGGTCCTGGTGCGCGGCTTTCGCTTTTTCCTCGGAGAGATCGGCCACACGGTCCGACGCCTCGGCCGCGGCCATGGCGGCTCGATAATTTTCGTCCGCCGCCAGTGCCTTCTGTGCCGCGACGCGCGCGTCGTCGAGCGCCTGCTCGGCGGCATCGACCACGTCGTGCTGGGCGGCGCGCTCGCGCTCGAGCTCCTGGCGCCGCTCTTCGGCGCGGGCGATCTCGGCTTCGAGATCGGCCTGAGCGGTTTCGCGTTGCCCGAGCAGCGCGCGCACGCTCGCGCCCGTCGCGTCGAGCTCCGCCGCCACCGAAGCGCCCTCGATCTCGCGCAGCCGCATTTTCGCGAGCACGCTCAAGCAGCCGATCTCGGCTTGACGCAGGCGCTCGAGCTCGGCCGTCGCGCGCTTCAGGCGCACGTCGATGGTGCCGATTTCGCCGCGCGTATCGGTAAGCGTGCGCTCGATCAGCGCGAGAACGTCGTTGCCGCCCAATGCCATGCCCTTACCACTCCGTGATCGCGGCGCCCGTCGTCGGCACCGTGTATTCGCGTTCCAGAACGCCGCGGCGCTTGCGCCCGACTACGCCGTCTTGAATGATGCCGTCGTCGCGCTTGTCGGCCGCCACGCGGTTGTACGTGGCCTCGTCTACGCGCAGCCCCCAGGCGCTCACGGTTCGGGTGCGGCCGTCCTCCTCGCTGGTGACGGGCACGCGCAACGCGTCGCCGTCCGGCGCGACGGCCTCCACGATCAAGTAGTAGTTGCGCGCGGCGCGATTGACTTCCGGCTCGCGCCACACGCCGCTTTGCTCGCCGGGGCGCGACACCACGCGCAGCTCGTACTCCAGGTTCAGGCGGAAATTCAGCGTCTGAAGCTCATCGATGGCGGCGCGCGCGGCGTCGTAATCGCCCTGCGCAATCGCGGCCTCGCCGGTGGTGAGCTGCGCGCGGGCGGCATCGAGCGCGGCGGGATCGTCGCTGAGCGCGTCGACGGCCTGGTACGCGGCGGTGAGCTCGGCGGGCACTTCCGTGGCCTCGCGCAACGCGGGGCCGCGCACGAACAGTTGGAACGCGATGGCCGCGACGGCCAGCGCGGCAACGCCCGCGCCCGCGAGCTTGCCCCAGCGCGCGCGCGTGACGTAGGCATACGCCAGCGTGCGCGAGAAGCTCGGGTCCGGCTGCCGATAGACGAAGCGCTCTTCGCGCAGCGCTTCCACGCCGCGCTGCAGAATCTCGTCGGTGACGACGATCCCTTGGCTCGTGTAGATCTGGCGCAGATGCTCGACCAGCTGCGCGTCGCGATCCTCGGCGGAGAGCTCGCGCGCGAGCACGAGCTCCTTGTGCCGAAGCGTGTCGACCACGTCCATCGCGAGCATCAGCTCGTCGAGGGGCGCCTTCTCTTTGACGACGACCTCGTTCATGGCAGCGCTCGCTGCGCGCTCGTGCGCGCGCTCAACGCGTGTGGGCGGCGAGCTCTAACGCCTGACCGCTCTCGACGAGACGCGCCAAGCGCTGCTTGCCCGATTCCACGGCGTCGCGAATCTCGGCCGCGTTCTTCGTCGACATGTCGCGCATCTCGGCGATGATCTCGCGCGAGCGGATCTGGTAATTCACCACGGAGTCGACGAGCTTCTTCACGGCATCGGCGCGGATCGTCGGCCCGTAGCCGGCCTTGAGCGCGGCCTCCTGCACCTTACCGCCGATGTCGGCCAAGTCTTCGAGACTCTTGCTCACGCCTTCCTTCATGGCTTCGAGCGTCTTTGTGCTCTCGTGCAAGCCCCACAGCCCCGTGAACGATGCGCTCAGCGCCGTGAGCACGGTTTCGTTCGTGCCGAAGAACGACACGGCTTGCTTGTACACACGATCCTTCGCGTTCGTGGTTTGCACGAGCCGCGCCATGATGACCTCGCTCGTGTTGTAGCCCACCGTGAGGTTGTCCGATAGGTCTTTGCAGATCTGATAGCGGTCTTCGGCGCCCTGCACGTTGCGCAGCTCCTCGTCGCGCGTGAGCTCGAGCTTCGCGCGCGCGACGAGATCGTCGCCGGACGCCTGCTCCACGGCCTCGACGGCGGCTTTGAGCTTCGCTTGCGCCGCTTCGAGCTCGCCTTCGGCGACCTTCAGCACTTGCAGCGCGAGCACCTCGGACTCCTTCATCGCACCGCGGAAATCGAGGTATGCCTGAAGAATCGTTTGCTCGCGCTCGATCTGGTCCTTCGAATCCTTGACCACATCGAGGTACGTCTTCTTGATCTTGTCGAAGCGGCCCGAGATGTCGCCGCGCGTGGCCTTCTGCCAGATGTTGGCCAGGCGCTCGAACGTGTCGATGCGGCCGTCCTCGACTTGCTCCACCATGGTCTTGGCGTCGTCGCGGATGCTGTTGAAGCCGTCCGTGATCTTCGCGTAACGCTCGCCGAGCGACATCGACGCCACTTGCTCGCGCACCACCTGATTGAACAAGGACGCTTGCGACAGTGTGCGCGCGATGGCGACCACCTTGTCGTTGTCGAGATCGGAGACGCGGTTCAAGAGCGCGACGATCGGCGCTTCCTCCGTCTTCTCGGGCACGAGGCCGAGATCGCGAAGACGCGTCATTGCCTTGTCGAGATATTGCATCGGAGTTGCCATAGCCTGCCTCGCCGGGTTCGTTGCGATTGTGGCACGGCCAGCCGTCGTCGTGTTCATGGGCGATCCCTCCATCGCTCGTGTGGCGAACGGGCGGTGGATTGCATCCCGCGTGCCAACTCGCGCGCCACGCGTAAATGCCTGATGCGATTAGATGTTCCCGCGGAAACCACGAGCGCGGCGTGAGGCGTGGACGCAACGCCTATCGATTTCGCACAAGATTTGGTGCAAACCCGCGACGTGCCAAGAGGGGACGGATTAGATAAATCCGTCCCCTCATCGAACTTGGGTGATGAGGAAGTAGACGAAGCCGAGCGTCATGGCCATGTGTCCCAGCAGCGCCATGTACATCTGGCGCGTGGAGCCGCCGACCGCGCGGTGAATTTCCGCATGGAGCTCAGCGCCGACCTTGCCGATCTCGACGCGAAGCCGGGCCTCGAGTTGATGCATTTCGTCGCGCAGCACCCCGAGGTCGTGTTTCGTGGCGAGCGTGTCCTTGGCTCCTGCGATCTCGATCTCGATGGCGCGCACGATTGCCCGGGCTTGCGCCGGCTCAACGCTAGCTTTCTCCAGTACTTCGAGCGATTCCGCCTGCATTGGCATTCGATGATAAGCCCCGCGAAAAGCGCATTGTCAAGGCAACGCAGGGAATCATGGCCGCCACCACAGGCGCCGACGAGCGCCTAATCCAAAGCAAACGCGGAGTTTTGCGAACGGGTCATGGTTTGGTGGAGAATCATGGCAAAGGGTGACCCAACCCATGCTGTACCGACCGAGCGATCGCGAGCTCGATGCCGCGCCCTTCGAGCTGCGCCACGACGGGTGCGCGATGAGGTAGATGTATGAGCACGCTCACCCACATCGTCACCGTCGTCGCGCTCCGCGCGGTGCTCGCGCTGCTGCTCGTGCCGGGGCTAGGCGCAGCGCAAGACACGGCGCGCATGCAGGAGCTCATTCGCGCCCGTGTGGACGACGGCAGCTTCATGGGCACCGTGCTCGTCGCCCGCGGCGACGAAGTGCTGCTGAGCGAGGGCTACGGCTCCGCGAATCTCGAGTGGAACATCAAGAACGCGCCGAGCACGAAGTTCCGCTTGGGCTCCATCACGAAGCAGTTCACGGCGGCTGCGATCTTGAAGCTGGCCGAGCAAGGCAAGCTCGCGGTCGACGACACCGTGAAGACGCACTGGTCCGGCGCGCCCGCCGCATGGGACGCCATCACGATCCGCCACCTGCTCACGCACACGAGCGGCGTCCCGAACCTCACGAGCTTTCCGGACATGCAGACGTGGAAACTGCAGCAATCCACGCCGCTGAAGACCATCGGCTACTTCCGCGACAAGCCGCTCGACTTCGCGCCGGGTGAGCGCATGAGCTACAGCAACTCGGGCTACATCGTGCTCGGTTACCTGGTGGAGCGCGTGAGCGGCCAGGACTACGCGCAGTTCCTGCGCGACAGCATCTTCGAGCCGTTAGGCATGAAGGATACGGGCTACGACTTGCACGCCACGATCCTTCCGAATCGCGCGTCCGGCTACACGATGACGACGAGCGGGCTGCGCAACGCGCCGTACATCGACATGACCGTGCCGTTCGGCGCCGGCGCGCTGTACTCGACGACCGAAGACTTGCTGCGCTGGACGCAGGGGCTCTTCGGCGGCCGCGTGCTCTCCGCCGCGTCGCTCGAGGCGATGACGACGCCGCTGCTCAACAACTACGCGTTCGGCGTCTCGGTGCGCGAGGCGAGCGGGCGCAAGGCCATCGAGCACGGCGGCGGCATCGAGGGCTTCAACACGCTGCTCGCGTATTATCCCGACAGCCGGATCACGGTGGCCGTGCTCGGCAACGTGAACGGCCAAGCGCCCACCGAGCTGGCGGCGCAGCTCGGCGGGCTCGCGCACGGCGACGCCGTGCGGCCGTCGTCGGAGCGCACGCAGATCGAGCTGCCCCGCGACAAGCTCGACCGCCTCACCGGCACGTACCAGCTTGCACCCACGGCGAACATGCTCATCACCGTGGAAGGTACACAGCTCATGAGCCGCTTGGGGCCGCAGCCGGTGGTGCCGCTGTTCGCGGAGTCGGAGACCAAGTTCTTTCCGCGCGTAGTCGACGCCGAAATCGAGTTCGAGCTCGACGCGAGCGGCAAGGCGACCGCGCTCGTGCTGCGTCAAGCCGGCCGCGAGACGCGCGGCACGCGCATCGAGCAGCGCACGGAGGTGGCGCTGCCGCTCGACGTGCTCGAGCGCTATCCCGGCACGTATGCGCTCGGCGCGGGCGCGAACCTGGTCGTCACGCTCGAGAACGGCCAGCTCATGTCGCAAGCCACGGGCCAGGCCAAAGTGCCGCTGTTCGCGGAGGCCGAGAACAAGTTCTTCTTGAAGGCCGCGAACGCGCAGATCGAGTTCGTCACGGAAGGCGAACGGGTTACCGATCTTGTGCTGTATCAGGGCGGACGAGAAACGCGCGCCGCGCGTCAGTAGCGCAGCCGCCGCCGCGCGTGATCAGAGCCCGGGCACCGGCCCGGCCGGCCGGCGCGAATCGCGATCCGTCGGCGGCGGCTTCAAGCCGTCGCCGTCGCTCGGCGCCAACATCGCAGCCAGTCGCTCTGCATCCACGGGCTTCGTGAGATGCTCGTCGAAGCCGGCCTCGGCCGTGCGCCGCCGGTCTTCGTCTTGCCCCCACCCCGTGAGCGCCACGAGCAGCATGTCGCGGCCGTTCGGCAGGGCGCGGATGCGGCGCGCCACCTCGAAGCCGTCCATGATCGGCATGCCGAGATCGAGCAGCACGACTTCGGCGTCGAACTCCGCCAACGCCTCGAGCGCGGCGCGGCCGCTGAACACGGCGCGCGCGTCGTGCCCTTTGAGCTCGAGCATCATGCGCAGCGTGGCCGCGGCATCCGCGTTGTCGTCCACGACCAGCACGCGGCGGCGCGCGGATTCCGGCGCGCGTTTCGCGGCCGTGTCGTCGTCGAGCCGCGCAACGGGCGCCAGCGGCAGGCGCACGCTGAACTCGCTGCCGCGCCCCAACCCTTCGCTGCGCGCGTCGATCGAGCCGCCGTGCAGCTCGATGAGTTGGCGCGACAGCGCCAGGCCGATGCCGAGCCCGCCTCCGCCGACCAAGGAGCGATGCTCGGGCACTTGGCTGAACATTTGGAACAAGAGCCCGACGCGCTCCTTCGGAATACCGAAGCCGTGGTCCGCGACGCGCACGAGCGCCTCGTCGTCCTCTTGCGTCACCCGCACGGTGATCTCCCCGCCGGGATCGCTGTACTTCACCGCATTGCTGAGCAGATTGCCGAACACCTGCGTGAGCCGCTGCAGATCGCCGTTCACGCGCAGCGGCTGGTCGCCGAGCGCCACGCGCAGCTTGTGATGCCGCTCGGCGATGAGCGGCCGATTCTGCTCCACGGCGTTGTCCACCGCTTCGCGTAGATCGAGCGGCGCGCGGCGCAACGTGGCATGGCCGCGCGAAATGCGCGACACATCGAGCAGATCGTCGACGAGGCGCGTGAGGTGATCGAGCTGCCGGCGCATCATCGGGCGCACGATGTCGATGACCTTCGGCCGGGTCTCCGCATGCTCGAGCAGATCCGTGGCCACGGATAACGGCGCGAGCGGGTTGCGCAGCTCGTGCCCGAGCACGGCCAGGAACTCGTCCTTACGGCGGTTGGCTTCTTGCACTGCCGCTTCGGCGCGCGCGCGCTGCGCAGCGTCTTTGTAACGCGAGATCACGATGGCCGCGCCATGCGCGAGCGCAGCGACGAGATTCAGCTGCTCGAGCGTGGGCGTGCGCGGCTCCTCGAAATACAGCGCAAACGTGCCGACCACGGGGCCGCCGCTGGTCTGTACCGGGAACGACCAGCACGCGCGGAAGCCGTGCGCGCGCGCCAGCGATACCCAAGATTCCCAGCGCGAATCCGTTTCCACGTCGGCCGCGATGACGGACTCGCCGAGGCACTCGGGCCCTACCTGCAAGCCCTCCACCTGCTGCGCAAACTCCTCGCTCATGCCGGTGACGTGGTGCAAGCCGCCGTGCGGCTCGTCGCCGAACACATAGAACGCGGCCCGCGCTTCGCCGAAATAACCCACGGCCGTGCGCACCAGCGCATCGAGGCACGCCGCCAGCGGCCGCCCGTCCATCGCCGCCTGAAACGCTTCCTTCTGCCCCGCGAGCATGGCTTCGCTGTCGCGCAGCGCATTCTCGGCGAGCTTGCGCTCGTGCGCGTCGATCACCGAGCCCACGAAGCCGAGAAACCGCCCACTCTCGTCGTAGCGCGGCCGGCCCGCCGCCAACACCCAGCGAAACTCGCCGTCGGCTCGACAGAGGCGGTAGTCCAAGAAGTACGCTTCGCGCCGCTCGTTCGCGGCGATGAAGGCGCGCCGCACGCGCTCGCGATCCTCGGCGTGCAGCGGCTCGAGCCAGCCGAACCCGAGCGCTCGGTCGGCCGGCTGCCCCGTGTACTCGCTCCAGCCGCGGCTCATGAACGAGCAAGGCCCATCCTGGTCCGTGGCCCAGAGAATGGTGCCGGGCGCGATGTCGGAGAGCGCCTTCAGGCGCTGCTCGTTCTCGCGCAACTGCTGCTCCACGCGGCACCGCTCGATGAAGTCCGCCGCCTGCTGCACGTACAGATCGAGCAGCCGCAGGGCCTCGTCGCTTGGGCGCATGGGCGAGCGAGCGTGTGTGGAAATCATTCCGAGCCGCCGGCCTTCGCGGCTCACGATCGGCGTGGACTGCACGGCGCGGTAGCCGGCCGCCTTCGCAACCTCGCGCAGCGGCGCGTACGGCTCGTCCGTGTCCACGTCCTCGATAACGACGCGCCGCCCCGTGCGCAGCGCGCGCCCACAGGCTGCGCCGTCGTCCGGCGCCACCGCCCGGAACGCTTCGAGGAACGGCTCGTCGAAGCCCGACTGCGCCACGATGCGCAGCAAGCCGTCGTTGCCGAGCAACTGCACGTTGCCCTTGTCGCTGTCGAGCAGGGCAATGGCACCCGCAAGAATTTCCTGGAGCCCTTCCTTCAGATCGGACACGTGCCAGAGGCGCGAGCTGGCCTCGTTCAGGCGCGAGAGCGCGCGTACTTCTGCGGCCAAACGATCGTGGCTGCGCGGCTCGGACGCGTCGGCAGAGTTTTCATCGGCGGCCGAACGGCGCCGCCGGGGCTTGCCTGAGTCTGACTCCTTCATTCCTCGCGGGCCGGTCTTCCCTAAGGGATGGTAAGCGCACCCCCGGCCTCGCACCGATGATTTCACTTTGGGGCAGCTGCGTCCAATCGGCGCTTCGACGCCGCACCGCAAAGAGGTGCAAAATCAGTGTGCGGACGGGCTTTCCGATTCCGCCCGGTACCGCTTTGCGAGGAGATCCGCCCATGCCAGCTCGTTTCCACCGTCGCCGATCCGCCGCGCTCGCAGTTTCCCTTGCGCTGGGCGCCGCCGCGCCGGCCGCCCTGGCCCATCACGGTTTCGGCTTGTTTCAGATGCAAGAATTCAAGGACTACTCCGGCACGCTCACGAAGCTCGAGCTGGTGAATCCGCACTCCTATCTCTATTTCGAGACCACGGATGCCGACGGTAAGCCGCTCGAAATGCGCTGCGAGATGCGCGCGGCCACGCTGATCCGGCGCTCGGGTTGGAAAACCGAGGAGTTCGTACCGGGCCGGCACGTGGAGATTCACGCGCACCCGCACCGCGACGATCCGCAGTCGTGCTATCTCGAGAACATCGCGATCGGCGGCACCACCACGATCGACCGCAACGATCAATTCACGCACGCCCCCGTGGACACCTCGAACCGGCCCCTGCGCTTGCCGAGCGGCGAACCCAATATTTCCGGCGACTGGGCCGTCGAACAGGCCGTGCTCACCATTCCGCCGGGCGGCGGCAACGGCTCGCTCGTGCCGCGCAGCCTGCGCGAGGACTTCGCGGCCGGCAGGATCACGCTCGAGCAGATTCGCGCGCGCAGCCCTGCGCCCTCCCGGCCCCAGTACACCGCGCGCGGCCAGGAAGCCGCGACGGCGTTTCGCATGTGGTCCACCGAGGACAACCCGCGCTTGTCGTGCAAGCCGACGAGCATCGTGTTCGATTGGACGTTCGACTGGCCCGTGAACCGCATCACGCAGACCACGGTCGACGGCCGCAAAGTGATCGACATCGACTACGGCCTCTTCAGTGCCACACGGCGCATTCATTTAGATATGGAGAGTCATCCGGCCGACATTACGCCGAGCAACGCCGGCCACTCGATCGGCCGATGGGAAGGCGACACGCTGGTCGTCGATACCGTAGGCTTCGCGGAGGGCGTGCTCGTGCCGCCCACGCGCAATAGCACGCAGCTGCATGTGGTCGAGCGCTTCACGCTCGACCCGCAGACGTTCACGTTGAAGCGCGAGTACACGGCGGAGGATCCCGTCTATCTGGCGGCGCCGTACACGGGGCAGGACACGGTGCTGCTCTCCGAGACGCCGTTCGAGAAGCAGCCCTGTCAGGAGCTGACGTTCGAGTTCACGCAGCCGGGAAACTGACCCTTAGCGCGGGCGCGCGCTTGGGCGAGTGTTCGGCTTCACCCCGGCCAAACGCGGAGTTTTCGACGCCGTTCCGTTCGCGGGACGCGCTGTGCGAATCCGGGACGCCGTCCGAAACCGAGGGTAGGACGTAAGAACGGCTGAACCTTACGATATCAACGGGTTACGGGTGCGCTCGCGACTTGGCACGCCGGTTGCTCCTTCGATTTCTCTGCACGAGCAGCCCGGGGGAGTGCGCCGCATGAGCGTTCTAGGTTTCTTCGATGCCGTGGGGCGCGACGTGCGCCATGCGCTGCGCACGCTGCCGCGGCGCCCGTCGTTCACGGTGGCTGCGGTGCTCACGCTCGCGCTCGGCATCGGCGCCACGACGGCGATCTTCAGCGTCGTCTATTCCGTGCTCTTGAAGCCGCTGCCGTATCCGGAGTCGGGCGAGCTGGTGCGAATTCGGCATAGCTCCGCCACGCTGGGCACGGCCGACATGCAGTCGCAGCCGACGCTGTACCTCACGTACCGCGACGAGAACCGCACGTTCGCCGAAGTCGGCTTCTGGGGCGACGGCGGCGAGACGCTCACGCGCACCGACGGAACGGACCGCGTGCGCTCGCTGCGCGTCACGCACGGCGTGCTTCAGGCGCTCGGCGTGCAGCCGCTGCGCGGACGCTGGTTCACGGAGGCCGAGCATCAGCCCGGGGCGGAAGGGCCGGACCCTGTGATTCTCTCGAATGCGTTTGCGCAGAGCCGCTTCGGCGGCGACGCGGCGCTCGGACGAGCGATCGAGATCAACGGCCGGCCGGCGCAAGTCGTCGGCATCATGCCGCCCGATTTCCGCTTCCTCGACATGTCGCCGCCGTTCGAGATCGTGGTTGCACTGCGAATCGACCCTGCCCGCGCCGCGATCGACAACTTCGGCAATTTTCACGGGCTCGCACGCCTGCGGCCCGGCGTTACGCCTGAGCAGGCCAGCGCGGACGTCGCCCGTATGCTGCCGCTCTGGCTCGATGCGTGGCCCATGGTGCAAGGTTCCACGCTTACGCGCGAAGCGATCGCGAACTGGCGCATCACGCCCGTCGTGCGGCCGCTCAAGGAAGACATGGTCGGCGACATTGCCAGCGCGCTCTGGGTGCTCATGGGCGCGATCGGTGCGGTGCTGCTGGTGGCGTGCGCGAACATCGCCAACCTGATGCTCGTGCGCGCCGATGCGCGGCGCCCCGAGCTCGCCATGCGCGCCGCGCTCGGTGCCGTGCCGGCCCGCATCGCGGGCGAGCTGCTCATCGAGAGTCTGGTGATCGGCGCGATCGGCGGCGCGCTCGGCTTGGCGCTCGCCTACGGCGGGCTCCAGCTCCTCGTGGCGATCGGCCCGAGCAGCGTGCCGCGGCTCAACGAGATCGGCGTGCATCCGCCCGTGCTGGCGTTCACCGTGGCCATGGCCCTCGTGTCGACGCTTGCGTTCGGCTCGATCACGGCGCTCAAGCACGCGCTCAGCCTGGACGTATCCGCGTTCGGCGGCGCGCGCGGCAGCAGCGCGAACCGCGAGCGCAGCGCAACGCGCAGCGCGCTCGTCGTCGTGCAGGTGGCGCTCGCGCTCGTTCTCGTCGTGGGCGCCACGCTGATGATTCGCACGTTCGAGGCGCTGCGCGACGTGCATCCTGGATTCGGCGAGGCGGCCACGATCCAAACCGTGCGGACGTGGGCTCCGAACGACGTGATCCGCGATGCGCAGCAATACGTGCCCCTACAGCGCGAGATCCTCGATGCGATCGCGGCACTGCCGGGTGTGACGGCTGCCGGCTTCACGCAGGTGCTGCCG
Organism: uncultured Gammaproteobacteria bacterium; assembly: GCA_946887385.1. The sequence continues at coordinate 11,654 of CAMPKU010000098.1, forward strand.
ATGGAAGGCGGGCCGTTCGTCAACAACATCCCCGTGGTCGTCGAAGGCCGACCGCTCGACGTGGGCGAAGCGCCGCCGCCGCGCAGGATGAAAGTCGTCTCACCCGGCTACCTCGAAGCCATGGGCACGCAGCTCATCGCGGGCCGCGACATCACGTGGGCCGACCTCGACGCGGGCGGCCGCGTGGCCATCGTCTCGGAGAACTTTGCGCGCGAGCTCGGCGGCGATCCTGCGAGTGCGCTCGGCCTGCGCATTCGCCCTCCCGTCGACAGCAGCGATTGGCGCGAGATCATCGGCGTGGTGCAGGACGTGAAGGAAGACGCGCTCTACACCGCAGCGCCGAGCATCGTGTACTGGCCGGCGTTCATGGTGAACGCGTTCGGCAGTGAGGCGTTCGGGTACCCGGCCATGGCGTACGTGATCCGCAGCGACCGCACGGGCACGGCCACGTTCAACACCGAGATCCGCGACGCGATCTGGTCGGTGAACCGCGACGTGCCGATCGCGCTCGAGCGCACGATGCAAGATCTGTACGCCGGCTCGCTGGCGCAGACGTCGTTCGCGCTCGTGATGCTGGCGATCGCGGGCGCGATGGCGCTCGCGCTCGGGCTGGTCGGCATCTACGGCGTGATCGCCTACGTCGTCGCGCAACGGTCGCGCGAGATCGGCATCCGGATGGCGCTGGGCGCGCAGCGGCGCGACGTTCGCACGATGTTCCTGCGGCAGGGTCTCCTGCTGAGCGGCCTTGGGCTTGCGATTGGGCTGGTGGCGGCGCTGGTGCTAACGCGGCTCATGGCGTCGCTGCTGTTCGGCGTCGGGCCCACGGATGTTGTGACGTACGCGGCGGCCGTCGGCGTGATTCTTGCGGCCGCGGCGTTCGCTAGCTACCTGCCGGCGCGGCGCGCGTCCGCGATCGATCCCATGGAGACGTTGAAGGCGGAATGACCGCCAACAAACTCACGGCGGCGGAAGTGGAAACGGCCAAACTTCGCCGGATTGACTGACCGCCTGGCGCACCTCAGCGCGGTTACGCTCTATCGTCTCTTCCAGCCGAGCCAAGCGCTCTAGCGCACGCTCGAGGGCGCGGTTGGTGCGTTCCGTGCGGTCGATGAACTCACGCACGAGAAGCGGTACATCGGCCGGCACCGTAGTTTCCATGAGTGCCTCTAGTAGCTTCTCGCGTTCCTCGAGCGGCAACTCGAGGATCTCAGTTACGTTGACGGCCATGGGCTAAGTCTATCCAAGCTACTCTGAGCCCAAGCAGCCGAATTTCCGTTCATTTCAACGCGATTCGCGACACGCTATTGCCGGAGGATACGCCTCGCGCGAAGCACGCTGTCAAGCGAGCGCTGAACGGCACTGGTGATCTTGCGGCCGCGGGCTTAGGCGCGCGGCCGTACCGTGCCTTGGATCGAGTCGTCGAGCGTCTTGCCCGTGGCGGCGCCGAGCAGCATCTTCACGCCGGCGATCGCGTTGCCGTGCTTGGTGTCCCAGTAGTAGCCCTCGGTGGGCGTAACCTTGATCACGGTGATCCGTGGATCGTCCATGCCCTCCGTGAACCAGTTGTTCACGAGCGGCGACCAGAGCTCCTTGATCCTCTCCGGATCGCGCGACACGGTGGCGCGGCCCGTGAGATGCAGGAAGTCCGAGTGCGGCGAGCCTTGGAAGTACAAGTCCACGCGCGGGTCCGCCTCGAGCTCGAGGTTCTTGTGGCTGTCGTCGGCGCTCAAGAACCAGAGGTTGCCGGCGTCGTCGACTTCGCGCACGGCCATCGGCCGCACGCCGCTCGGGGCGTCGCCGCCTGCGTGCGTGCAGAAAAAGCACGTCTCGGTCTTCTCGACGGCGTCGGCGATGCGCTCGACGGCGTCGCGGCCCACCAAGTTCTCGTGGCTGTGCTCGCGTTGTTCGCGATCGATCGAGTTCATTCGAGTCTCCTCCTTGAGTTGTTGCACGTCGCTTCCTGCACGGCGCGTGCCAACGTGGCGGAGAGAGCTCGGGGTTATGGATCGATTGCGGCGGTCGAGCGGCTGGGCGGCGGGCTGTGCGCCAGCACCGGCAACGCGCCGCGCAACAGCGACGACTGCAGCGACGTGGTGGCCCGGCAATCCCGAAACGCCTGCAGCGCCGCCGGCTCGGCTTGCGCGTCCATCATCACGAAATTGCGCTCGCCGCCCCAGGCCAGCGCTTCGATGTACACATTCGGGTCCACGGCACTCAACACGTTCGCTTCCACGGCGGCGGGCGCCGTGAACAGCAGCCACGCCGCGAACAGCGCGCCGGAGCCCACGGCGTCGGCATAGTCCGCCGCGTCGTCCCGGCCGCTGTGACGCATGACTTCCGCGGCGCCGCGGTACGTGCCGGCGCAGCGCGCGAGCCGATCCCCGGCGTTCTTGATGGCGGCAGCGCTCGTGAGATTGAGCGGCTCGGCGCTGGGCGGCTCCGCGAGCGCGGCGCACGCATGGAACGAGACCAGGCAGGCCAGGAGGCGAACGCCTTTCATCAGTGGACCTCGAATAACTGCAATTTCGTTGATCTGATTTTAGGAACGCGGTGCGCGGCACTGCCGTGCGCTAGGTCGCGGCTCGCGCGTGCTCGGGGGCTTCATGCCCTCGATCGAGCCGAATGTTCGTCGTTATGGCGCCGGAGCCTAGCGGCTGCGCGCGGTGACGGCAATGGTGTGCCGCTCGAGGGGTGAGCCGGCGGCCCGCGCAGGCTTTCGCGCGGTCCCGCAGGATGTGTACGTATCGTTGCCCTGATTGCGGCCGCAGGTTCTGCGATTAGGCATCCAGTGATTGGAGCTTGCGCAGCGTGTCCGGATAGCGGCGAACCATCAGAATTAGCGCCGCCGCTTGGGCGTTAGGACGAGCACGCCCTTGCTCCCAGCTCTCGAGCGTCCGTGTGGAAACACGTAGGCCGCGCGCGAACACCGCTCGCGAGATGTTCAACTGCTCGCGCGTCTGACGAATCAAGAGCGCATCCACTTTCAATGGTGGACGGGCGGCTACGTCATGCGATCGCAGCGTGATCTTCCCTTCGCGCTGTTGCTGCATGGCGTTGACTCCTGCCATCAGCTCGCTGAAGAGATTGCGCGTCACAGGGTCTCCCTTCGCGCTATCAGCTCTTCGTAAATTGCGTGTCTTAGCGCGCGACATTGCTGAGCCGTGAGG
>CAMPKU010000099.1 GCA_946887385.1 uncultured Gammaproteobacteria bacterium
TGGGCGAGCTCGGCGCGCACGAAAGCCGGCGGCTGCTCGACGATCCGCGGCTCGATTTGCAGGCGGGCGACGGGCGCAAACGGCTGCTCGCGGCCGAGGAGCCTTACGACCTGATCACCGTCGACGCGCTGCGCCCGCAAAGCGGCTACAGCGGCAACGTCTATTCCGTGGAGTTCTACGAGCTCGTGGCCTCGCGGCTGGCTGCCGGCGGCATGTTTGCGCAATGGGTGCCAACGGAGCGTGTGCTCGCGAGCGTCACCGAAGTGTTCCCGCACGTCGCAACCGCCGTGGGACCGGGGCGCGCCGTGTTCTTGATCGCGAGCAACCAGCCGCTGCCCGACGACCACGGCCAAGCGCTATCTCGATTCCGGGCGCGGCCGAGCGGCGCTTTGCAGCCCGAGCAACGCGCGTCCCTCGAGCGGTTCTTCGAGCACGCGCAGCTCACGCACGTGCGCCGCGGCGAGCCGCGCACCGAACCGACGCCTGAGTCGGACCTGAACCGCGATCTACACCCGCGCGACGAGTATTTCCTGAACGACGGCTGAGTGGGCCGTCAGATGGGCTCGACCTGCGGATACTCGTAGTCGGGCAGCACATCCACGGACATTCCGCGCAGCTCGACCCGCACGCGCGCTTGCTGCGGCACGGCGGAGGCCTCCTCACCGCTCAGCTCGATGTGCAGTGCATCGAAGGGAACGGCGACGAGCCGGGCGTCGACGTCGGCGTCGAGATCCACCACGGCGCGCGTGCCCTCCTCGCCCGTCGATATGACGAAGTCCTCGATCTCACCCAGTGAGTCGCCGGCGCTGTCAACGACGGTGGCACCGAGTAAATGGCCGACAGAATTCGTAGTGCTCGGTCCGCGCACGCCGGGCAGGGGGCTGTCCTCGCCGATCATGGGCGTGTAATCGAAGTTCGGAGCCGCTTCGAGCTCGGCCTCCGTAGCATCGAGCACCAGCCGCTCGTTGTCGGCGGCGATGCGCAATTGATCGAGCGATGTTGCGTGCCATTTGTCGCCTATGTCCAGTACGCCGCCGATCGACAACACCACGACAGGCTCTTGCTCGCGGCCCGGCGTAGCAAGCAGGTCTTCCACTTCGCCAAGATCGGTGCCGCGCGGATTGATCACGCGGCGCCCGATGAGCTCGCTCAGTCGCGCATCTTTGTCCTCGAGCCATTCGGCGAGCGTGGTGTCGGCCGTTCGATGCGGCGGCGAAGCACCGGCTGCGCGTTCTTGCGACCATGCGCTCGCCGCGAGTACGGCGCCCACGACGGCGACGGTTATCGACGCCGATCGTTTGATTGTTTGCGCTTGCATGGATCCTCCTTGATCGCCGGATTGATGCCGTACGGCGGCCCGGCGCTCAGGGGACGGGGTGCAAGATGTATGCCACTAGCTTGTGCGACGTTTTACGGTTCGCGCTGCCGCGCGGCCTCGCGGTCGTGCCGATCGCTGCGGTACACCGCCGCGCGCACCAGCGTCATGGCCGTGACGGGCGCCGTCATCACCACGAACAGCGTGATCGAAAGCTCGTGGATAACGGGGCCGCCCGCAACGCCCGACGACACGAGCATCGATGCAATCAATACGCAGCCCAGGCTGAGCGTCGTCCCCATTGCAGGCGGGTGCATGCGCGCGAAGAAATCCGGCAGCCGCAGCAGCCCCACTGCACCGATCAACGCCAAGAGTCCCGCGGCTATCAGCAGCATGCCCGCCGGCAACGCCGCCCACATCGGCACCTCAGTCATGGCTCGATCACCTCCCCGCGCAACAGGAATCTCGCGAGCGCCATCGTGCTCACGAATCCGAACAACGCAATCAACATCGCCATGTCGAAATAGGCCGTGGAGGCCGAGCGGATGCCGAGCACGAGCAGCATCAACATGCCGTTGATGTAGAACGTATCGAGCGCAAGCACCCGGTCCTGCGCCGCCGGCCCTCTGAACAGCCGTATGAGCACCAGCACCATGGCCACCATCAAACACGACGAAGCGAAGTCGATGGCGAAGCTCAAGAAGGCGCTCACTCGAAGATCTCCCGTAGCAGTCGTTCGTAGGGTTCCTTGATCCATGCAATCCAAGCACTCTCGTCGCGCAGGTCGAGCACGTGCAGCGTCAAGGTGTTCGTTGCAACGTCATGGTCCACCCACACGGTGCCCGGCGTGGATGTGACGATGCCGGCGAGCACGGCAAGACCGTGCGGATCCTGCAGCGTCAACGGAATTTTCAGGAAGCCCGAGTGCACCTTCCGGTCACGCACGAGGCCGAGCACGATGCGCGCCACGTTGAAATTCGAGCGCACGATATCGCGCAGCACGAGCGCAAGCAGCACACCGGCGAGCCATCCGCGCCGCAGCTTCGGCTGCAGCGGCCGCAGTAGAGCGCTCGCCCACGCCACCGCCAGCGCCAGCACGAGCCCGAGCGCCACGTGGCCCAGCGACAGCGACTGGTTCAACAGCAGCCACAACGCGAGCAGGCTCGCTACGAGCACCGGCGGCCAGCGGCGCGTGGGGCCGGAGGTTACCCTCATGGCTCCGCTCCGTCGGCGCCCGTGAGCACGGTGCGAATGTAGTCTTGCGGCTCGTGGAGCGACATGGCCGCATCGTCGAGATAGCTGATCACGGGGCTCGATGCCGTGCCGAGCAGGATGCACAGCACGACGAGCAGAGCCACGGGCGCCGCCTCGACCACGAGCAAGCGCGGCGTGGTGCGCGCGCTCACCGACCAAAACAACCGTATTCCGAGGCGCGTGAGCGCGACAACGCCTATGAATCCGTTCAGCAGCACAGCAGCCGCGAGCGTCCACGCAGCGGCGCCGAGCCCAACGGCCTGCGCGCTATCGATCGCCGTCGACAGCAACGCGAACTTCGCGATGAAGCCCGGCAGCGGCGGCAGTCCTGTCACGAGTAGCACACAACTCACGAACACCAGACCCAAGAACGCGATTGCGCGCGGTATGGCAACACCCACGTCGTCGTCGGTGCTGTGCGGATCCGGCGCGCGCACGCCGAATGCCAAGAAAAAGGGCGACGTTGGCTCGGGGGCCGCGGCGGGCATGGCCAGCGACGGCATGCTGCGCGTGCGCTCCGTCATGCCGGCCAGCATAAAAAATATACCGGTCGTAAGCGACGACACGATGAGGTAGAAGAGAACGGGTGTGGTGAGCGCCTCGATGCCCAGCCCAAGCGCCGCCAGCAGGATGCCCGTGGAAGCGATCACCGAGTGGCTCACGAGCCGGGCCAAGTGATGCGCGGCGAGCATGCCCACCGTGCCCGCGAGCAGCGTGGCAATGCCGAAGTAGAACATCATCATTCCAAGCATCGACGCCGCGGCTTCGTCTTCGCTCATCAAGGTGCCCACGCGCAGGAGCGCGTAAACGCCCACCTTCGTCATGAGCGAGAACGCCGCCCCGACGGGCGCAACGGCCACGGAGTACGTGCCGGGCAGCCACAAGTTCAGCGGCCAACTGCCGGCCTTCACGAGAAACGCCACGCCGAGAATCGCAGCGCCCGTGTCGAACAGGGTGCGCGCATCGGGCGCCAAAGCGGTGAAGCGCCGCGCGAGGTCCGCCATGTTCAGCGTACCGGTGACGCCATAAATCATTGCCACGCCGACGAGGAACAGCACCGATGCCGAGATGTTGACCACCAGGTAATGCAAGCCGATACCGACGCGATTCGCGCCGGCGTAACGCAACATCAACCCGTACGACGCCGCCAGCAAGATCTCCACGAACACGAACAAGTTGAACAGATCGCCGGTGAGAAACGCGCCGTTCAAGCCCATCATCAGAAACTGGAGCAACGTGTGAAAGGGCTGGCCCGGCCGGTCCCAGCGCGCGACGACGTATGAAAGCACTGCGAGCGACAGCACGGCTTCGAGCGTCAGCATCACAGCCGACAACCGATCCGCCACGAGCACGATGCCGAACGGCGCCGGCCAGCCGCCAAGCGTGTACACGCCGATGCCGTTGCCCCAAATGAACGGCGCTGCGTCGCTCGTGAGGTACAGAAGCACGACTGCAGCGGCGAACTGCAGAATCACCGACAGGAAAGCGAGCGAGGTGCGCGCGAGCCGCTGCTCTTCGCTGAGCAGCAGCAAGAAGGCGCCCGTCACGAGCGGAACGACGATCGGCAGCGCTACCAAGTGCTCGAGAAATGCGTTCACGCGCGTTCTTCCCGGCCGTCGACATGGTCCGTGCCCGTGAGCGCGCGCATCGCAAGCAGCAGCACGAGCAACAACGCCGTGGAAGCAAACCCGATCACGATCGCCGTGAGCACGAGGGCTTGCGGCACGGGATCGGCATAGAGCGCGGGATCGACGGCTCCGTCGCCGAAGATGATCGGTTCACGGCCGGGCTTCAAACGGCCCATGCCGAAGATGAAGAGATTGGTGGCATACGACAGCAGCGTGAGGCCCATCAATACCTGGAAGGTACGCGGTCGAAGGAGCAGCCATACGCCCGAGCCCGCAAGCACGCCGATGGCGGCTGCAAAAACGATCTCCATTAGACCACCGCCTCCGATTGCGCCGCCGATTCGCTGCCGGCGGCCGGCGGCGCCTTGCGCTGGTTGCGCAGCGACTGATGCGCCAGCGAGATCAATATCAGCATCGTGGCGCCCACCACGAGCATGTAAACGCCGAGATCGAACACGAGCACGGTCGACAGATGCACCGGCCCCAGCAGCGGCAGATGAACGTCCGCCGCGACCGCGGCCAGGAAGGGCCGCGATGCGAGCCACGCGCTCAAGCCCGTGAGCGCCGCTCCGAGCAATCCGCACGCGATCCACACTTGCGGGTGGATCTTCAGGCGCGCCTCGACCCAGATCGTGCCGCTGACCATGTACTGCACGATGACTGCGGTTGCCATCACCAGACCGCCGACGAAGCCGCCGCCGGGCGCGTTGTGCCCGCGCAGCAAGAAATAGAGAGACACGAGCATCGCCATCGGCAGCAACAGCCGGACGAGCACGGCCGGGATACGCATGTAATTGGCGGGCAACACGGCGCGCTCACGCGCAGCGGAGCCGTACGCGGGCTCGGCGTGTTGCGCGGCCGGCACGCGAATGCTTTCCGGCGCCGGGCGAAACCTGCGCAGCAGCGCATACGCCGTGATCGCCACGCACCCCACCACCGTGATCTCGCCGAGCGTGTCGAAGCCGCGAAAATCGACGAGGATGAGATTCACCACGTTGCGGCCGCCGGCATCCAGCGCATTCGCGAAGAAATACGGTGCGAGCAGCCCGGCCGGCGGTTCCGTCATCACGGCGAACGCCAGCACTGCCATACCGATGCCGCTGGCGGCAGCGAGCGCCGCATCGCGCACGCGCCGGGCCTTGGCTCGCGTGCTGCGCCGCCTGGGATCGTCGATCTCGAAACGCCGCGGCAGCCAGCGCAAGCCGAGCAGGAACAGCACCATCGTCACCACCTCGACGGCGATCTGAGTGAGCGCGAGATCCGGCGCCGACAGCCAAGCGAACGTGAGCGACACGACGAGACCGGCGCCGCCCACCATGATCAACGCCGCGAGCCGATGATACTTGGCCTGCCACGCGGCGCCGATTGCGCAGGCCGCGCCGGCAACCCAGAGCGCGGCGAAGATCGGGTCGAGCGGCGTGAGGAGCGCGGTGTCGCGTAACCAGCTCCCGCCCGCAAGCGGCAGCACGGCGGCCGCGCACGCGCTGCCGACGAGCAGCACGAGTTGGGTCTGCAGGCGCCGCGAGAACAGCCAGCGGGCGGCGCGCGCCGCAGCGCGTGTGGCGGCCACGTTCACGATGTCGAATAGCCGTTTACTGTCAATGAGGGAGAAGAGCGGCGCCGCCACCAACGTGCGGCCGCGCAGATACAAATACACGTAAAAGCCGATGCCGCCGGCGAGCGCAACAAAGCTCATGAGCAGCGCCGGCGTGAAGCCGTGCCACACGGCCAGCTCGTACGTGGGCATGCGCGAGCCCAAGATGGCCACTCCGGCCGTCTGCAGCAGCGGCCCCACGGTGATGGCGGGCAGCGCGCCGACGAGCACACAGGCGACGACGAGCAGCCCGCCCGGCACCAGCATCCGCTTCGGCTCGCGCGGCACGCGCGAAAGGTCTTCCGCGGGCGGCCCGTAAAACACCTCGTGAATGAAGCGCACCGAGTACGTCACGCTGAACAGGCCTGCGAGCGTGGCAATCGCGGGAAACAGAATCTGCATGCCCACGTTGCCGCCGACGACGATCGACTCCTCGAAAAACATCTCCTTCGACAGAAAGCCGTTCAAGAGAGGCACTCCGGCCATGGCGCCTGCCGCCACGGTCGCGAGCAGCGCCGTGATCGGCATGGCAAGCCTCAAACCGTTCAGGCGCTTTAGATCGCGCGTGCCCGTCTCGTGGTCGACCACACCCGTGGCCATGAACAGCGATGCTTTGAAGGTGGCGTGGTTCACCATGTGGAACACGGCTGCGATCAGCGCGAGCTCCGTGCTCATGCCGAGCAGAAACGTGATCAACCCGAGATGGCCGATCGTGGAATACGCGAGCACGCCCTTCATGTCGCGCTGATAGATGGCGAGGAACGTGGCCAGCAGCAGCGAGACCGCACCCGCGCCGCAGACGAGCCAGAAGAACAGGTCCGTTCCCGCCAGCACGGGCCACAAGCGCGCGAGCAGGAACACGCCGGCCTTCACCATCGTGGCCGAATGCAAGTACGCCGATACCGGCGTCGGCGCCGCCATGGCATGCGGCAGCCAAAAATGGAACGGGAACTGCGCGCTCTTCGTGAGCACGCCGAGCAGGATCAGCAACAGCGTCGCCGGATACCATGGATGATTGCGCACGGCGTCGCCCGATGCGAGCACCACATCGAGATCGAAACTGCCAACGATGCTGCCGAGCGCGAGCACGCCCAGCAGCAGCGCGAGCCCCCCGCCCACCGTCACGATGGCCGCCATGCGCGCTCCGCGCCGCGCGTCGGCGCGGTGATACCAGTAAGCGATCAGCATGAACGACGTGAGGCCCGTGAGCTCCCAAAACACCACGAGCTGCACCAGGTTGCCCGAGAGCACCGTGCCGAGCATCGCACCCATGAACGCCATGAGAAACGAAAAAAAACGCGGCACCGGGTCCTGCGGCGACATGTAGTAGCGCGCGTACAGCACCACGAGCGCGCCGATGAGCGCGACAAGCAGCGCGAACAGCCATGCAAAGCCGTCCATACGCAAATAAAAATCGAGCCCGAACTGCGGCAGCCACGCGAGCCGCGTGCGCACGACGTTGCCGTCCACCACGTCGCCGTACTGCATGACGATCAGCACCACGCACGCCACCGCCACCGCGCCCGAGAGCCACGCTTCGGCATTGCGCGCGTTGGCCGGTAGGAAGGCCGCACAGATGCTGCCGAAGAACGGCAGTAGGACGATCAGCGTGAGCAACATCGGGGCGCCCGGCTCCATCACGCCTGGGCGAAAGCAGGCGTGCCTATCGGTCGGTTGTTGATGCCGTCGGCCATGCCGGCGACGGCGCTTTCATACGGATAGTAGCGTGCCCTAGCGCGGTCGCGCACCCACCGACGCGCTCGGCATCACGTAGCCGTTTCGCGCGTGCGCGGCCCCGCCGTGTCGCGGATTTGCCGCACGAGCTCCTGAAGCCGCTGCATGATCGCCTCGAGCTTCGCGAGATCGGCGAAGCCGAGCTGCAGCACGTAATCGCCGTTCGGTCCCGGCCGAATCGAAACTTCCTCGCCGAGCTCTTGAGCGAGCTGCCGTTCGAGCCAGCGCGTCTGGATGTCGATGGCGCTCGACTTCGGCGGCCGCGGCGGTGCCGCGAGCATCGTCTTCACCGCCTTCTCCACCTTGCGCACCGACCAGCCGAGGCGTTTGGCCTTGCGAGCGAGCGCCACTTGCTGCTCTTTGTCGAGCGGCAGCAGCGCCCGCGCGTGGCCCATGTCGATCGCCCCTTCGATCAGCGCGCTCTGCACTTCGTCCGCAAGCTCCAGCAGCCGCAGGAAGTTCGTCACCGCCGCACGCGACCGCCCGAGCGCCTTCGCGATCGCCTCGTGCGTCAACGCGAACTCGTCGATGAGCCGCAGCATCGAGCGCGCCTGATCGATGGGGTTCAAGTCCTCGCGCTGAAGATTCTCGATGAGCGCAACGGCCAGAGCGGATTGGTCCGTCAAGTCGCGAACGATCGCGGGCACGGTGGCAAGCCCGGCAAGGCGCGCAGCGCGCCAACGCCGCTCGCCCGCGACGATCTCGTAGCGCAAGGCGTCGGAGCCGGGCTGCGGCGCAACACTGCGGACGATCAGCGGCTGTAGCACGCCTTGCTCGCGGATGGACTCGGCGAGCTCGGCCAGGCTGTCCTCGCGCAGCTGCAGGCGCGGCTGGTACCGCCCCGGCTGGAGAGCATCGATGCCGAGCTCGAGTACTTCGGGCTGCGCCACGGGCCGTCAGTCGCTCGGCAGCGCGAACGAGAACAAGGCGCTGCCCGCCGCGATCGCGACGTGCTGCCGCCCGTTCACGGCGTAAGTCATGGGAGCGGCGTTGATCTGCCCACCGAGCGATTCGCGCCACTTGAGCTCGCCCGTGCGCGCATCGAGCGCCAAAAAATAGCCTTCCCGCCCGCCGCCGAACACGAGATCGCCGGCCGTCGTAAGCACGCCGGCCCAGGTGATATCGGCCATGCGGTGCTCCCACTTCGGCTCGAGGGTATTCGGATCGTAAGCCCGAATCACGCCGTAGGCTTCGTCGTCGTTATTGAAGAAGGGCTCCAAATTCACCTGCCCCATTGCCGTTTGGCGGCGGTGGATGCCGGGCTGCTGCGGGAACATGCCCTCGAGCGCGACGATGCCGGAGTTCTCCCAGTGCGACACGTAGTAGAGACCCGTGCGCGGGCTGAACGACGTCGGCGCCCAGTTGATCGCGCCGTGCACGTGCGGCTGAAACAGCTTCGCCTCTTTCGTCACGTCCATGCCCGGCAAGCGCTGCAGGCGGCCTTGCGCGTCGAAGCCGCCGAACCAGTTGTGAACCACGTACGGCTTGCCGGCGAGGAACTCGCCGGTGACGCGATCGAGCACGTACAAAATGCCGTTGCGATTCGCCCAGAGCATGACTTTGCGCGGTGTGCCGCGCCAATCGATATCGGCGAGCACCGGCACCTGCGTCGAGTCGTAGTCGAGCTCGTCATGCGGCGTGAATTGGTAATGCCACTTCAGCACGCCGGTATCGACGTCGAGCGCCACCACGGAGTTGCTGTATAGGTTATCGCCGAGCCGCACGCTGCCGTCCCAGTCCGGCGCCGGATTGCCGGTGCCCCAGAACGCAAGATTCGTCTCCGGATCGTAGGCCGCTGCGTTCCAGACAGCGGCACCGCCCGTGCGCCACGAGTTGCCGGACCATGAATCGTTGCCGGGCTCGCCGGGCGCCGGGATGGTGTAGAAGCGCCACGCTTCCTTGCCCGTCTTCGCGTCGAACGCCGAGATGTGACCGCGAATTCCCATATCGCCGCCGGCTGTGCCGACGATGACTTTGTCCTTGAACACGTTCGGCGACATCGTGATCGAAAAGTTTTGCCGCGCGTCGGCCACCACGGTGTCCCAGAGCAGCTTGCCGCTCTTCGCATCGATCGCGAGCAGGTGGGCGTCGATCGTGCCCATATACAAGGTGTCGCCGAGGATGGCGAGGCCGCGATTGACGCGGCCGCAGCAGGCACGCGCCTCGGGCGCGTTCTCGTGGTGGTACGTCCAAAACACGCGGCCCGTGGCCGCATCGAGCGCCACCACGTCGTTGGGCGCTTGCACCGTATACAGAATGCCGTCGACGACGAGCGCCGTGGCCTCGAACTTCTCGAGCGAGCGCGCTTGCCACACCCATTGCAGCTCGAGCTCGGCCACGGTGCTCGCGTTCACTTGATCGAGCAAGCTGTAGCGCTGATTGTCGAGCGTGGCGGAGTAGCTCAGCCTGTTGTGAGGCTGGCGCTCGGCATGTTGGATGCGCTCGAACGTAACTTGCGCCTGAAGCGGCAGGCCCGCGCCAAGCAGCGCCGCCATCCCGAGCCGACTTACCAGGGTTCTCATGTGGCGCTGCCTCGCTGCCCGTTTACGCAGAAGTAACGATTCCAAGACCGACGAATACGCGCTCAAGGCGTGCCCTCGCCGCGCAGCGACAACAGGTAGCTTACGACGTCGGCGATCTCCGGCGTAGAAAGCGTGTCGCGCGCCGACGGCATCGGCGTGTCGTCGAACCCGTGCGCGGTGAGCGCGGCGATCTCGAACGAGCGCAGCCGCTCGTTCAGATCGAGAAGCTGCACGGTATAGGTGTCGCGATTCAAGAGCCGCCCGACGACGGGCTCGCCGCTCTTCGGCGTTACCTTGTAGAAGCGATTCTCGGGCTGCACCTCGGCTTTGGGATCGAGCAGCGAGCGCTCGAGCTCGGCTGCGCGGCGCAAGAGGCCGATGCGCGTCAGATCCGGGCCCACCCGCGAGCCTTCGCCGCGCACGGCGTGGCAGTCGCGGCACTCGCCCTTGCCCTCGAACAACGCGCGGCCGCGGCGCGCATCGCCATCGGCCGCCGTCTCTCGGCCTTCGCCCATCGAGCGCAGGTACTCGACCACGCGCAACGCTTGCTCGCGGTTCATGCCGGCATTGGCGAGCATCGGCGTGTTGGGGATGCCGCCGATGATGATGGCCGCGAGCTCGTCGTTCGAATAAGCGCGGCGCAACAGGCCGCGGCCGAAATCGATGCCGGCGATCAGATTGCCGTCGGGCCCGTGGCAGTTCGCGCACGACGCTTCGTAGACTCGCCGGCCGTCTTCGATGTCGAACGCGGTGGCATGCTGAGCGAGCGCCGTCTGCCCGAAGGCGGCTCCGAGCATGGCCAACCCTGCCGTCACGATCCGGTTCATCGCCGTTTTTCCCGCCTTGAGAGCGCGGCCAATACTACCGCCGGCCGTGCACGAGCGGAAATCTCCCGGCTACGGCCCCCCCGGCGCCCGGCACGGCGCGGCAGGCCGAGGATTCTTCGATTCCGGCGGCCGCGCTTCTGGGCGACAATACGCCGATCGATGGCGGTCGTTTGGAGCGGCATGCGACGTAATCAATGGCTAGCTGCGGCTGTGCTCGTAGGAGTAGTCGGAGCCGCGGCCGTCGAGATCGCCGCGCGCCTCGAACAGCGGCAGGAACAACAGCGTTTCGCGCTGCTCGACCGATACTGCACCGAGTGCCACAACGCGGCGGAGCTTGCGGGCGACATGTCGTTCGATGGCGTGACGCTCGCGGCCGTGCCGCAACACCCCGAGCAGTTCGAGGCGGCGATCGTCAAGCTGCGCGGCCGGTTGATGCCGCCGCCCGGCAATCCGCAACCCTCGCAAGGCGAAGTGGACGAGCTCGTTGCCACTCTAGAGCGCACGATTGACGAGCACGCGCCGCGCCAAGCCGGCTACGTGGCGGCGCAACGCCTCTCTCGCGCGGAGTACGCGCACGCGGTGAAGGCGCTACTCGATGTGGAGATCGATCCCGAGGAATACCTGCCCGCGGAAATCGAAGTGCACGGCTTTACGAACATCGCGGCCGCGCTGAGCACGTCGCCCGCGTTCGTCGAGCAATACGTCAACGCCGCGAGCGCCGTCGCGCACTTGGCCGTGGGCGAGCCGAAGCCGAAGGTCGCCACTGCCTATTTCCCGCCGCCCGGCGGCGGCCAAAACGCGTACGTCCCGGGAATGCCGCTCGGCACGCGCGGCGGCACGAAGTTCAAGCACACGTTTCCGGCGGACGGCGAGTACCGCATTTCCATCGCCGGCGACTTGGGCGCCGGCCTATACCCGCGCGCTGTCGAGACACGGCACACACTCGTGGTGCTCGTCGACCGCCACGAGCAGTACCGCGCCGACATCGGCGGCGAGGAGGACCTCGCACTCATCAATACGGGCGGTGCGCCCGGGCGCGCCGAGCTCATGAAGCGCTTCACCGACATCCCGTTGCAGGTCACGGCCGGGACGCATGAGGTAGCAATCACCTTCATCGAGCGCTCGCGCGCCGCCGACGACGAGCAGATCGGCGGCGGCTCGGGCGACTTCTCGTTCGGCGGCGCGGGGCGTGTGCCGGGCATCTCCGGCGGCATCAACATGGTCGGGCCGTTCAACTCGACGGGCCTCACGCGAACCTCGAGCCGGCGTCTGTTGTTCGTGTGCGAGCCGGAAGTCGCCGAGCGCGAGCGCGAGTGCGCGGAGCAAATCGCGACGAACCTCGCGCGCCGCGCATTCCGCCGGCCCGTGAACCAAGCCGATCTCGACCGGGTGATGCCGTTTTACGAGGAAGGCCGAAAAGGCGCCGGCGGTTTCGACGAAGGCATCGAGCTCATGACGGCCGCCGTGCTTTCGAGCCCCGATTTTCTTTACCGTGCGATCGCGCCGACCACCGACTCCACCGCGGTGAGCCAGGAGCTCACGGCGCTCGAGCTCGCGTCGCGGCTCTCCTTTTTCCTCTGGAGCCAGGGCCCCGACGACCGCTTGCTTGCGCTCGCGGAGTCGGGCGAGCTCAACGAACCGAGCGTGCTGCAAGAACAAGTGGAGCGCATGCTCGACGACGCGCGCGCCGAGGTGCTCGTGACGGGCTTCGCGGAGGGCTGGCTCGGGGTCGACGACCTCGAGGCCGTCGTACCCGACATGCTGCTCTTCCCCGAGTTCAGCGACGGGTTGCGGCAGGACTTCGCCACGGAGATGCGGCTGTTCCTCACAAGCGTGTTGCTCGAGGAGCGCAACGTGCAGGAGTTGCTGACGGCCGACTACACGTTCGTCAACGAGCGGCTTGCGCGGCATTACGGCATCGAGGGCGTCGCCGGGCCGCAGTTCCGGCGTGTCGTGCTCGACGATCCCGTGCGCCACGGGCTGCTCGGCAAGGGCTCGGTGCAGTTGCGCACGTCGTACGGCGACCGCACGTCGCCGGTGCTGCGCGGCGCCTGGGTGCTCGACAAGCTCATGGGCACGCCGCCGACTCCGCCGCCGCCCGGCGTCGAGACCAACTTGAGCACGCCCGAGGGCGAGCTGCCGAAGACGGTGCGGGCGCGCCTCGAGCAGCATCGCGAGGACGCGAGCTGCAACGCCTGTCACGGCGTCATCGATCCATACGGTTTGGCGCTCGAAAACTTCACGGCCATTGGCGCATGGCGCGACTTCGACGAGGACGCGAACGCCGCTATCGACGCGCGCACGGAGCTCACGGGCGGGCGATCCGTCGATGGGCCCGTGGCGCTGCGCGAGGCGCTGCTGGAGCGTGACGACCAGTTCGTGCAAGCGCTCACCGAGAAGCTCATGATGTATGCGATCGGGCGCGAGCTCGAGTACTACGACATGCCGCAGGTACGTGCCGTGGTGCGCGCCGCGAAGGCTCAGGATTACCGGTTCTCGGCGCTCGTGGCCGGCATCGTACAGAGCAACGCGTTTCGCCTGCAGGCCGTGCGGCGCGAATAGTAGGGGAGTTACACCATGTTCTTGACGAAGAAGCATCTGTCCCGGCGCACGGTTCTGAGAGCCGCCGGCGTGTCATTGAGCTTGCCGCTGCTCGACGCGATGATCCCCGCGCACACGGCGCTCGCGCAGACGGCGGCCGCGCCGAGGCTGCGCGCCGGATTCTTCTATATCCCGCACGGCGCGATCATGTGGAACACCCCATACGGCAAAGAGGCCGACGCCTGGACGCCGAGCGGTGCCGGCGCTGATTTTCGCTTAAGCCCGATCCTCTCGCCGCTCGAGAATTACAAGCGCTACGTCGCGTCCTTCGCCAACCTCGAAAACAAAGCGCCGCAGGGCTCCGTGCACACGATCGTGCCGGCCACGTGGCTTTCGGCCGTGAAGCCGGACCAGAAAGCCACCGGCGCGATGATGGCGCCCACGATCGACCAGATGATTGCCGAGAAAATCGGCGGCGACACGGTGCTGCCGTCGCTCGAGGTGTCGAGCGAGACGACGACACAGAGCGCGGCCTGCGGCTCCGGCGCGTGCTATTACAGCTCGACGCTGTCGTTCCGCAACGAGACGACGCCGCTGCCGATGGAATTCAACCCGCGCAAGGTGTTCACGCAGCTCATCGGCGCCGGCGACACGCCGGAGGAGCGGGCCATCATCGCGCAGCGCCGTGCGAGCGTGCTCGACATGATCGGCGAGCGCACCGGCGGTTTGAAGCGCGAGCTCGGACCCGCCGACCAGCGTGTGCTCGACGACTTCCTCGAATCCGTGCGCGAAACGGAGCGGCGCGTTGCGAAAGCTTCGGAGCGCGACCTCTCCGGAGTCGATCTGCCCGATACGCCGATCGGCGAGCTGCCCGACTTCGACGCGCAAGTGAAGCTCATGTTCGACTTGATCCATCTCGCCTATCAGATCGACGTCACGCGCGTCGCGTCCTACATCATGGTGGCCGAGGGCACGAACCGGTCGTACAACCACATTGGCGTGTCCGACTCGTTCCACCCGCTGTCGCATCATGCGAACAACAAGGACCGCATCGACAAGCTCGTGCGCGTGCAGACGTATCACGTGCAGCGGTTCGCGGACTTCATCGACAAGCTCGCGAAGACGCCGGACGGAGAAGGCTCGCTGCTCGATCACTCGCTGCTGTTGTACGGCTCGAA
>CAMPKU010000100.1 GCA_946887385.1 uncultured Gammaproteobacteria bacterium
TGTAAGCATCGTGCAGCTCGAACAGATCCACGTCTTCGCGGCCGATACCGGCCTGCCGCAAAGCCTGCTGCGTCGAGGTTGCGACGGCGGTGAGCTCGAGCGGATCGGCGCGCCGCTTCAGCGCAAGCGGGGCCGTTGCGAGCGCCGAGCCCGCGACTCTGACCTTGGCGCGGCTTGGCGTCTGCGCCGCTACGCTCGGAGCTGCGAGGATCACGGCGGCCGCGCCGTTGCAGACCGGTGAAACGTCGAACAGGCGTATCGGGTCCGTGACGATACGCGACTCGAGGTATGTTGCGAGATCGAGCGCTTTGTGCAGCAGCGCGTTCGGGTTCGTGAGTGCGTTCTGGTGCGCCGTGATCGAGAACGGCGCGAAGCGTTCGGCCGTGACGCCGTACTTGCTCATGTACGCGCGCATCAACGTGGCGTTCAGCGACAGGAACGACTCGCCGCAAACGCCCTCGAGCTCCCAGTCTGCCGCCGTTGCGAGTGCGCGCGTGACTGCATCGCGCTCGACATGCGTCATGCGCTCGACGCCGCACACGGCAACCACGTCGTGAATCCCGCCGGCCACGGCTTGATAGGCCACGCGCACGGCAGCGCCGCCCGATGCACAGGCGGCCTCGACGGTCACGGCCTCGATACCGGCGAGGCCCGTATAGTCGGCGATCAAGCCGCCGAGTTGCTGCTGCCGGGCCAGAACGCCCGAGAGCATGTTGCCCACATACAAGGCCCCTACGCGCTGCGGATCGATGTCCGCATCCGCCAGCGCCGCTTTGACCGCGCCGGCGCCGAGATAGCGGCCGCGGACCTCCGGGTCTTTCGTGACTGGTGCTTGCCCCACACCGGCAATGAACACGTCTCTCAACAGCTGCTCCGGACCGCAGTGACCGGCGCGCATGATGGCAAACGGTCGTCTCGATTGCCAATCGACAGCCACGCCGTCGGCGGGCAAAGGCATCGGCTATGATGCGGCTCGAGCGGAACCGATGGAGCGCGGTGTTGAGCGCCAACGACAAGATCCTTTTGGTCGGCTTCGGCAACATGGGACAGGCGCTCGTGCGCGGCTGGCTCGCGAAGGGCCATGCCGCGAGCGCCATTCGCGTGGTGGACCCGGTGCCGGCGGCGCGCGCGGTGGCGGCTGCTCTTGGCGTCGAGGCACACGAGCGCGTGCACCCGGCCATCGAGAACGCCGACGTGGTCGTTCTCGCCGTCAAGCCGAATCAACTTGCCGGCGTGTTGCCGAGTTGCGCCGCGCCCGCGGCTCGCGGCGCAGTCGTGTTGTCGATCGCAGCGGGCAAGACGATGGCGGAGATCGGAGCCGCGCTCGGCAGCGGCGCTGCCGTGGTGCGGGCGATGCCGAACACGCCGGCGGCGATCGGCCAGGGCATAGCGGCGCTCGTGGCGAACGGCGCAGCAAGCCGCGAGCAACGGGAGCTCTGCGGCGAGCTGTTGGCCGCAGTAGGTGCGGTGGCCTGGCTCGATGACGAGACGCACATGGATGCCGTGACGGCGATTTCAGGCAGCGGTCCCGCGTACGTCTTTCTGCTGATCGAGTGTCTGGAGCAAGCGGCCGTCGATTTGGGGCTGCCGGCCGCATTGGCGCGGCAGCTCGCCGTCGCGACCGTGGCGGGGGCGGGCGCTTACGCAGCGGCAGCCAAGGACACGCCGGCCGAGCTGCGCCGCCGAGTGACGAGCCCGAACGGCACGACGCAGGCCGCGCTCGACGTGCTCATGGCGCCCAGCGGCCTGCAGGAGCTCATTGCGCGCGCCGCGCGCGCCGCGGCGCAGCGCAGCCGCGAGCTCAAGACGGCGTAGGAGCGGGAATGGCGGGTTATTACTACGAGCAGCTCGAAGTAGGGCGCGTGTTCGCGCACGCTATCCGCCGCACCGTCACCGAGACGGATAACGTGCTCTTCAGCACGCTGACGCACAATCCGGCGCCGCTGCATCTCGATCACGAGTACATGCGCACGCAGTCCGAGTTCGGCAAGCCGCTCATGAACAGCTTCTTCACGCTGGGTCTCATCGTGGGCATCTCGATCAACGATACGACGCTCGGCACGACCGTCGCGAACTTAGGGCTCGAGGCCGTGCGTTTTCCGGCGCCGCTGTTCGTGGGCGACACGGTGCATGTGGAAACGGAAGTGATTGCCATGCGCCCGAGCAAGTCGCGGCCGAACAATGGAATCCTGACGCTCGAGCACCGCGGCTACAATCAGCACGACGTGCTGGTCGCCATCTGCCGGCGAACCGTTTTGCTGCTGCGCGCGCCCGGCGGCAGCTGACCGAAAGCGACGAGCCCCTCGAGCGAGGCTCGTCGCATTTCGAACCCACGTTCTCAATTCTCGGCGACGTGCACCGCGATGTGCGTGGCGCGCAGAGTGGTGCTCACGGGGTCGAAGCTGCCGCTCGCCGTCAACGATACGGCCGCCTGGCCGCCGCCTAGCAGTGCCGCGAGCTCCGTGCTGAGCTCGGCGAACGTGGCGAACAACCGTATGTTCCCGCCGGCCGCAATGCCGTAGAGCGCGCGGCCCGACGCCGGAGGCGCCAGAGTCGGCGCAGCCGGCAGCGTGGCTAGATCGATTCGCCGGTTGCCGATCCACAGCGCATGGCGCTCGCCGATGCTCGGATTGCCGAGGTCGAGCACGAGCCCGTCGACGCCCATGCTCGAGAACGGCGCCGTGGTGCCCAGGGGGCCCCAGCCTATACCGAGCACGGCCCGCAGCTCGCGGTGGTCGACGACCGTTCGCCCTTCGAAGTCGGGCGGCGCGCTGCCGAACGGCTGCACGAAGCCGACGACGCGCGCCGGCTCGCCGACGGTGACGTTCGCGAGACTCAGCGTGCCCGTGGCCACTTCATAGTCGGCCGGATTGGCGTCCTGGGCGGCCGTGACGCCGGTGCCGGCGAAGTTAAACAGGGCGATGCCGAGCCGATCGATGCCGCGCAGCTCGAGGCTGAGCTGCCCCGGCAAGACTGCGTTGACGGCGCCCTGCAGGCGAGTGGGCAGCATCCGCACGCGGCCGTCCGTGGCATCGAAAGTGGCGGGGGCCGAAGCGGTGGCCGGTTCGGTGAGCGTTCCGAATGCGACGATGCGTTGGCCGACCGACAGCGCCTGCGCGTCGAGCGCAGGATCGTCGAACCCGGGTTTCAGAATCTTCGTGTTGTCGCCGACGGCGACAAGCACGGTGCGATGCAGCCGCGTTATCCGGTCGCGGCGCACGGCGAACGCGCCCTTGAGGGTGAGCTGGTCGCCGTTGCGTGCAACGATGTTGCCGTGCACCGCGTCGAGACGCTCGCCGCTGACGCTGTCGCCCGCGTGCACGATCTCGGCGGTGAAGGTTCGCTCCTGCGCCGACAGCGTGCCGAATGCCACCGTCATCGTGCCCGGCGGCTTCGCCGCGAGCGCGGCAAGACCGGCGGCTCCGGTTGCAGCCACCCCGTCCACCTCGAAGGACGTGCCCGCCGTGGTGTGCACGGTCACACGGCCGTGCGCGCCTTCCGCCCGAAACCACGGGCGAACGTCCACGGTGTAGGTGCCGGCGCCGAGGTCGGTCGAGACGAGACCGCCGCGCAAACGGAGCTCCTTCTCGGCAACGGGCGCAACCTCGGCCACGACGAACGGCTCTACCGTGACCACGGGCGGAGACTGCGTGAGATCGACGTCGTGGGACGCTTGGAGGTCGAAGTCGAGCGCGAGCAGCGCGGCTCGGCCGCGTGTGATCACGAGATGCTCGCGCGCCGCAAGCTCGATGTCGATCTCGGCAATGCCGAGCGCCGCGCCGTCTTTGTCGACGGCGTTGGCGCGAACGACCTCATCCCCCGCTTCGACGAAGATCTCGGCATTCGCATAGTCGAGGCGAATCTTGCCGCCCACGATGTCGCCCGGTGCGAGTGTGGCAGCGGCGAGGAGATCGGAGAGCTCGGTAAGCTGCGCAAAATCGACTCGCGTCGCGGCCGGCAGCACCTCCACCGTGGCGCCGCCGCGGCGTTGCAGCGTTACCGCCAGCACGTCGACGGAGTAGCTGACGAAGTCGCCTTCGGCATCCGTGAGGGTGACGAGCAGCGTGCCCGTATCGGGTAGCGGAGCGGGCGGGCCCGACGTGGGCGGTGTGCTGCCGGAGCCGCCGCAGCCCGCGACGCCAAAGGCTCCGAGCACGGCGGCCCAAAAAGCGCGCTGAGCGCGCTTGAGTAACGAATCCATGTCTATTCCTCCCAGCGAAGTGAAAACCACTCGCGATCAGAACGCGGCTCGGATCGAAGTGGTTGACGGGTTATGGGATGCCGTGCCGAGCGGCCGGCGGTCTTGCTTGTAATATGGCTGTTTGCTGGCAGAATGCCCGTTACAGTTAGCGAAGCTAGCTCAATCAAAAGGTTGCGTCACGAAATGAGTGCTCGGGCTGAAGACGGGGCCCACGCGTCGAGTGAAGACGAGCAGTCGCAAGGGCGGCCGGCGAGCCATTCGTCGAGCCGGGTTTTCGGGCCGGGCCTCGAGCTCATTTGCACGAAGGTTGCCGTCGATCTTCAGAGCCTTACGTCTCGGGCTACGGGCGAGCGACTCACCGCCTGCTTGCAATCGCTAACGGACGCCTGGGGCGCCGATTCCATTTTCATCGCGCTCCTCGACCAGGCGGCCAGCGGTTTCGAGTCAGTGTATTGCGGCCGCTCCACGTTCTCGGCCTGCAACCCGGAAGTGCTCCAGGGCCGTTCGCTCGACGAATTTCCGTGGGCCAAGGCCCGGCTCGAGCACCTTCGACTGCTGGAGATCAAGGACACGTCCAAAGCGTCCGCCGCGCAACAGGCCGATGCCGAGCAACTCGCGGCACTCAACGTGGGGGCGTTCCTGTTCGTTGCGTTCAGCATCCGCGGGCGTTTAGGAGGCGTGCTCGGCGTGTGGAGCGCCGCACCCAATCCGGAATGGCCGGCGGAAATCCAGCTCGCGTTGAAGCTGCTCGGCGCGAGCGCAGCAAGCGGCCTCGAGCGTCTCGAGCTCGAAGAGGATCTGGCCGACGTGCAGGAGCGCGACCGGCTCGTCACGAATACGGCTAACGACGGGCTGTGGGACTACGACGCACGCGAGAACTCGATGTACTTCTCGCCGCGTTGGCGCGCCATGCTCGGCTACGCCAGCGACTATGAGGTGCCGGAGTGGCGACTGCTCGTGCACCCCGACGATCTCGCGAGCGTGCAAACGCAATTGCACGAGCATCTCGAGGGCCGAAGCGAGCTGTTCGAAAGCACTCATCGCATGCAGCACGCGAGCGGCGAGTGGCGCTGGGTTCAAAGCCGCGTGCAAGGCCGGCTCGACGAGAACGGCCGACTGAAGCGGCTCGTGGGCGTCGAGACGGATATCACGGAGCGCAAGCTCTACGAGGAAGCGCTGTTCCGCGAGAAGGAGAGCGCGCAAATCACACTTCAGTCGATCGGCGACGGCGTGGTGACCACCGACGGCGAGGCGCGCGTGCAGTATCTGAATCCCGTGGCCTCGGAGCTCACGGGGTGGCGGCTCGACGATGCGGTCGGCCGCAATATCGACGAGATCTTTCGCGGCTTCCATGAGGAAACCTGCGAGCCCATCGAGAACCCCGTGGGCGTTGCCATGCGGCGCAACCGCCCGATCAAGTCCGTGCGTCCTGCGCTCCTGATCCGGCGCGACGGCAACGAGCTTTACATCGAGAGCACGGCTGCGCCCATTCGCGACCCGTTCGGCAGCGTGACGGGCGGCGTGCTGGTCTTCCACGACGTCAGCGAGTCGCGCGAGCTCAATCGCCGCTTGAGCTACGCCGCGAGTCACGACGTGCTCACCGAGCTCGTCAATCGGCGCGAGTTCGAGCAGCGCTTGGAGCGCGCGCTGAAGAGCGCCAAAGCGCGCGAGACGTCGTATGCCGTGCTCTATCTCGATCTCGACCAGTTCAAGATCGTCAACGACGCGTGCGGTCACAATGCCGGCGACGCGTTGTTGAAACAGATCGGCTCGCTGCTGAAGTCGAAGATTCGCTGGCGCGACACGCTGGCGCGCCTCGGCGGCGACGAGTTCGGCGTGCTGCTAGAGAGCTGCACGATGGACGAAGCGCTGCGCACCGCCGAGGCGCTGCGCGAGAACATAGCCGACTATCGGTTCAGCTGGGACGATCGCACCTTCCGTCTCGGCGTGAGCATTGGCGTGGTGCCCATCACGGCGGCCACCGACGACGTTGCGTCGCTGCTGTCGGCGGCCGACAGCGCATGCGCAGCCGCCAAGGAAGCGGGCCGCAACCGCGTCTACAACTATCAAGAGAACGACATCGACTTGATGAAGCGGCGCAAGGAGATGCAGTGGGCCGCTCGCATCAGTAACGCGCTCGACGAGAACCGCTTCGAGCTGTTCCGGCAGACGATTCAGCCGCTGCAGAACAATGCCGAGCCTGGCGCGCACTACGAGCTCTTGATCCGCATGCGCGACGAACAGGGGCAGCTGATCGCGCCGGGGCTCTTCATTGCGGCCGCCGAGCGCTACGGGCTGATGACGGCGATCGATCGCTGGGTCATCGCTCAGGCGTTCACATGGCTCGTTTCGGAGGCTGATGAGCGCGAGCGCCTGTCGTTGTGCGCAATCAACCTTTCCGGCCAGAGCTTGGCCGACGAGAAGTTTCTACCGTTCGTGGTCGAGCAGTTCAAGAAGAGCGGGCTTTCCGGCTCATGCATCTGCTTCGAGATTACGGAGACGGCTGCCATTGCGAGCTACTCGCAGGCCAATCGGTTCATTCACGCACTGAAAGAGCTCGGCTGCCGGTTTGCGCTCGACGACTTCGGCACGGGCCTATCGTCGTTCGGCTATCTGAAACATTTCCCCGTCGATTTCCTGAAAATCGACGGCAGCTTCGTGAAAGAGATTCTGCACGATCCGATCGACCGGGAGATGGTGCGCTCGATCAACGAAATCGGCCATCTCACTGGCAAGCGAACGATCGCCGAGTTCGCCGAAAATCCGGAAATCATCACGATGCTGCGCGGAATGGGCATCGACTACGCGCAGGGATACGGTGTCTCGGAGCCCAAGCGTCTCCTCCAAGCCGTGGCTTAGACGAAGCGCATCGAGAAGTCCACGGCGCGCACATGCTTCGTGAGCGCGCCGATCGAGATGAAATCCACGCCGGTCGCTGCGATGGCCTTGAGCTTCGCGGCATCCACGCTGCCGGAAGCTTCGAGCTCCGGACGCGAGCCCGTGTGCGCATCGCGCAGCGCGACGGCCGAGCGCATGTCGTCGAGCGCGAAGTTGTCGAGCATGATGCGATCTGCGTTCGTGGTCAGCGCTTCGCGCAGCTGGTCGAGTGTTTCGACCTCCACTTCGATCATGACGGCTGGCGAGTGTCGCCGAGCGGCGGCGACCGCAGCGCTCACGCTGCCGACGGCTGCAATGTGGTTCTCCTTGATGAGCACGGCGTCGAACAATCCCACACGGTGATTCTCGCCTCCGCCGCAGCGCACGGCGTACTTCTGTGCCAGCCGCAAGCCCGGCAGCGTCTTGCGCGTGTCGAGAATACGCGTGCCCGTGCCCGCGACAAGATCGGCATAGGCGCGAGCGGCCGTGGCCGTGCCCGACAACGTCTGTAAAAAGTTCAGCGCCGTGCGCTCGCCCGTCACGATGCTGCGCGCCGGCCCGCGTAGCTCGCAAACGACCGTGTCCGCAGCCATCGCGCCGCCGTCGCTCGCGTTCCACGCGATCGCCACTCGAGGGTCGAGCTGCCGAAACGTCTCGTCGAACCACGGGCGGCCGCACAGCGTCGCCGCCTCGCGCGCGATGACGTGCGCGATGGCCGGCGTGCGGGCGGGGATGAGATCCGCCGTGAGGTCGCCGCTGCCGAGATCCTCGGCAATGGCGCGACTCACGACGGTCGCGATATTCGCGGGAGGCGCGGGCGGCAACGTTACAGGAAGAACCCGCCGTGGCCGAAGGCGACCATGCTCATGAGCATGGGTACCGACAGCAGCGTGTTGGTTCTAGAAGCCAGGAAAGCGACTCGGCGCCCTTTGGCGATTTCCTCCGCCGTGGCCTCGACCAGCCCCAGCACCTTCTTCTGGTTCGGCCAGATCAGCACCCACACGTTGAACAGCATGATGGTGCCGAGCCAGGCGCCGACGCCGATCAGCATCGCGCCGGGCTGCAGCGTGAAGGCATCAACGAATAGCCCCGCATGGCCAAGATAGGCCGCGCCCGACAGCCAGGTGACGACGGCGCCCCAGCGGAACCACAGCAGCGCCCGCGGCGCTACGTACTTGCTGATGCCCGCGCCGCCCGGACCGCCCTGGTCCTTAGCCGCCGCGGCCAGGGCCGGAACTTGCACGAAATTGAAGTAGTACAGCATGCCGATCCACGTGATGCCCGCCAGCACGTGAATCCACATCATGAAGCTCTGCACGTTGAACGAGATACCCATCGTGAGCAGCGCGATCACGACGGCGAGCACGACCCCGGCGATGAGAGTGCCTTGGATGGTATTCAGCGGGTTCATTTGGACCTCCCCCTGGCAGACTTGACCTATTCTTACGTTCTTGTGTGTTGGGTACGGGCTTGCCCCGTCCCGAAGACTAAAGAAGAATAGGTGAGACACCGACGCAGTTCAACGAGCGTGCTCAGTATCGAGCCGCTTGACTTCGCGTCGTCAACGTGAGGAGTTCGGCACCATGGACGTCAATGAGCGGATCAAGAAGCAACTCGAGAGCTACCCGGTGTTGCTCTATATGAAAGGAACTCCGGACTTCCCGCAGTGCGGTTTCTCGGCGAAGACGGTGAGCGTGTTGCGCGCCGCCGGCGCCAAGTTCGCCTACATCAACATCTTCGAAGATCCGGAGATTCGCGAGGGGCTGAAGGCGTACTCGAGCTGGCCCACGTTCCCGCAGCTCTACATCAACGGCGAGCTGATCGGCGGCTGCGACATCGCCGTGGAGCTGTACGAATCGGGCGAGCTGCAGAAGATCCTCGGAGACGCCGCCGCGCCGGCCACGGCCGGCTAGCGTCAGCTCTCGTAAACGCTGCGGAAGCGGTTCACCACCGCACAAAACAGTCGGGCTGTCATCTCGGCGTCGTAGAGCGCCGAGTGCGCCCGCTCGTCTTGCCACTCGAAGCCGGCAGCCGTCACGGCGCGGCTCAGCACCGTCTGCCCGAAGGCGACGCCGGCGAGCGTGGCCGTGTCGAAGCTCGAGAACGGGTGGAACGGATTGCGCTTGATGCCGGTGCGCTCGACGGCCGCATTCAAGAATTGCAAGTCGAAAAACGAGTTGTGGCCGACGAGCACGGCGCGGGTGCAGCCCGACGGTTTGAGCTCCTTGCGCACTTCCTGAAACAGCGCGCGCAGCACGTCCGCTTCGTCGATGGCCGGGCGCAGCGGATGAAACGGATCGATGCCCGTAACCTGGAGCGACGCCGGATCGAGGCGCGAGCCCTCGAACGGCTTCACGATGTAGCGATGGTGATCCTTGAGCTCGAGGTCGCCGGCGGCATTGAACTGCACGAACACGGCAGCGACTTCGAGCAATGCGTCGGTGGCGCAGTTGAAGCCGCCCGTCTCCACGTCGACGATGACGGGCAGAAAGCCGCGAAAGCGCGCCGCGATCGGCGAGACGGTCGTCTCTTCGACAGCCAGCGTGGCTTCGTCGCCGCTCATGTCTGAAGCCTCTTGGCGAGGTCGGCCGCTCCGGCGGTGGTGCGAGTGAGCAGCTCGACAGTGAGCCGCACGCCGAAGCCCGTGATGTCGGTGGGAACGTGAGCCAAGCCGCCTTTGTGTTGGCCCGCGCTCAAGTCCACGTGAATCCACGGCAGCTCTTTCGGAACGAAGCGCGAAAGGAAGCGCGCTCCGAGGATGTGGTCGCCGGCGGTCTCGGCGCTGCATTGCTTGATATCGGCCACGTCGCTCTTCAGCAGCTCGTCGAAATCCTCGTCCATCGGGAACGGCCACACGCGCTCGCCGCTGGCGGCGCCCGCCTCTTGAAGCAGCGCGTTCGCGGCGGTGCGGTTGGAGAACACGCCCGAGTAGCGCTCCGTGAGCGCGGCAACGCAAGTGCCGGTCAACGACGCATAATCGATGATCAGCGCCGGCTTGTCGCGGGCGGCCAGGGCCAGCGTGTCCGCGAGCACCATGCGGCCTTCGGCATCGGTGTGGATGACTTGAATCGTGGTGCCGTCTGCGGCGGTGACGAGATCTTGCGGCTTGTACGCGTCGGCGCCGAGCCGGTTCTCGGTGATCGCGAGCCACGCGTCGATACCGAACGGAGCACGCAGCTCGGCCAGCGCGAGCAGCGCGCCGAGCGCCACGGCGCTGCCTTGCATGTCGGTGTGCATATCGAGCATGCCGCCGAACGGCTTCAGATTCGTGCCGCCGGTGTCGAACAAGACTCCCTTGCCGACGAAAGCTACCGCCGGCGCCGCTGCGCGGCCGGGTCGATATTTCACCTGCAGAATGCCCGCGTCGCGTGTGGCGTTGCCGCGCGCCACCGCCAGGAAAGCGCCCGCGCCGAGCTTAGTGAGCTCGCGCTCGCCGTAAAAACGCGTGCTCATGCCGCGCGCTTTGGCGAGCGCTTCGATCGCGCGGCGATAAGCCGCGACGGTGAGCACGTTGGGGGGCAGCGCAGTAAACCAGCGCGCGAGATTATTGCCAAATGCCTGCGCATGCACCGTGCTAAGGTCGATGCCCGAGCGGGCGGTGAACAGGCGTACGCTCGCAAGCCGCGGCGGCGTTTGCGGCTTCGACTTGAACGCGGGCAACGCAAAGGCCGCCGCACTTGCTGCTGCAACGAGACTTTCGGCCGCGGCGCGCTCCGCGTGCTCGGAAAGCCCAACCAGCGCAATGCCGAGCGTTTTGGGCTTGTCGCGCGTGCATTCGCGCACGGCTTTGGCGGCCCAGGTGAGCGCGGTGAATCCGGGCTCGGCGCGGAATGTGGCCACGGTCAACCCGGTTGCGCGCGCATTGGCGGCATGCGAGCTTGCGAAATCATCGCCGCTTTTCGGCGTGCGTTTCAGCAGCGCGGCCAAATGCTTGCCGTACGGCAAACGAGCGAGTGCGGGCGCTTGGCCGCGTGTGGTCACGACGAGCACGTGATCCAAACGGTCGAACGCAGCGCGCGTGGGCGCCGCGTCAGTAGCCGTGGCACGCAGCGGCGCAAAATCTGGAAGTTCGATCATCCGGCCGGTATCGAGTGCCATGTCGCGACGCAGGTGATTGCCTTGACCGTCTTTATACAAAATCCGATCATAACCCCGCTGAAGCGGGGGTCAGGCGGCGAACAGGGCTCGCATCCTAACAGGATTCGTCTCGGCGAGTCGGAATTGCGCCCAGGTTCGTTGCGCGCGTAACTGGAGTACCGTGTTTCATGGCCACTGCACGACCGCTACCCTTGATTGCTCTTCGCGGCGACGATTTCGATCCCGAGGAGACGCAGGAGTGGCTCGAATCCATCGACTCCGTTCTCAGGGTGCACGGCGCGGAGCGAGCGCACTTCTTGCTCGAATGCATGATCGATCACGCGCGCCGCTCCGGCGCATATCTGCCGTATAGCCCGAACACCGCCTACCTCAATACGATCCCTGCCGGCCAGCAGCCGGAGTATCCCGGCGACCGCGCGATGGAACGGCGCATCGAGGCGTACATTCGCTGGAACGCCATGGCGATGGTGGTTCATGCGAACCGCTTGAGCTCCGAGTACGGCGGGCACATCGCGAGCTATGCGTCCTCGGCCACACTCTACGAGGTGGGCTTCAATCACTTTTGGCGCGCGCCCACGGCCGAGCACGGCGGCGACCTCGTGTATTTTCAAGGCCACTCGTCGCCGGGCATCTACGCCCGCGCGTTTCTCGAGGGGCGGCTCAACGAAAACAACTTGAGCCACTTTCGTCGCGAAGTGGCCGGCAAGGGCGTGGGCCTGTCGTCGTATCCGCATCCCTGGCTGATGCCGGACTTCTGGCAGTTCCCCACGGTGTCGATGGGCTTGGGGCCCATGATGGCGATCTATCAGGCGCGCTTCATGCGCTATCTCGAGAGCCGCGGGATCGTGCCGGCGCAGGATCGCAAGGTGTGGTGTTTCCTCGGCGACGGCGAGACCGACGAGCCGGAGTCGATGGGCGCCATCACGATGCCCGTGCGCGAACGCCTCGACAATCTGATCTTCGTCATCAACTGCAATTTGCAGCGGCTCGACGGGCCGGTGCGCGGCAACGGCAAGATCATTCAGGAGCTCGAAGCGGCCTTCCAGGGCGCCGGCTGGAACGTCATCAAGGTGATCTGGGGCTCGCGTTGGGATCCGCTGCTCCTGCGCGATCAGCAGGGTTTGCTGCGCAAGACGATGGAAGAATGCGTCGACGGCGAGTACCAGGCATTCAAGGCCAAGGGCGGCGCCTACACGCGCGAGCATTTCTTCGGCCGTCACCCCGAGCTCAAAGCGATGGTGGCGCATCTGTCGGACGACGACATCTGGCACTTGAACCGCGGCGGCCACGATGCCGTGAAGGTGTATGCCGCTTACAGCCAAGCCGTGAGCCACGAAGGCCGGCCCACTGTCATTCTCGCGAAGACCGTGAAGGGCTTCGGCATGGGCGAAGCCGGCGAAGGGCAGAACATCACGCATCAAAAGAAGAAGCTCGACGAGGACGACCTGAAGATCTTCCGCGACCGCTTCCACGTGCCGATTTCCGACGAGGACCTCGCGGCGCTCAAGTACTACAAGCCGGCCGAGGACAGCGAAGAGATGCGCTATCTGAAGCAGCGCCGCGCGAAGCTTGGCGGGTCCCTTCCGGCGCGCCGCCCGCAGGCCGAGCCGTTGCAGGTGCCGGGGCTCGATTTCTTCAAGAGTCAGCTCGAAGGCAGCGGCGATCGCGAGTTCTCGACCACGATGGCGTTCGTGCGCATTCTCACCGCACTCGTGCGCGACAAGAACATCGGGCCGCGCGTGGTGCCGATCGTGCCCGACGAAGCCCGCACGTTCGGCATGGAAGGCATGTTCCGCCAGGTCGGCATCTATTCATCGGTTGGGCAGCTCTACACGCCGCAAGACGCCGATCAGCTGTCGTACTACAAAGAAGACAAAAAGGGCCAGATTCTCGAGGAAGGCATCAACGAAGGCGGCTCTTACTGCTCGTGGATTGCGGCGGCAACGGCGTACGCGAACCATGGCGTGCAGATGATTCCTTTCTATATCTATTACTCGATGTTCGGCTTTCAGCGCATCGGCGACTTCGCTTGGGCCGGCGGCGACTCGCGCGCACGCGGGTTCCTGCTCGGCGGCACGGCCGGCCGCACCACGCTCGCGGGCGAAGGGTTACAGCATCAGGACGGCCACAGCCAGCTCGTTGCCACCACGATTCCGAACTGCCGCGCCTACGATCCGTGCTACAACTACGAGCTCGCCGTCATCATCCAAGACGGTTTACGGCGCATGTGCGTCGATCAGGAGAGCGTCTTCTATTACATCACCGTGATGAACGAAAACTACGCGCACCCGGCCATGCCGGAAGGCGCGCAAGCTGGCATTCTTCGCGGCATGTATCGTCTGCGCACCGGCGGTAAGGGCAAGGTGCGCGTGCAGCTTCTGGGCTCCGGCACGATCCTGCGTGAAGTGCTTGCGGCGGCCGGTCTGCTCGAGGAGCGCTTCAGCATTCCCGCGGACGTATGGAGCGTGACGAGCTTCAGCGAGCTGCGTCGCGACGCGCTCGACGTCGAGCGCTGGAACACGCGGCATCCGGAGACGGAGCCGCGCACGAGCTACGTTAGCTCGTGCTTCGCCGACTCGAGCGGTCCGTTCGTCGCCGCCACCGACTACATGAAGCTCGTGGCGGATCAGATTCGCCAATGGGTTCCGGGGCGCTACGTCGCGCTCGGCACCGACGGCTTCGGCCGCAGCGACGGCCGCGAAGCGCTGCGCCATCATTTCGAGGTCGATCGCAAGTCGATCGTCGTCGCGGCCCTGAAGGCGCTCGTCGACGACGGCAGCATCGATGCCAGTACCGTAACGAAGGCTATGGCCGAGCTCGGCGTCGATCCCGACAAGCCGAACCCCGTCGGCCAGTAAGCCGTTCAGCAGATCCCTTCCGTGGAAGTCGTCGTACCGGATCTTGGTGACTTTGCCGACGTAGAGGTCATCGAGATTCTCGTCAAGCCCGGCGACGCGGTGGAAGCGGAGCAGGGCCTCATCACGCTCGAGACCGATAAGGCGACGATGGACATTCCGTCGCCGGCGGCCGGCAAGGTGTCCGCAGTCACGGTGAAGGTGGGCGACCGCGTGTCGGCGGGCAGCGTGATTGCCACGCTCGAGGCCGCCGGGGCGGAGAAAGCCGCCGAGCCGGCCGCCGACGCGCGGGCCGAGGACGACCGCACGGTGCGGCAACCGAAGCTTCCGCAGCCAAGCTCAGCCGGTGCGGCTGCCGAGCCGCAGCTCGTTGCGGTGCCGGATCTCGGCGACTTTTCGGGCGTCGAGATCATCGAGGTGCTGGTGAAGGCCGGCGACGAGGTGGCGGCCGAGCAGGGCCTCGTGACGCTCGAAACCGAGAAAGCCAGTATGGACGTGCCGGCCCCCACGG
>CAMPKU010000101.1 GCA_946887385.1 uncultured Gammaproteobacteria bacterium
TCGACGTGCAGACGATGCCGTCGTGGCGGCCGCAGAACGCTTTCAGGTTCGCCGCCGAGTTGATGTACGTGACCGGTGTGATCGCCGCGTCCGGGTCGAGCACCGTCGCGAGTTCGCGCCATGCGCGCTCGACCGCGCCGAGGTCGGCCATGTCGGCCATCGAGCAGCCCGCGGCCATGTCGGGCAGCACGGCGATCTGGTCGGGCCGCGACATGATGTCCGCGACCTCGGCCATGAAGTGCACGCCGCAGAAGACGATCGCGTCGGCGTCCGTCTCGCGCGCGAGGTGCGACAGGCGCAGCGAGTCGCCGGTCAGGTCCGCGTGGCGGTAGACCTCTTCCCGTTGGTAGTGGTGACCGAGCACGATCGCGCGGCCCGCGAGCCGCGCCTTCGCTTCGACGATGCGCGCGTGACAATCGTCGTCCGGGATTCCCGTGTACGCACCGATGTCGAGCTGCGCGGCCATCAGTCCTTCTTCAGCGCAATCCTGAGTTCGCGCAACTGCGCATCCGACACACGGCCAGGCGCGTCGGTCAGCGGGTCGTGCGCGGTCTGGGTCTTCGGGAACGCCATCACGTCGCGGATCGACGTCGCGCCGGTCATCAGCATTACGAGCCGGTCGAGGCCGAACGCGATGCCGCCGTGTGGCGGCGCGCCGTACTTCAGCGCGTCGAGCAGGAAGCCGAACTTCTCGCGCGCCTCGTCGTCGCCGATGCCGAGCAGCCGGAACACCGCGCTCTGCAGGTCGGTGCGGTGGATACGCACGGAGCCGCCGCCGATCTCGGTGCCGTTCAGCACCATGTCGTACGCGCGCGAGACCGCGTTGTGCGGGTCGCGCTCGAGGGCCTCGATATCGTCCACGCGCGGCGCGGTGAACGGGTGGTGCAGCGCGAACCAGCGCTTCGCGTCCGCGTCGTACTCGAACATCGGGAAGTCGACGACCCACAGCGGCTGCCAGCCGTCCGTAATGAGCCCGAGGTCCTCACCGAGCTTCACGCGCAGGGCGCCGAGCGCGTCGTTCACCACGCGCGCGTTGTCCGCGCCGAAGAACACGATGTCGCCGGCGACCGCGCCGGTGCGCTCGAGGATCGTCGCGACCGCGGCCTCGGGCAGGAATTTCAGGATCGGCGCCGACGGCCCGTCATCGGTCACCTTGATGTACGCGAGGCCTTTCGCGCCGTAGCGCGCGACGAACGCGGTGTAACCGTCGATGTCCTTGCGCGACAGCGCGGCGCCGCCGGGAACGCGCAACGCGGCGACGCGGCCGTCCGCGGCCTGCGCCGGCCCGGCGAACACCTTGAACTCGACGTCGGCCAGCAGGTCGTCGACGGTCACGAGCTCGAGCGGGATGCGCAGGTCCGGCTTGTCGGAGCCGTAGCGCGCCATCGCGTCGGCGTACGACATGCGCGGGAACGGGTCGGGCAGCGCGACCCCGAGCGTCTCGGCGAACAGTTCGCGGATCATGCGCTCCATCAGCGCCGTGATCGCGTCCTCGTCGAGGAACGAGGTCTCGATGTCGAGCTGCGTGAACTCCGGCTGCCGGTCGGCGCGCAGGTCCTCGTCGCGGAAGCAGCGCACGATCTGGTAGTAGCGGTCGAGGCCCGACATCATCAGCAACTGCTTGAACAGCTGCGGCGACTGCGGCAGCGCGAAGAAATGACCCGGATGCGTGCGGCTCGGCACGAGATAATCGCGCGCGCCTTCGGGCGTCGTCTTCGTGAGGATCGGAGTCTCGACGTCGATGAAGCCGTGCTCGTCCATGAACTTCCGCAGTGCACGCGTCACGGCGTGCCGCAGGCGCAAGTTCTTGAGCATCGGCTCGCGGCGCAGATCGAGATAACGGTAGCGCAGGCGCAGCTCCTCGCTGGCCGGCTCGTCGTGATGAAACGGCGGCGTCTTCGATTTTGCGAGCACCGTGAGCGTGGTCGCGAGCACTTCCACCTCGCCGCTCGCGAGATTGGGATTTACGGTGCCCTCGGGC
This sequence comes from uncultured Gammaproteobacteria bacterium, assembly GCA_946887385.1. The sequence continues at coordinate 1,982 of CAMPKU010000101.1, forward strand.
CGCGCGCGCACCACGCCCTCGACGGCCAGCACGTATTCGGAGCGCAGCCGCTCGGCCTCCGCGAACATCGCGGCGCGGTCGGGATCGAACACCACCTGCAGCAAACCCTCGCGATCGCGCAGGTCGATGAAGATGACGCCACCGTGATCGCGGCGCCGGTGTACCCAGCCGGCAACGGTGATCGTCCGCCCGATCGCGGCGCGGTTGACGTGGCCGCAGTAATGACTGCGCATCGCTCTGGTCCTTTTGAGCCTAACCTTTTGAATGCAAAGGCGGCGTTACCCTCGAAGAGGCCCGCGATGTTACGGCGAAGGCGTAGGACGCGCAAGCCGCGCACAGGCTTCGTCTCGCGCGCGCGGCGCCGGGAAAATTCGCTTCAGCGGCGCGCGGCTTTCGGGCGCGGCTTCGGCGCCGGTTTGCGGCGTGCCGCAGTGCTCGGCTTCTCGCTCACCGGCTTCGGCTGTGCGGGCTTGGCGTCGTCCTTCTTCGTGCCGGCGGCGGCTTTGCCGCTGTCTTTGCCGCTATCGTCCTTGGCCGCCGTCTCCGTGGGCTTGCTAGCTTCGCTCGACTCCGCGCCGGCCTTCTCGACGAGATTGCGTTTCGTCTCGTTATCCTTCTTGAAATCGGTTTCGTACCAGCCGCTGCCCTTGAGCCGGAACTGCGGCGCCGACATGAGGCGGCGCAGTTGCGACCGGCCGCAATCGGGACACTTGCGCAGCGGCCCGTCGGTCATTTTCTGCAAAGCTTCGAGATGGTGCCCGCAGGCACCGCAGCGATATTCGTAGATCGGCATAGGTTGGGCTGTCGCTCCTTAGGCGGCTTGCTCCTTCACGCCCTTAGTGAAGCCGAGGGCTTCACCGTCGGCGACGACGCGGATCACGTCGCCGGGGCCGAAATCGCCGCGGAGGATACGCTGCGCGAGCGGATTCTCCAATTGTTGCTGGATCGCGCGCTTCAGCGGCCGGGCCCCGTACACGGGATCGAAGCCGGCTTGAGCCAGGCGATCGCGCGCCGCGGGGTCGAGCGTGAGATCGATCTCGCGCTCGCCGAGGCGGCCCTTCAAGTAGGCGAGTTGGATATCGACGATCTTGCGGATGTGCTCCTGCTCGAGCGGGTGGAACACCACCACATCGTCCACGCGGTTGATGAACTCGGGCCGGAAGTGCTGGCCGACGATTTCCATGACCTCGGCCTTCATGCGCGCGTAATTCGCCGCGCCGGCCAGCTCTTGGATTCGCTGACTGCCCAAGTTCGACGTCATGACGATCACGGTGTTGCGGAAATCGACCGTGCGGCCCTGCCCGTCGGTGAGCCGGCCATCGTCGAGCACTTGCAGCAACACGTTGAACACGTCGGGATGCGCCTTCTCGACCTCGTCGAGCAGGATGACGGAGTACGGCTTACGGCGCACGGCCTCGGTGAGATAGCCGCCTTCCTCGTAGCCCACATATCCCGGCGGCGCGCCGATCAGTCGCGCCACCGAGTGCTTCTCCATGAATTCCGACATGTCGATGCGCACCATCGCTTCCTCGGAGTCGAAGAGGAACGATGCCAGCGCCTTCGTGAGCTCGGTTTTGCCGACACCCGTGGGGCCCAAGAACAGGAACGAGCCGTTCGGGCGATTCGGATCCGACAGGCCGGCACGCGAGCGCCGGATCGCGTTCGACACCGTGGTCACGGCTTCGTGCTGACCGACGACGCGCGCCTCGAGGTGCTCCTCCATGCGCAGCAGCTTTTCCTTCTCGCCTTCGAGCATCTTGGCCACGGGAATGCCCGTCCACTTCGAGACGACCTCGGCCACCTCCTCTTCGGTGACCTTGTTGCGCAGCAGCTTGTTCGAGGCGGCACGGTCGGTGCTCGTCGCCTGCTCCAAGCGGCGCTCGAGCTCCGGAATCCTGCCGTACTGCAGCTCGGCCATGCGGCCGAGATCGGACGCGCGCCGCGCCTTCTCGAGCTCCGCCCTCGCGTGCTCGAGCTCCTGCTTCACCTGCGCCTCGCCCTGCACGGCCGCTTTCTCGGCCTTCCAGATCTCCTCGAGATCCGCGAGCTCGGCCCCGAGCCGGTCGATCTGGCTCTCGAGATCGGTCAGGCGGCGCTTCGATGCCTCGTCGGTTTCCTTCTTCAGCGCTTCGCGCTCGATCTTGAGCTGGATGAGCCGCCGCTCGAGCCGATCCATCTCCTCGGGCTTCGAGTCGATCTCCATGCGAATGCGCGACGCAGCCTCGTCGACCAAGTCGATGGCCTTGTCGGGGAGCTGGCGGTCGCTGATGTAGCGGTGCGAAAGCGTCGCAGCCGCGACGATCGCCGGGTCGGTGATCTCGACGCGATGATGAACCTCGTAGCGCTCCTTCAAGCCGCGCAAGATCGCGATCGTGTCCTCCACCGTCGGCTCGTCGACGAGCACTTTTTGGAAGCGGCGCTCGAGCGCGGCGTCCTTTTCCACGTATTTGCGGTATTCGTCGAGCGTGGTGGCGCCGACGCAGTGCAGCTCGCCGCGCGCGAGCGCCGGCTTCAGCATGTTGCCGGCGTCCATGGAGCCTTCGGCCTTGCCGGCGCCGACCATCGTGTGCAGCTCGTCGATGAAGAGAATGATCTGGCCTTCCTGCTTCGCGAGGTCGTGGAGCACGGCTTTGAGCCGCTCCTCGAACTCGCCGCGGAACTTGGCCCCGGCGATCAGCGCCCCCATGTCGAGCGACAGCACACGCTTAGACTTCAGCCCCTCGGGAACCTGGCCGTTGACGATGCGCTGCGCGAGGCCTTCGACGATCGCCGTCTTGCCGACGCCCGGCTCGCCGATCAGCACGGGGTTGTTCTTCGTGCGCCGTTGCAGCACCTGAATCGTGCGCCGAATCTCGTCGTCGCGGCCGATCACGGGATCAAGCTTCTGCTGCTCGGCGCGCGCCGTGAGATCGATCGTGTATTTCTGCAGCGCCTGGCGCTGCTCCTCGGCGCTCTGGTCTTCGACCTTGGCGCCGCCGCGCACCTCGTCGATGGCTTTGGCAATGGCGCCCTTCACGGCGCCGGCGCGCTCGAGGATGCGGCCGAGATCGCCCTTCTGCTGCACGGCGGCGAGCAGGAAAAGCTCGCTCGAGATGTAGCTGTCGCCGCGCTCTTGCGCGAGCTTGTCCGTCACGTTCAGGAGCTTGCCGAGCTCGTTGCCGACGTGCACCTCGCCGGGAGTGCCCTCGACGCTCGGAATGCGGTCGAGCGCGTCGCCGAGCTGCGAGCGCAGCAGGTTCAGATTCACGCCGGCTTTCGTGAGGATCCCGAGCACACTGCCGCCTTGTTGCTCCAGCTGCGCCGAGAGCACGTGCACGGGCTCGATGAATTGGTGGTCGCGGCCGACGGCGAGCGATTGGGCGTCGGCAAGCGCCTGCTGAAAGTTCGTGGTGAGCTTATCCATGCGCATGAGTAAACGTCCTCGATAGCGGCTGGCTCGTCACATGAGGGTAGAGGCGCCCGATCTCAACCGCCATCCCGGCAATTACCAAGCTTCGGGCCCGACGCGGAGGCCTACATCTGCAGCCAGACGAGCGTCGCCATACGGCCGCACGGCGCCTCGCGCCGGTGGGAGAAAAACCGCGCGGCTTCGGTGAACGTGCAAAAGCCGCCGCCGTGCACGGCCGCCACGCCCACGGCCGCCAGGGCATCGCGCGCCAAGCCGTATAGATCGGCCTGCCAGCGGCCGCGGGCATTGGGGGCGAACCGGACATGGGCGCCGGGGTCGCGCGCCAGGAAACTCGCGCGCACTTCGGTCCCCACCTCGTAGGCCGCCGGACCGATCGCGGGCCCCAGCCACGCCATGAGCTCGGCCGGCGGCCCGCCGAGCGCGGCCACGGCTGCCGGCAGCACGCCTTGCACCAGCCCGCGCCACCCGGCGTGTGCCACGCCGACACGGCGGCCGGCTCGGTCGCAGAGCACGACGGGAAGACAGTCCGCCGTGAGCACCGCACAGACGACGCCGGCGCGGCTCGTGACCGCGCCGTCCGCGGCCGTCACGCCTTCCCGGTCGAGCTCAAGCACGCGCGCGCCGTGCACTTGGTCTAGCCACGTGGGCTCGGCGGGCAACGCCAGCGCGCTGCGCAGCGCCGCCCGGTTGGCCGCGACGGCGCGCGGCTCGTCACCCACGTGCGTCGCCAGATTCAGCGAGCCGTAGCGCGCCGCCGAGCCTCGCTCGGTGACCCACGAGCGCACGTTCGCGGGCGCCGGCCACTCGGGCGCGAATCCGGGCACGCTCATCGCGCGGCTCGCACCGCGTCGGCACGCAACAGGTCGAGCAGCCGCTCGATGTCGGGCGCCACAGGACTCTCGACGGCCAGCGCGGCGCCGCTGTGCGGATGCGCAAGCCGCAACCGGCTGGCATGCAGCGCCTGGCGGCGAAAGCCTTGCAACGCCAAGCGCAGCTCGTCGCTCGGGGCGGGCGGCAGCTTCGGCCGGCCGCCGTACACGGGATCGCCGAGCAGCGGCGCGCGGATGTGCGCCATGTGCACGCGGATCTGGTGCGTGCGGCCCGTATCGAGCTCGACCTCGCAATAGGTGTGCGCTCGAAAACGCTCGAGCACGCGGTAGCTCGTGCGCGCCGGGCGGCCGCCTTCGACGACCGCCATCTTCGTGCGCTCGCGGCGGTGCCGGCCGATGGGCGCGTCGATGCTGCCGCCGCCCGTCAGCACGCCTTGGCACACGGCACGGTAGGTTCGCTTGATCTCGCGCCGCTGAAGCGCGGCCGTCAAAGCGGTGTGGCTCGGCAGCGTGCGCGCGACGAGCAGCAAACCGCTCGTGTCCTTGTCGAGCCGGTGCACCAAGCCTGCGCGCGGCAGTAGCGCGAGCTCCGGAAAGCGATGCAACAGGGCGTTTTGCAGCGTGCCCGAGCGGTTACCGGCGCCCGGGTGCACGACGAGGCCCACGGGCTTGTCCACGACCAGCAGGGCGTCGTCGGCGTGCGCCACGGTGAGAGGGATCGGCTCGGGGGCGGCTTCGACGGCATTTTCGAGCTGCGCCTTGAGCTCGAGCTGCTCGCCGCCCTTGAGCAGGGCGCGCGGCTTCGCGCTGCGGCCGTCAACGGTCAAGTGGCCGGAGTCGATCCATGCCCGCAGCCGGCTGCGCGAGAACTCGGGCAGCAGCGCCGCGGCGGCCTGATCCAGGCGGCGCCCGGCGAGGTCGTCGGGCACCGACAGGTGCCTGTCGACGCGGCTCACAGGGCCTTATCCCGGGCGGCCGGAAACTTTCGGCTATACTGCATCGTCGAACCAACCACGAAAAACCGCGGCATTATTGCCCGCCGTTACCCACCGGACATAGCGTGCTTCGAATCGGCAAAGGGATGTTGTTGCTGGGCCTCGCTGCGGTCGCACTATGCGGCTGCGCGCGCGACAACGTCGTCGAGGATCAAGGTCCCGAGCTGCTCTACCAGCGCGGTTACGACGCCATGGAGGGGTCGAACTTCGCGGGGGCGATTCAGTATTTCAATGCGCTCGAGGCGCGTTATCCGTTCAGCCCGGAGACGCGCCAGGCGCAGCTCGATCTGATCTATGTCTATTACCGTGCTTTGCAGCCCGAAGCGGCGATCGATGCCGCCGAGGAGTTCGAGCGCGAGAATCCCACTCACGAGCGCCTCGACTATTGCCTCTACATGCGCGGGCTCGTGTACTTCGACCAGGCGCCGAACATCATCGAGAAGCTGCTGCGCGTCGACCTGTCGCTGCGGCCGCCCAAAGACACGCTGCGCTCGTTCTCCACGTTTCAGGAGCTGGTTCGCCGCTTCCCCGACAGCGAGTACGTGCCGGACGCGCGTCAGCGCATGGTGTACCTGCGCAACCGGCTGGCCGAGTACGAGAACCACGTCGCCGATTACTACGTGCGCCGCGGCGCCTACGTCGCCGCGATCAATCGCGCCAAGTACGCGCTCGAGCATTACCCCGGCGCACCGCAGCTCGAAAAGACACTCCAGCTCCTGGTCGCGGCCTACGAGCAGCTCGGCATGGTCGACCTCGCCGCCGACACACGGCGCGTGCTGCGCGAGACGTTCGGCGAGGAAGCCGCCACGGCGCAGCTCTGAGAGCCTCGCTCAGTAGCCGGAGGTGATGGGATAGCGCCAATCGCGGCCGAAAGCGCGGCCGCTCACGCGCACGCCGGGCGGCGCCTGGCGGCGCTTGTACTCCGCGCGCTTGACCATCTGAAGCACGCGCACCACCGTCGCGCGGTCGAACCCGAGAGCGGTGATCTGTTCGACGGAAAAATCTTTTTCGATGAATGCTTCGAGAATGGCGTCGAGCACGTCGTACGGCGGCAGCGAATCGCTGTCTTTCTGATCGTGGCGCAGCTCGGCGGTCGGCGGGCGCGTGATCACGCGCGGCGGAATGGCCGGCGAGAGGGAGTTGCGGTAAGCCGCCAATTGATAGACGAGCGTCTTCGCACAGTCTTTGAGCGGCGCGAACCCGCCCGCCATGTCGCCGTAGAGCGTGGCGTATCCCACGGCCATCTCGCTCTTGTTGCCCGTGGTGAGCACCATCTTGCCGGTCTTGTTCGAGATGGCCATGAGCAGCACGCCGCGGCAGCGCGCCTGGATGTTCTCTTCCGTGGTATCGGCCGGCAACCCCGCGAATACGTCTTTGAGCACGGCCAGAGTGCTGTCGAACATCGGCTCGATCGACAGCACGTCGTAGCGCACCCCGAGCAGCGCGGCTTGCTGCGCCGCGTCGTCGCGGCTCATCTGCGACGTATAACGCGACGGCATCATCACGGCATGCACGCGGTCGGCGCCCAACGCGTCCACCGCGATCGTCAACGTTAGCGCCGAGTCGATGCCGCCCGACAACCCCAGCACGACGCCGGCAAAGCCGTTCTTCTCTACGTAGTCGCGCGTACCGAGCACGAGCGCGCGATAAACTCGCTCCGCGAGCGGCGGCACCGGGTTCGGCGTTCCCGCGCGCGGCACGAGCCGGCCCGCCTTGCGCTCGAGCTCGACGACGTAGAGATCTTCCTCGTACAACGGCGCACGGAATTGCACGCGGCCTTGCGCGTCGATGACGGCCGAGCCGCCGTCGAAGACGAGCTCGTCCTGCCCGCCGACCATGTTCGCGTAGACCAGGGGCAGCGACGTTTCCTGCGCGCGAGCCGCCAGAATCTGCTCGCGCACCTCCTGTTGCGTACGGTGAAACGGCGAGCCGTTGATGACGAGAATCGCTTCCGCGCCCGCAGCCGCCGCGGCACGGCAAGGCCCCGGCACCCAAGCGTCCTCGCAGATGATCAGGCCGAGCGTGTGCCCGTCGAGCTCGACGACGGTGCCGCCTTGCCCCGGTTCGAAATAGCGCTTCTCGTCGAACACCGCATAGTTCGGCAGAGCAACCTTGCGGTGATTCGCAAGCTGCCGGCCGTCTCGCAGCAACGCTGCGCTGTTGTAGACCAACTCGCCTTCGTACTCGGGATAGCCCACATACACCGCGATGCCGCGCACTTGGTCGCGCACCAACGCAAGCGCGGCTTCCACTCGGCTGCGCAAGCCCCGGTGCAGCAGCAGGTCCTCGGGCGGATAGCCGCAGAGCGTGAGCTCCGGGAACAGCACGATGTCGCAGCCGCGCTCTCGTGCGCGCGCGGAGTAGTCGAGAACTTTGTGGGCGTTCGCGTCGATGGCGCCGACGCGCGTGTTGATCTGGGCGAGCCCGATCTTCACTTCAATGCCGCGGCCATCGCGTCGCCGAGATCCGCGAGCGAGCGCACGGTGCGCACGCCGGCTTTCTCGAGCGCCGCGAACTTCTCCTTCGCCGTGCCCTTGCCGCCCGAGATGATTGCGCCCGCGTGCCCCATCCGCTTACCCGGCGGGGCCGTGACGCCGGCGATGTAGCCGACCACGGGCTTTTTCACGTGCTTTGCGATGTACTCGGCCGCGGCTTCCTCGTCCGAGCCGCCGATCTCGCCGACCATGATCATGCCGCGCGTCGCGGGATCCTTCTCGAAGAGCGCCAGGCAGTCGATGAAGTTCATGCCGCGCACGGGATCGCCGCCGATGCCGATGCAGGTGCTCTGGCCTAGTCCGCGCAGCGTAGTTTGATTCACGGCCTCGTACGTGAGCGTGCCGGAGCGCGACACGATGCCGATCGAGCCCGGCTTGTGAATGGAGCCCGGCATGATGCCGATCTTGCACTCGCCCGGCGTGATGATGCCCGGGCAGTTCGGCCCGATCAGCCGCGTTCCCGAGCCCTTGATGACGGCCTTGACCTTGACCATGTCGAGCACGGGCACGCCTTCCGTGATGCAAACGACGAGCTCGATGCCGGCATCCGCCGCCTCGAGAATCGCATCGGCAGCGAACGGCGCCGGCACATAGATCATGCTCACCGTCGCGCCGGTAGCTTTCTTCGCCTCGGCCACCGTGTCGAACACCGGCAAGCCCAAGTGCTGCTCACCGCCGCGCCCCGGGGTAACGCCTGCGACGACCTTCGTGCCGTAATCCACGCACTGTTGCGTGTGGAACGTGCCCTGCTTGCCGGTCAAACCCTGGCAGATGACCTTCGTATCCTTGCCGACCAACACGCTCATCGGGCCGCTCCCGCGAGCTGCACGACTTTCGAGGCGGCATCCGTGAGGCCCGTGGCCGCGACGACTTTGAGGCCGCTCTTATCGAGCATCTCTCGGCCCTTCTCGACGTTGGTGCCCTCGAGCCGCACCACAACGGGCACGCCGACGTGCACTTCTTTGACGGCCGTGATCACGCCTTCGGCGATCGTGTCGCAACGCACGATGCCGCCGAAGATGTTGACGAGAATCGCTTCCACGTTCTTGTTCGTGAGAATGATCTTGAACGCCTGCGTGACGCGCTCGGCCGTGGCGCCGCCGCCCACGTCGAGGAAATTCGCGGGCTCGCCGCCGTGCAGCTTGATCAGATCCATCGTCGCCATCGCGAGCCCGGCGCCGTTGACCATGCAGGCGATGTTGCCGTCGAGCGAGACGTAGTTGAGATCGTTCTCGTGCGCGACGCGCTCCCGCTCGTCTTCCTGCGCTTTGTCGCGCAGCGCGGCGAGGCGTTTCTGGCGGAACAGCGCGTTGTCCTCGATGTTGATCTTGGCGTCGAGCGCGAGCACGTGGCCGTCCTTCGTCACGATCAGCGGGTTCACCTCGACGAGGCTGGCGTCGCATTCACGGAACAGCTTCACCAGCTTGCGCAGAATGTCGCGCAGCTCGCCTTGCTGCTGCGCGTTCAAGCCCAGCCCGAAGCCGAGCTTGCGTGCCTGATAGTCCTCGAACCCGGCGGCCGGATGCAGCACGAGCGTGAGAATCTTCTCGGGCGTGTCGTGGGCCACGGCCTCGATATCCATGCCGCCTGCCGACGAGGCCATCACGGCGATGCGCTCGGAGCTGCGGTCGACCACCAAGCTCAAGTACAGCTCGCGATCGATCGCTGAGCCGGCTTCGACGTAAACGTAATCTATGGGCAAGCCCTCGGCTCCGCTTTGATGCGTGACCAGCCGCGTGCCGAGCATGGCCTTCGCGTGCTGCTCCACCTCGGCCGCGGACTTCGCGAGCTTCACACCGCCAGCCTTACCGCGGCCGCCGGCGTGCACCTGCGCCTTCACGACCCAGAGGTTGCCGCCAAGCGCCGTTGCGGCCGCCTTCGCCTCGGCGGGCGTAGTGGCCACCTGTCCCTTGGGAACGGGAATGCCGTACTCGGCAAATAGCGCCTTCGACTGATACTCGTGCAAATTCATGGGGAACCGTATTAAGCAACCTGGCGGGCGGCGGTATTCTCCACGAAACGTGCTACCCCCGCAAAGCGCGAGCCGGCGCACCAGCCCGATCAGGTAGAATTCGCCGCCATGTCCGCCGTCGATGCCGTCGACACACCGCGCGCGGGCTCCGCGCCGCGTCCGGGAGCCATTTCCGCAACGGCGGATTTCGCCTGGCGAGTTCTCATTCTACTGAACCTGTTCCGCCTCTCGGTGGGCGCGGTGCTGCTCGCGGTGTTCTATCTGGTGGACGCCCCGCGCATCGTCGGCGATACGGACGAGGCGGTGGCGTGGCGCGCGCTGATCGGCTTGCTCGGCGCCGGCTGCGCGTTCCTCGTGATGCTGCAACGGCGCTGGCCGAGCGCCGCGAAGCAAACGTACCTACAGTTCGCCACTGATCTCGTGGCCGTGGTGTTCTTGATCCACGCGAGCGGCGGAATCTCGAGCGGACTGGGCGGGGTGCTCATCGTCTCGGTGGGAGCCCTGGCGCTGCTGCTGCGCACGGATCGTGCGTTCATGCTCGCCGCTCTCTCCACACTTGCCTTGCTGGCACAGCAGACCTACGCCCAGCTTCACGGTCTGGCGACGAGCGCTCAGTTCGCCCCGGTCGGCATCCTCGGCGCCGTGATCTTCATCATCACGGCCGTCGTGCAGCTCCTGCGCACGCGGCTCGTGGAAACGGAAGCGCTGGCCGAGCAGCGCGGCCTCGACCTCCGCAACCTGGTGGAGCTAAACGAGTACATCATCCAGCACCTTCGCGAGAGCATCGTCGTCGTCGATGGAGACAACCAGATTCGCCTGATCAACGCGTCCGCCGTCAAGCAGCTTGGAACCGCAGCGGCGAGCTCGGGGAGCTTGAACCTGGCGACGATCTCACCGGAGCTGACGCAGCAGCTTCGCCGCTGGCGCGACGGCATCTCGTTAGAGCGCACGCAGATGGCGTTCAGCTCGCCGGACGGCGCGACCATCCAGCCGCATTTCGCCCCCTTGAGCTCCGGCCGCAGCGGTGGCGTGGTGATCTTCCTCGAGGACACGTCGCTGATCGCGGAACGCGTGCAGCAAGCGAAGCTCGCGGCGCTCGGCCGCTTAAGCGCGAGTATCGCGCACGAGATCCGCAATCCGCTCGGGGCGATGAGCCATGCCGGCCAGCTGCTCGCGGAATCGCCGAGTATGGGCACCGACGAGCACCGGCTCACGGACATCATTCGCGTCAACGCGCGGCGTGTGAGCCAAATCGTCGAAAGCGTGCTGGCGCTCTCGCGCCGCGAGCCGGCCCATCCCGAGCGGCTGCAGCTCGTGCCCTGGGTGGAAGACTTCACGCGCGAGTTCGTCGAGACGCTCGAGCTCTATGAAGGCGCAGTGGGCCTGACGGGAGGCTCGGCGGAGCTCGAGGTGCGCATGGACCCGACGCACTTGCACCAGATTCTCTGGAACCTCTGCGACAACGCCGTGAAGTACGCGAGCGCGGCGGCGGGCGCGATCGCCGTGGAGCTGTCGTGCGGCGTGCTCGAGCCTTCGGGGCGGCCGTATCTCGAAGTGGCCGACCGCGGGCCCGGCATCAAGCCCGACAAGGTCGAGCAGATCTTCGAGCCGTTCTACACCAGCCAGCCCGGCGGCACCGGCTTGGGCCTCTACATTTCTCGCGAGCTCGCTGAGCGCAACGGCGCCACGTTACGATACGCGCCTCGCCCGGGCGGCGGCAGCGCGTTTCGCATCGTGTTCGCCGATCCGAAGCGCTGGCAGCCGAACGAAGAACCCCTATGAAGCCGATCGCCCTCGTCGTCGACGACGAACCGCACATTTGCGAGCTCCTATCGATCACGCTCGAGCGCATGGACATCGCCACGCGCACGTGCGGCGACGTCACGAGCGCAAAGCAAGCGCTCGGCGAGCACGCGTTCGACGTGTGCTTGACCGACATGCGGCTGCCGGACGGCGACGGGCTCGAGCTCGTCGAGTGGATTCAGCGCGAGGTGCCCGGCACGCCGGTGGCCGTGATCACGGCGCACGGCAGCGTGGAAGCCGCGGTTCGTGCTTTGAAGCTCGGCGCGTTCGACTTCGTGTCGAAGCCGCTCGACTTGAACGATCTGCGCAAGCTCGTGACGGCTGCCTTGAAGCTCAAGGGCGCGGCCGCGCCGCGCACACCGTCGACCGACGGGCTCGTGGGGCAGTCCCCGCCGATCGAGCGGGTGCGCGCGATGGTGGCGAAGGTGGCGAGGAGCCAAGCGCCCGTGCACATCTCCGGCGAATCGGGCACCGGCAAAGAGCTGGTGGCGCGCATGATTCACGACACGGGCCCGCGGCGCGAAGGGCCGTTCGTGCCGATCAATTGCGGGGCCATTCCGACGGAGCTCATGGAGAGCGAGTTCTTCGGCCACAAGAAGGGCAGCTTCACGGGTGCCGTGAGCGACAAGACCGGCCTCATCCAAACGGCCGAGGGCGGCACATTATTCCTCGACGAGGTGGCGGACCTGCCTCTGCACATGCAGGTGAAGCTGCTGCGCGTGATTCAGGAGAAGACCATCCGCCCGGTGGGCCAGGCCACCGAGCTGGCCGTCGACGTGCGGATCTTGAGCGCCACCCACAAGAATCTGGGCGAGCTCGTGGCCGAAGGCAGCTTCCGCGAGGACCTGTACTACCGCATCAACGTCATCGGTCTGCAGGTGCCGCCGCTGCGCGAGCGCGGCGAGGACGTGCTGATGCTGGCCCACCATGCCCTGAGCAGGCTCGCAGGCGAACAAGGTGTGCAAACGCCGCACTTGACGACCGCCGCGCAGGACGCGCTCATGAGCTACCGGT
>CAMPKU010000102.1 GCA_946887385.1 uncultured Gammaproteobacteria bacterium
TTCTATGGCAGCGAGAAGCTCGCCGATCTGTCGGTCGAGATGCTCGATCATGGCCACATAGTCCGAGCGCGTGCTCGTTTCGGGGTCGTGCGGCATCACGTGGCGCGCATTGTCGGGCGCGGCCGACGGCTGTCCCGGCCGCTGATAGGGCCAGTGTGGCGCCGTGTACGCGACGTCGAGAAAAAATGGCTCGTTCTTGTGCTCGTCGATGAACCGGGCGGCGCGCTCCGTGATGAGGTCCGTGGTGTAGCCGCTCGTCTCGATCGGCTTGTCGTTCTCCCAAAGATCAGCGTCGCCCTCGCCGTCGTGATGGGTGTAGTAATCGTGATAGCCGCTTTTCAAGCCGAAGAAGTAGTCGAAGCCATGTGCGTTCGGCGTCTTCTCCTCGACGTAGCCCAAATGCCATTTGCCGATCAGCGCAGTCGCGTAGCCATGGTTCTTGAGCAGCTGGGGTAACGAGTAACCCGTCGCCGGCAAACCGCGGTCGCCGGCGCGGACGACATTCGGCAGCGGCGCTTCGATCCCGAAGCGCTGCTGGTAGCGCCCCGAGATGAGGCCTGCGCGCGTGGGAGAGCACGTGGTGCCGTTCGCGTAGAAATCGGTGAGCCTCAAGCCCTCGCCCGCAAGCCGGTCCAGGTTAGGAGTTCTGATATCCGTTGCGCCGTAGCTGCCGAGGTCGGCCCACCCCATGTCGTCCGTGATGATGAGCACTACGTTGGGACGCGTCTCGCGACCGGATTGCGCGTGCCCAACCGTTGCCGAAACGCAGCCGATGGCCAGCGCCACTAAAAAAACGCTACGCATACGATTCCCCAAGACGGCGAGAGCGACGAGAGTAGCGCAGGTACCGCGAATTTTCGTCCCTTGGCGGCGCTTTTCGGTCGCTTTGTTGGTGATTTTCGAACGCGACGCGGGACTGGCGCATCGCTCGTTGCTACGATGGAGGCGCGAGCAATAACAGGGGAAGCGTCATGTCGATGGTGGGTATCCGGGCTATTCCGAAGGGCGCGATGATCGCCGCGAGCATGATGGCCGGCGCCGCGCTATCGCAGCCGCGCTTTGGCAGCGCTCCAGAACCGCGTCCCGAGGCCACCCTCGCGGCGGCACCCGCGGGCTTCGACGCGCGGCGCGAAGGCGTGCCCGCAGGGGTCGTCGAGCGTATCGAATTCGATTCGAAGGTCACCGGGGGAAAGCGGCCGGCCTCGGTGTACCTGCCGCCGGGCTACTCGGCGGACCAGCAATACCCCGTCCTGTATCTGTTGCACGGCATCGGCGGCAATGAAACGCATTGGCCGGGCCCGGGCGCGGCCGGCGCAATCCTCGACAATTTGATTGCCGACGGCAAAGCCGTGCCGATGATCGTGGTGATGCCGAATGGGCGCGCATCGAACGAGCCGTCGACGCTCTTCGCGGGCGGTCGCGGTCCAGGCACCGGCGGTGCCGGCCCCGGAGGAGCCGGTCGCAGCGGCGCCAGTGACGGTGGGGCCAACGGCGCAGGCGGCGCTGCTGCCGGCCCTGGTGGCCCTGGCGGTCCTGGTGGTCCTGGTGGGCCCGGTGGCGGTGCCATGGCCGTGGAGTTCGAAGCGTATGCCGCGTTCGAGCGCGAGCTGCTCGGCGATCTAATCCCGTTCATCGAAGCGCGCTACTCGGTTGCGGCCGATCGCACGCAGCGTGCGCTGGCCGGGCTGTCGATGGGGGGCGGCCAGTCGTTGAACTTCGGGCTCAACAACGTCGACACATTCGCGTGGGTCGGCGGCTTTTCATCGGCGCCAAACACCAAAGCGCCGGCGGAGCTGGTGCCGAATCCGGCGTCGGCGCGGCAACTCGAGCTCCTGTGGGTGTCGTGCGGCAACGAAGACGGGCTGTTCAACATCAGTGCGGGCGTTCACGAATATCTGGCCGCACAGAACGTGCCGCACGAGTGGTATATCGACGCAGGCGGTCACACGTTCCCCGTCTGGAAAAACGACCTCTACCACTTCGCATCGTTGCTGTTCCGCTGATGACCGCAGCGCGCGGCGGCCTGCTGACGCGGTGCCGCACGCGCTCGGCCGCTGACCGCTCGGGGGGCGCCATGTTCGATCCACGGCAAGTGCGGCTAACCGCTTTCGGCCTCGTGGTTGCGCTCGCGGCCTGCGCCGCGCGAGCTCAGCCGGTCGCCGTCAATGGTGCTGCATTGAGTGAGGCGGGTTGCACGAATGCGGCGCTCGCCGCGACGGTGCCGGCAGACCGGATCGGTGAGCCCGTGTCCGCCGTCGTGCTCGACGCCTCGAGCTGGGCGGCCGCTACGCGGGATGCGCCGCCGCATTGTCTCGTCACCGGCCGCTTGCTCCCCGTCGATACGAGCAGCACGGCGCAACCGATCCGCTTTGCCGTGGCGCTGCCCGCCGTATGGAACGGGCGCGCGATCCAGCTCGGCGGCGGGGGCATGAACGGCACGGTGCCGCGAGTCGCGGGCAGCGACCTGCAGCAAGGCTATGTCACCTACGGCAGCGACTCAGGCCACGCCAACGATCCCAAGTGGGCGCTCAACGACGAAGCGATTCGCAACTTGGGTTACGCGCAGATGAAGAAGACGCGGGATACCGCGTTCGTGCTCATCGAGCGTGCCTATGGCGCGCGCCCTGCGTTCAACTATTACGTGGGCGGATCGCAGGGTGGACGCGAAGGCCTCACCGTTGCGCAGCGCTATCCCGACGACTACGACGGCGTCTTGTCGACTGTGCCGATCGTCGGCTTTTCCACGCTGATGCTCGCTCCCACGCTGTCACGGATTCAGGAACGATCGTTGAGTGCTTGGGTGCCGCCGACAAAAGGCCGCGCCCTACTGACCGAGTTCATGCGTCAATGCGACGGCCTCGATGCACGCATCGACGGCGTCATCAACAACTACATCGATTGCCGCGCGTTGTTCAACGTCAACGACGGCGGCCGCGAGCCCGACCCCTGGGTCCGGCTACGCTGCCCGAACGACCTCGACACGAACGCGCAGGACGCGTCCGAGAATGCCTGCCTCACGGAGCGACAGATCGAGACAGTGAGCTTCGTATTCTCGAAGTACGCGGCCGGCGCGAACTTGGCGAACGGCCGCGCGACTTTCGGGATGTGGGCTCCAACGACGGCCGTGGCCGGCGGCGCCTTCGGCCCGCCGCCAGCGGCTGGCCCGCGCGGAGCAGCCCCGCCGGCTGGCACGGTGCCACCGCTGGCGGGAGGTGCGGCTCGGGGATTGGGCGGCGGTCCGCCGGGCGCCGCGCCTGGCCGCAGCGGGCCACCGGGCGGCATCGCGATGGCGCCGCCGGGCGGGTTGTTCGTTGCGCAGCGCTATCGCGGCCAGGAAGGCGCGGCAAGCGATGCGCCGGTGTTCGCCACGCTGGGCTCGAATGGCGTCAACGGCTTCATCATGCAAGATCTGGATGCCAATCCGCTCGACTACGACGCTGCCCGGTACCGGGCGCGACGGGAGCAAATCTCGCACTGGCTCGATTCCACGGATCCCGACCTTTCTGCATTTCGCCGCAGCGGCGGCAAGCTCATCGTCATCGTGGGCACTGACGATACGATCGCGCCGTCGGGCGAGCAGCTCGACTATTACGAGTCCATGCTCGACGCGATGGGGCGACGTGCAGTCGACAATTTCGCGCGCCTCTATGTGTTACCGCAAACGGGCCATGGCCTCACGGGCAACTCGGCATCGATCGACGGCAACGGAGCGGCGGTGCAGCCCACCCGGATCCCCAGCAGCATCGACCGATTCGCATTGCTGCGCGAGTGGGTCGAGAACGGCAAAGCGCCCGGCAAGAGCGAGATCGTGACAGGCCCGTCCGGCAGCCGGCCGATGTGCTCATATCCCGAGTACCCGCGCTACGTTGGCGGCTCCGCGGATGTCGCCGACTCCTATGACTGCGCGGCGCCGTCGTCACGTCGGCGCTAGGTTAGGTCGATCTTCGTCGCGGGAGGGTTATTCGAACCGCTCGCGCCAATCGCGATGGATGTACGGCGGGCAGCCCGGCACCGGACGGCCGAGCGCGGCGAGCTCATCGCACCTAGCCAGCGCACGCGGCACGCCTTCCGCGATCCACGCCAGCGTTTCCTCGTGCGTCATGGGCCGCGCGACGTGATTCGGCGACACCGTTTCCACCTCGAGCCCGTAGTGTTCCAAGTTGTCCTCGTAGGCTTCGGCCCAGAACGAGAATTGGTTGGCGGGCGTGGCAAGGTCGGCCTCGATGAAGGTGCGGCTCGCCGGCGCATAGGCGAACACCGCGTTGGCCATATGGTTGTGCTTGACGACCTCATAGACGTCGAGCGTCATCTGCTCGTCTTGAAGCCGCAGATGGCCGTCGACGGGAACGAATTTTAGCGGCACGCCGTTCGGGTTCGGGACTAGACCCGGGAAGCTCGGCGCCGGCCGCGCGGCCATGTCCGTGAGGATCTGCTCGTTACCTCGATGCGAGATGACGGTGAGCCCTGCTTCGACGGCGGCACGGAAACCGAGCGTGTGGTCGAAGTGGTGATGCGACACGATGAGGTGCGTGAGCCGCTTGCCCGGCACCAATGTGTTGGCGAGCGCAATGGCGGCCCGCGCTTGTGCAGCCGAGCCGCCCATCTCGAAGATCACGAGATGATCCGCGAACTCGATGACCGTGTGGCCGCCCGGATTGAAGTGCCACAGCCCGTCGGCGATCTTCGTCACCGTGATCGGTGCGGCCGGGGGCGCTGCGGCAGGCGGCGGCTGCGCAAGCGCAGCGGGCGGCGCAGCGATGTCGGGAGTTTTCTCCGAGTCGACGTAGTAGCCGTCGAGCAGCCGCGTTTGAATCAGGGTGTCGCGCCAGTCGATGCTCGTTGACCAGGCGAACGGCAATTGCAGCCCGTCCCAGCTCTGGTAACCGACGAACGTGGTGGTGATCACCACTTGGCCGAGATTCTGGTGCGGCGCGGTGAATCGGACCCAGCGCGGCAGGAGCGTCCGCGGCTCGATGCCGAGGGTGACGTAGCCCTCGTCGATGATCAGATCCACGACCGAAACGCCGTCTTCAATGCGCAAGTTCTCGGGAACTGCAACGCCGGCGAGCACGGCACGCGCCGCCGCCAACGGATGACTCAAAGACTCATAGGTGCGAAAGGTCGCACCGTCGGGCTTGAACCAGGCGCCGCCCGTGGTCCAATCGGCGAGGCGAGTGCCTGTGCCGCCCCCGGCAATCGTATAGCCCACGTCGCCGTCGATGCCCCAGGCCGACAATGAAAAGCTGTGCCCGAAGGTTCCGCCGAACGGAAACAAAAAATTGTGGCGATACTGGGTGCGATACCGATCGTTGGCGAAATCCCAAATCGACGAAAAATTGGGGTTCTCGGCCCACTTCTGCGGGGCATCGGGGTCGGCCGTGACGTTGCCTCCGCCCCAGAAATACGCCTCCATTCCGTAGCCATCCGCGTGCAGCGTTCGGATGTCGAGAATGGCCTCGGCGCCGCCCATGGCCTGCGCAACCTCGTCCATCAGACGCTCCGCCTCGGGGGACGCGGAGGCTGTTCCATGTAGCGCCGACACCGCGAGGGCGGCCATGGCTGCGAGCCGCGGCAGCCGAGCGCCTCTCAAGGGCGCCGATCGAGACGGAGACATCGTATTGGTGTGCAACGTCGGTGCTTCGCTCAGTCTTCCCATGCGAGTGGACAGCCCGGCATCGAAAGGCCGGCCGACTCCACCCGCGCGCACAACTGCTCGGCGTTGCGCGTCTGCTCAGCGAGCTTCGCGCGCACCTCGGCGATCGGTAATACTCGGCCGTGAATCGGCACATCGCGCTCGACGTCGAGCTCGCGATACGCGACGTTGTCTTCGTACGTGTTGCCCCAGAAATAGACTTCCCAGTTCAAATCGAACAGGTCGCCCTGAATCAACAAGCGATGCTCGGGCACGTACGCCATCAGCCCGTGCGCCATATGACCGTTCGACACCACGCGATACACGTCGACCGTGAGCTTCGAATCGCTGAGGCGCAGGTGATCGTCGACGGCGCGCGTTTTGATCGGCCGCG
Source organism: uncultured Gammaproteobacteria bacterium (assembly GCA_946887385.1). The sequence continues at coordinate 6,027 of CAMPKU010000102.1, forward strand.
GATTGCGGCTCAAGGCATCGGGAAAGGCCTGCACGCGCCGCCGCGCCAGATCCTCGAACCAGGCAACGTTGCCTGCCTGCGTAACGATCGTGAGCCCTTCGGCGATCGCAGTGCGCAGCCCGCCCGTGTGATCGAAGTGATGATGCGAGATGATGGCTTCAGTGACGGGCTTTCCGGGCACAGTGCTCCGCGCTTTCTCGATGAGCGCTGCGGTCCACGCGCGGCTCGTCGGCACTTCGAACAGGCTTAGATGGTCCTCGAACTCGAGTAAAACGGAATTGGCGCCGCCGTTACCCGACAACAACCAAACGCCCGGCGCTACTGCGCTCGCCTCTACCGTATAGGTTTGCATGGGCTCCGGCGCCGAGCGTACAGCGGCCGGGGCGGCGAGGTCGCCCACGTCGCCGTCGATCTCATATCGATCTACGTGAAGGCGCAGCTGCACGTTGTTCTTGAAGTCCGACACGGTGTTGAAGCTCATGGGCACCCACACGCCGTCGACGGGCTCGTAGCCGCTGAACTCGGCGCGATACGTGAGGTCGCCGAGGTTCTCGTGCGGGCCTACCCATCGCACCCACAGCGGCAGCCCTGTCGATGTCGTCACGGCGAGCGCGAACGTGTCGCCCGAAGCCGTCGTCACGTCGACTATCGTGGCCGGTCCTTCCGCGCGCCGGTTCGTGACGCGGCTACGCGAGTCGAGCGCCGCGCGCACAGCTACGATCGGATTGGCGAGCAGCTCCATGCGCCGGCGCGTTGCGGCCTCGCTCGAGAGGCGCCGCGCGGCGCCGCCGGGCGCAACGTCGAACGCCACGTCGCCGTCGAGCGCCTGATCGATCGGGCGCCCTTCCATCATCGCTTGCGCCGCAAACACGAACCCGCGCGACTGCTTCGCGCGCACGCGCGTGCGGCTGTTGGCTAGATCGATGGCGCGCTCGTAGGCCGTGATGATCGTCATCTTCTCGGGCGCCGTGGGCTCGGTGCTGATCAGGCTGCCGCCGTCTTGATACTGGTCATGCCCGTATCCGCGCAGGCGCAGGGTTCGAATCGCTTGGATGCGCTCTGCGCCGCCGAGCGCCTCTGCCGCACGCGTCACGACTTGGCGCGCGTCAGCGCCCGCCTGCGCCTGCACTGCACCGGCGCCGCAGAGACCCGCGAGCACGAGAAGCGTCGCCGCAACACGTTTGGCCAATGGCATTCGAGCTCCCACGATAATCAGTTGACGTTCGGCGCAAGCGGCGACGGCCGCTCCCAACCCTGCTCGAAGAACTTCTCCCAGTTTTGCGCCCAGGGACGGCCGAGAAAGTCGATATAGCCCTCGTCGAACGGCGTGAGCTGCGACGGCCGTCCGTCGGGTCCGAGCACGATGCCGTTCTCGACGCGGCACTCGACGAAGTTGTAGCGCCTTTCCGGAGACTCGATGCCGCCCGTACGCGTCCACGGCGTCAGGATGCGGAACGGCCGAGCGAACGCCTCCTTGTCGTAGAACACCGCCTCGACGACAAGCCCTTCCCCGTCGTCCGCGCGGCGCATGATCTCGATGACCTCGAGCGAGTTGCTGAATTCGATCATCGAATGGCTCGTCGTCCACCCTTGCACGTTGGCCGTCCAAGCGATCAGCGTTTCGTCGTCCCAAAATCCCACGGTCTCGCCGTACCACTGCGGGAGCAATTGCGCGTGGTTCTGGCCGATCAAAACCTTGCGGATGAAATTGTCGGCGACGCCGGCGAGGAGTTGCACCTGGTTCGGTGTGACCAGCACTTCCATGTCACGAATGCCCCACACGTACCACCAGCGCATGAGCCCTTCGGGGTAGCAGAACGAAGCCATCCACTGCGGCGCGTTGTTGACGGCCTCGTGATAGTTCATTTGCGTCATGCGCGCTTGATACTCGGGAGTGAGCAGCGACAACATCGTCGCGGTTTGAGTCAAGTTGCCGTTCAGCCATTGTCCTTCGGGCGGCCGCTGGAAGGTGCCGCGGAAGTACCAGCCGTCCCAGTCGGGTAACGACGCGCGCGAATGCACGGTGACGCCGCCCTCACGCTCGGCTTGCGCTCGCAGCGCCTCGTAATGTTCCTTCGCGGTCTCGTAAGGATACGGGCTCACGAGCTCTTCGAGTTTCATCCCGAAGTTGCAATCCCCCCAATGGCCCACGCGCTGCCGAACCCACATGCTCGTGAGCTGATCCGGCGTATTGCAACGCGTGTAGCGCGGGTCCGTCCAATGCTCGCGGTCGAAGTAGTAGTTCTTGGTCGTGAAGAGATCGACGGGCAGTGGCTCGACGCCCGGGGGCGGGTTGGGGCCGTCATGCCGTTGAGCGCTCGCCGTGTACGCCAGAGCGGCGGCGGCGAACGCGACGACGGTGGATGCTCGCATGCGTCGCTCCTTCAATCGTTCTGCCCGAGGTACGTGCGGCCGGTCTCGACCGTGCAGCCTCCCGCCGGCATCGTGGTGCCGCAGTGCACGATCGGCGTGCCGTTCGGCATGGCGCCGAACGTTTTGCCGTTGCGCAGCGGATTCAGCGTCACCGTCACGATCGTGCCGTTCGGGAAGTTGGCGGGCGTCACGCCTTGCTGCGCGATCCGCGCGGCCGGGCCCGTTTCAACGCCCCAGAGCACCGGCTTGCCGGCTGCGTCGACGATCGGCGTGCCGTCGGCCTCCAGCAGCTCGAAGATCATCTGCGCGTGATTGGCACCGGGAATGTAACGCGTCAGCTTTCCCGTTAGCGTCTTGACTTGGGCTTGATCGTACATTGCGAACGAGTGGTGAGCGGCGGCATAGGCCGGCCAGACACCCGCACCCATCACAGCGCACAAAGCCGCAAGCGTCTTGCGATTCAAGCGCAGTCTTAGCATCGTCTTTCCCCTTGGTTCCATGGGCGTGATCATAGCGGCGTGTCCTCGTCGGCGGTGGCCCTCAAGCTTCGATCATCGTGCCGATGAAATCGCTGGGCGCATCAGGGCGCCTCCATGCTTGGGGGGAGTAACCCTTATCGTTGGCCGAGGCACCGACGTTGGGAAATGAAATAGGCCAATACCGACTATCGGCTGCCCTGATACCTGCCGCCGGCCCGCGCCTAGGGGTTCGTTCAGAGGGCTTGCGCCACTTCGGCTATCCGCGCGCGAAACCACGCGTGAGCGGGGCTCGCGGTATAACGCGGGCTCCAGATCAGCTTCTCGCACAGCGGCGGGATGTCGAGCGGCAACCCCACTAGCCGAATTTCGGCGGCTCGCTGCAGCCGCTCACCTAGGCGGCGCGGTACCAACGTGGCGAACGGCGTTTGGCGTAGCAAGAACGGCGCCGTTGCGAAGCTTTCGGTGGAAGCGACGATCTTGAGCTCGAAGCCGAGCTGGGCGAGATAGCTCACGGCGATCGACCCATGGTCGGGACCGGCAAGACGGAAGCTCAAATGCGGGATCGCAAGAAATTCGTCCAGAGTGAATTGATCACCCGTATGCGGATGCCCCGCCCACACCGCGCAAACCCACGAATCCTCGAACAACGGCAGCGACGGCAAGCTCGGCTCGAGCTCCGCCGGCAACACCGCGAAGTCGAGCTCACCCGCCGCAAGCCGCTCGCCCGCGCTAGGCTCGAGCGCGAGAAATCGTACCGAAATGTGCGGAGCCAGGTCAGTCAAGGATCGCAACAGGTCGCCAAGCAGCAGAAAGACGACGTAGTCGCTGGCCGCGATATGAAACGACCAGCGTGCGCTCTCGGGCTCGAAAGGCCGGCGCAGGTTCAACAGATCCTCGAGTTGGCGGACAGCCTCGTGCAAGGGTTCGGCAAGGTCGGCTGCAAATGCCGTCAGCTCGAGACTGCGGCCCACGCGAACCAGAAGCTCGTCCTGAAAGGCGTGCCGCAGCCGCGCCAATATGCCGCTAACGGCCGGCTGACTCAAAAACAAGCGCTCGCCCGCGCGCGTGACGTTACGCTCGGTGAGCAGCACGTCGAGCGCGACGAGCAAGTTAAGGTCGAATTGCCGAAGGTTCATGGAGCTCCGGGCAGCGTCTTCGCAACCCGGAACCGTTTGGTTACGGGCTAAGCGGCACAGATCATGGTCACCACGGCCGAAGCGGTCAAGCCGCGAGCCGCGCGACACAGCCAGTGGCGCTAATGCGCCTCCAGATCGGCGATCAAAGTCTTCATCTCCTCGATCTCGCGCCGCTGGGATTCGATGATCTGATTCGCAAGCTCGCGGACTCGCGGATCCGAAATTTCGGCCCTTTCGCTCGTCAGCACGGCAATCGAGTGGTGCGGAATCATTGCTTTCATGTAGGCGACATCCTGCACAGTCATCGGAATCGCTCCAATAGACACGCATCGATGCGCCGTGAGAGCAAGTTCCATGCCCACGCTCCCCTATGGCAATTGACATCCGGGCCGGCGAGCGGCGAGGCTGGACTTTAGCTCGGCGAACGATGCACGGAGACGGACGCGGCAACTAGATGACAGAGCTCGCAGTCACTGCGAAACGGCATAGCATCCGCATGCAGGTGCTCCACGCCGTGTTATTCGCGGTGGTCTACTTTGCCGGCGGAGAGCTGGGCTACGCACTGTCGCTCGGGGCGAGCGTCGGCGGTACCTTCTGGCCGCCTGCCGGCATCTCGTTGGCCTTTTTTCTGGCCTCACCGCGCCGGACTTGGCCGCTGTTGCTCGTGAGCGGCGTGCTTGCGAATTACCTTTCCGACCTCCTGCACGGCCAGACGCTGCCGGCTGCAATCGGCTTCGCCATGGCCAACTTGGGCGAGCCGCTGCTCGGTGCCGCGCTCTTGCGACGCGTGCTCGGCACGGTGAAATTTACGCGTGTCATCGAGCACGTCGCCTTGGCGGTGGTCGTCGTCTTCGTCTCCGCGCCGATCGCTGCTGCCATCGGCGCGCTAGCGGCAGAGCAGTTTACGCAGAATCCGCCAGGCTTTGCGGTGAGCTGGCGTACGTGGTGGGTAGGGGACGCGGTCGGCACGCTCGTACTCGCCCCGGCCGCCTTGCGAGTCCTGACCGATTGGCGCCGCTTGCTTGCGTTACCGGCCGCAAACTGGCTCGAAGGCATCGCGTTCATGTTGGTTTTGGCCGCGGTCACACAATTGGTCTTCTCAGCGCCGGCCACGTCGCTCGCCATGCCGTTCTTGGTGTTTCCCGTGATCCTCTGGGGCAGCTTGCGCTGCGGGCCGATTGGAGTTGGGGCCGGATTGTGTCTGGTAGTGCTCTTGACCACTCAGGACACCGTTGCCGGCCGCGGCCCATTTGGCAGCGCCGAGCTGTCGGCGAGCGACCAACTGATTGCGCTACAAATCTATGTCGGTGTGATGGCTCTGTCGTTCTACGGTATGGGACTGCTGTGGGAAGAGCGGTCCCGAACAGCCGCGCTGCTCAAGTCGGCGCACTCCGGACTCGAAGCACGCTACCGTCGCATCGTCGAACAATCGCCGCTGGCGATCTTGGCCGTCGAGCGCGGCGGCGGGGTGCAGGAAGCCAATCCCGCTTGGCGGCAGTTGTGGCTGCCTGGGGCGCAAGCCTCCGGCGGCCAACCGCTGCAAGACCCGGAGCTGCGCCCGTGGCTCGATAGGGCATTCGCGGGAGAGGTCGTCGAGCTACCCGAACGCACAGTGGAGGCCGCCGAGACCCCGGACGAACCGCGCCGCGTGCGCGGCTTTGCCTACCCTGTCAAAGACGAGCGTGGGCAAGTGGGGGAAGTAGTGCTGATCGAGCGAGACATCACAGAAGAAGTGCTGGCTGAGCGGCAACGTCAGCAGCTTCTCGAAGCGGAACGGTTCGCTCGCGGCGAAGCCGAACGCGCCTCGCTGCTCAAGGACCAATTCCTCGCAACGCTGAGCCACGAGCTCCGCACCCCGTTGAACGCCATCGTAGGATGGACGCACATTTTGCGTCGCACCGCGCGCGACCCGTCACTGTCGCAAGCCGTCGACACGATCGAACGCAATGCGATCGCGCAGGCCAAGCTCATCGACGATCTACTCGACATGTCGCGGATCATGGCGGGTAAAGTCAGCCTTACGTTCACGCGCTTTCAGCTTGGCACGGTCGTCGCAGCGGCTGCGAACGACTTGCGCCCACTGGCCGATGCCAAAGGCGTGAAATTGACGATTGCGGACGCGGTCGAAAACGACTGGCTCGTCGGCGATGCGACTCGAATTCAACAAGTCGTCGGCAATTTGCTTTCCAATGGCGTGAAGTTCACGCCGGCGGGAGGCCGCGTAGAAGCGCGCACGGTGGTCGAAGGAGCGGAGGTGAAGCTCATCGTCCAGGACACGGGCCGAGGTATCCCGCCGGAATTCCTCCCGAACGTGTTCGAGCGGTTTCGGCAGGCGGATGGCTCGATCACGCGCCTTCACGGCGGCCTCGGGCTCGGCTTGAGCATCGCGAAACACATCGTTGAGCTGCACAAAGGCACGATTGCGGTCGAAAGTGCGGGGCCGGATCGAGGAGCTACTTTCATCGTCAAGTTGCCGCTCGCGCTGCAAGGCGAGAGTGCCGTCATGGACGCGGATGTCGACATTCCGGGACCGTTCGATCTGCGAAGCGTGAGCGCGCTCGTCGTGGATGACGAAGCCGATGCACGCGAGCTACTGCGGCGCCTCCTGAGTGAGCACGATTGCGATGTCACAGTCGCAAGCTCGGCCGAGGAAGCGCTGCAGGCGCTTTCCTTGCGCAGCTATGATCTGTTGCTAACCGATATCGGCATGCCGGCGATGGACGGCTACGAGCTGCTGCGGCGAATTCATCGAGAAACCGCCGCGCGACCCACCGCTATCGCCGTAACGGCCTTCGCTCGCGCCGAAGACCGGGACCAGGCGCTCGCAGCGGGATTTGACGGCCACCTTGCCAAGCCCGTGAATCCGGCTCGGTTGCTTGCACTGCTGTCGCGGCTCGTCGCCAAGTACCGCACCTAGCATCGCGACGCTGCTCAGCGCCAACCGAGCTCCGGCGCAACGTACTTGAGGATGCTCTCGAGCGCGTGAGCGTTGTATTCCACGCCGAGCTGGTTCGGCACCGTGAGCAAAAGCGTATCGGCAGCCGCAATGGCCTCGTCCGCGGCGAGCTGCTTCACGAGCACGGCGGGCTCGGCCGCGTATGAGCGGCCGAAGATCGCGCGGGTATTCGCGTCGATGTTGCCGATCTGGTCTTGCTCCTCGCCACCGCGGCCGCCGAAGTACGCCCGATCGCGATCATCGACGAGCGCAAAAATACTGCGGCTCACCGACACGCGCGGCTCGCGTTTGTGCCCGGCCTTCTTCCACGCCCCGCGGTACGCCTCGATCTGCTTGCGCTGCTGCACGTGCAACGGCTCGCCGGTCTCGTCGGTCTTGAGAGTTGAGCTCTGGAGGTTCAAGCCCAAGCCGGCGGCCCACTCGGCCGTAGCGTTCGAGCTCGACCCCCACCAGATCCGTTCGCGCAGCCCCGGCGAGTGCGGCTCCACGCGTAAGAGGCCGGGTGGATTCGGAAACATCGGCCGCGGATTCGGCTGCGCGAACCCTTCGCCTTTGAGCACTTCGAGGAGTACCTCCGCATGACGGCGCGCCATGTCGGCGTCGGTCTCGCCGTCTTGCGGCGCGTAACCGAAGTAGCGCCAACCGTCGATCACCTGCTCCGGCGAGCCGCGGCTGATGCCGAGCTGCAGCCTTCCGCCCGCAATCAAGTCGGCGGCGCCCGCGTCTTCGGCCATGTACAACGGATTCTCGTAGCGCATATCGATGACGGCCGTGCCGATCTCGATCGTCTTTGTACGTGCGCCTACTGCGGCAAGCAGCGGGAACGGCGAACCCAGCTGACGCGCGAAGTGATGCACACGGAAGTACGCGCCGTCGGCGCCGAGCTCCTCGGCGGCCACCGCGAGCTCGATCGACTGCGTGAGCGCGTCGGCTCCCGTGCGAACCTGCGAATGCGGCGATGCCGTCCAGTGACCGAACGACAGAAAGCCGATTTTCTTCATAGAGCGCCGCCTCGGAGCATTGGGCCGCGAGCATTGTCGCACGCGCGGGCAAAGTCACGACGGCGTCACCGGCGCATTGTCGAAAGTGCAAGCAGCCGGATGCCGTGGGCTTTCCTGCCTAGGCCTTTGCCGAGCTCCGCCGCGGTTCAACTGCCTCGGAAACGGGTTCAGCCGACATGGTCGATGCTATCCACTCTTCCAGCTTTTCGACGCTCACCCCGTCGATGAAATGCCTCCAGAACATCTCGAGATTGAACAGCATCCACAGCCGATAGTTGTGGTCGTTCTCGCCGCTCCAGTGCTCTTGCGCGAGGCGCATCATCTCGTCGGCGCGGAACACACCGGCTTCGGCCAACCGACTTTCCTCGATGGCACGCCTTAGCAGCGGCCGGAGCTTGCCACGCAACCACAACGCGAGCGGAAAACCGAACCCCTGCTTGCGCCGGTAGACGAGCTCGTGTGGCAGGTAGCGCTCCGCCAGTCTACGGGTGACATACTTGACGCGGCGCTTCTTCAACTTCA
>CAMPKU010000103.1 GCA_946887385.1 uncultured Gammaproteobacteria bacterium
GGAGTCCGCCTCGGGCAAGCCGGGCTGAACCCAGCCCGCGTGCAGCAGCGGTTGATACGCAGATATAGCCGCGAGTCTGCGGTACTCGCTACCGAGCTTGAGCTCCTCGGGCCGGAGCGGGCGAACGCGGAGGGCTTCGGCGCGCTGTGCGGCTGCGGGATCGATCGGCAGCGGCGCGGCCTGCGGCTCGGGCGGCGGGAAGGTGGTTTCGTCGAACACGGGCGCCTCGCGCAACGTGTCGCCTGCGTAGTTTCGCAAGCCGTCGAGCGCCTGCTCGAAGCGTTCCTCGGTGGGATCGAAACTGCGGTTCGCGAATACGATGATCTCCACCTCGTACCGCGGTATCGGTGCCGGCTCGGCCGCGAGGGGTTCTTGCGCGCACGTCGAGGCGGCCATGCCGGTAAGCAGGACGGCCGCGAGCCACACGACGATCGATCTCATGGCGCCAGAGTATAGCCTGTGCGCTTGGGATCAAGCCGCGGCGGCGGCCACGTCTTCGGCGCCGAGGCGCCGCAACAGCTTTTCGACCGCGGCGATGCGCTTGTCCGGGTTCTCGAGCGTCCACGAAAAGCGCAGCTTGTATGGGCCGTCGAGCCGGTAGCGCGCCTTGTCGCTTTCGATGAGCTTGAGCAGCCGCGTCGGCTCGACGCGCGAGCGCTCCGCGAACGTGATGCTGCCCCCCTCGGCTCCGGCGCGAATCTTCGCCACCGCGAGCTGGCCGGCCAAAAGCTTCAACGCCGTGATCGAGAACAGCGTCTTCAGCGGCACGGGCAGCAGCCCGAAGCGATCGATGAGCTCCACCTTGAGCGCGTCGAGCTCCATGCTGCTGCCGCAATTCGCGATGCGCTTGTAGTGCACGAGCCGCATGTGCACGTCGGGCATGTAGTCCTCGGGGATCAACGCCACCAAGCCGATTTCGATCTCGGGCCCGTGTGTGAACGGATCCGTGAGATCGGGCTCGTGGCCCGCGCGCAGCGCCGCCACGGCGCGGCCGAGCAGCTCGTTGTACAGGGTGAAGCCGATAGCCTGGATCTGGCCGCTTTGGCCTTCGCCGAGCAGCTCGCCGGCGCCGCGAATCTCGAGGTCGTGCGTGGCAAGCGTAAAGCCGGAGCCGAGCTCCTCGAGCGACTCGATGGCTTCGAGCCGCTTCACGGCATCGGGCGTGAGCGCGTTGCGCGGCGGCGCCAGCAAGTACGCGTACGCCTGGTGGTGCGAGCGGCCGACGCGGCCGCGAAGCTGGTGTAGCTGCGCGAGACCCAACCGATCGGCGCGATTGATGATGATGGTGTTTGCCGTGGGGATGTCGATGCCGCTCTCGATGATCGTGGTGCACACGAGCACGTTGAATTCGCGATGATAGAAATCGAGCATCACGAGCTCGAGCTCGCGCTCCGACATCTGGCCATGCCCCACGCGAACCTCCGCTTCCGGCAGCAGCTTGCGCAGATCCTCGGCCACCGCTTCGATGTTCTCCACGCGGTTGTGCACGAAATAGATCTGGCCGCCGCGGCGGATCTCGCGCAGCACGGCTTCGCGGATTTGCCGATCGCTCCATTCGCCCACGAACGTCTTCACCGGGAGCCGTTCGGCCGGCGGCGTGGCAATGATCGACAGGTCGCGCAGGCCGCCGAGCGTCATGTTCAACGTGCGCGGGATCGGCGTGGCCGTCAACGTCAGCATGTCGACTTCGGCGCGCAAGCGTTTCAGGCGCTCCTTGTCCTTCACGCCGAAGCGGTGCTCCTCGTCGACGATCACGAGGCCGAGCCGTTTGAATTTGATGTTGCCCTGCAGCAGCTTGTGGGTGCCGATGACGATGTCCACGGTGCCATCGGCGAGCCCCGCGACGGTGGCCGCCGCGCCGCTCGCGCCGCGAAACCGCGACAAGAGCTCCACGCGCACGGGCCAGTCGGCGAATCGGTCCGTGAACGTTCGGTGATGCTGCTCGGCGAGCAGCGTCGTCGGCACCAGCACAGCCACTTGATGGCCGGCTTGCACGGCCACGAACGCCGAGCGCAGCGCGACTTCGGTCTTGCCGAAGCCCACGTCGCCGCAGACCACGCGGTCCATCGGTTGCGTGCTGCGCAGGTCCTCGAGCACGCGGTCGATGGCGGATTGTTGGTCTTCGGTTTCCTCGAATGGGAACTGCAGCGCGAACCGTTGATAGCTCGGCTCGTCGAGCTCGAGCGCCGTGCCCGTGCGCGCGGCGCGCTGCGCGTAGAGGTTCAGAAGCTCGGCCGCCGTGTCGCGCGCCTGCTGGGCCGCTTTGCGCTTCGCCTTTTCCCACTGGTCCGTGCCGAGCCGATGCAGCGGCGCGTCCTCGGGCGAGGCGCCGCTGTAGCGGGTGACCAGATGCAGACTCAGCACGGGCACGTAAATCTTGTCGCCGCCCGCGTATTCGAGCAGCAGGAACTCCGTGGGCATGCCTTCCACGTCGAGCGTGGTCAAGCCGCGATAGCGGCCGACGCCGTAGTCTTCGTGCACGACCGGCGCGCCGATCGAAAGATCGGTGAGCTCGCGGATAATGGTCTCGGGATCGCGCGCGCGGCGTCTGCGTTGCCGCTGCCGCGGGCGCTCCATCCCCAGGTCGGTTGCCGTGATCACACGTAGGCGGCGAGCGGCGATGCGGAAGCCGTCGTGAAGCTCGGCCACCGTGATGCCGAGCGGGGCGTCGCCGTGCAGGAACTCCTGCCAGCCCGCGTACACGTGCGGCTCGTAGCCGCGCCCGCGTAGGAGCTCGAGCAACATCTCGCGATGGCCCGGCGACGACGTCGCGAGCAGCGTCCGCTCGCCTTGCTCCACGCCGAGCCAGCGGTCGATGCGATCGTCGGTGGCCGCGATTCCGGCACCGAGCGGATGGCTCACGCCGGCGTTGTCTTCCTCGACCGCGGCATGCGGCGACAGCGTCAACGCCGGCCGCTCGGCCATGCGCGCACGCAGCTGCTCGGGCGCGAAGAAAGCCTGCGTAGGCTCGAGGATGGGCCGCTCGATGTCGCCCCGTAGCTGCTCGTGGCGCTCGCCGATGAGTTGCCAGGCCCGCTCGAGCGCGTCGAGCGCGCCGTCGACCACCACGAACAGCGTGTCGGCACGGAGGTAATCGAACAACGAAACGGTGGTCTTGAAGAACAACGGCAAGTAGTACTCGATGCCGGCCGGAAGCTGCGCATCGGAGATCGTGCGGTAGACGGGGCAGCGCCCCGGCTCTACGGGAAAGTGCTCGCGAAACCGTTCCCGGAAGAACTTGATCGCCGCTTCGTCGAACGGAAACTCGCGCGCGGGCAAAATCTCGATCTTCTCCGTGCGGCCGGCCGAGAGCTGCGTCTGCGCGTCGAAGGTGCGCAGCGTCTCGATCTCGTCGTCGAACAAGTCGACGCGCACGGGCATCGGGGCGCCGGTGGGAAACACGTCGAACACGGCGCCGCGAACGGCGAACTCGCCGGGCTCGCTGACCTGCTCGACGCGCAGGTAGCCGTGCTCGCTCAGGCGCTTCGTCATCGAGACGGGATCGAACCGGTCGCCTTTCGCAAGATACAGCGAGCGCGCCACGATGAACTCGGGCGGCGGCAGGCGCTCGAGCAGAGCGCCTGCCTCGAGAATCAGGGCCTCCGCGTCGCCGCGGGCGAGCCGGTTGAGCGCGAGCAGCCGGTCGGCGAGCAGGTCTTGCGGCGGCGAGATCGGCTCGTACGGCAGCGTTTCGTAATCGGGGAAGCGCCGCAACGGCCGCCGGCCGAAGAACGCCATCTCGCGCTCGAGCCGGTCGGCCTCGGCCGCCGAGGCTGCGATCACGCACACGGCGCCCGGGTGGCGTGCGGCCGCTTCGGCAGCGGCGAGGCTCAGGGCACCGCCGTGCAGCTGCGCCCAGGTGCGGTGTGGCGCCGAGGCGCTCGGAACGTCGAGCGCCCCTAGTAAGAAGTCGAATTCCATCGGCCGGAAGCGTGGGGGAAAACCGAATTATCCCATAGCGCCGCGGCTTTCCGGCTCCGCTCGTTTGGAGAATGCGCGCGTGCTGTGCTATCAATAGCCGCCATGATCGCGTCCCACGCCCGGTTCGATTTTTGGTTTTACGGCTATCCGAAGCTTAAGGCGGAGGACGGGTCGCGATCGGTTTGAAGTACTGAAAAGCGAAGAACACCCGGAAGCCGCCAGCGAACCTGGCGGCTTTTTTGCGCGCCAGGGATGGCGCGCATTCAGCAAATGCAGGAGCAATTTGCTGTGCGCGCCAGGGATGGCGCGCATGCCGCAAATGCAGGAGCAATTTGCGGCGCGCCCGTCGGATGACGCGGCCGACGGACCCTCGGGAGAAAACGATATGCCGCCCAATACAGACGACTTACGCATCCGCAGCTTCGCGCCTTTGAGCGCGCCGGCCGAGCTGTTGCGCGAGCTGCCGTGCACGGAGCCGATGTCGGACAACGTAGCCGGCGCGCGTCGCGCGTTGCATGCCATCTTGCACGGCGAGGACGACCGTCTCGCGGTCGTGATCGGGCCGTGCTCGATTCACGATCCCGTCGCCGCGCTCGCGTACGCCCGGGCGCTCCACCCGTTGCGCGCCAGGCTGAGCGCAGAGCTCGAGATCGTCATGCGGGTGTATTTCGAGAAGCCGCGCACCACGGTGGGCTGGAAAGGGCTCATCAACGATCCCGATCTCGACGGCAGCTTCAACATCAACAAGGGGCTGCGGCTCGCCCGCCGGCTCCTTTGCGAGATCAACGCCTGGGGGCTGCCCGCCGGCGTGGAGTACCTCGACACGATCTCGCCGCAGTACATCTCGGACCTCGTGGCCTGGGGCGCCATCGGTGCGCGCACGACCGAAAGCCAGGTGCATCGGGAGATGGCGTCGGGCTTGTCGTGTCCCGTGGGCTTCAAGAACGGCACCGACGGCAACGTGAAGATCGCCGTCGACGCCGTGGGCGCGGCGTCTCATCCGCATCATTTCCTGGCCGTGACCAAGGAAGGTCAGGCAACGGTGGCGGCGACGGCCGGCAATCCCGACGGCCACGTGATCCTGCGCGGCGGCAAGGCGCCGAACTACGGCGCGGAGCACGTGGCGGCCGCTTGCCAGATGCTCGCGCAGGCCGGCTTGCCGGCGCGGCTCATGATCGACGCCAGCCACGCGAATAGCTCGAAACGGGCCGAGAACCAGCCGCGCGTGATCGAGGACGTGGCGGCCCAGCTCGAGGGCGGAGAGCGGCGCATCGTCGGCGTGATGGTGGAGAGCCACCTCGTGGGGGGCCGGCAGGACCTCGTTCCGGGCAAGCCGCTCGTCTACGGGCAGAGCATCACGGACGCCTGCCTCGACTGGGAAACCTCCGTGACCGTGCTCGAGCGGCTGGCCGCGGCCGTCCGCGCCCGCCGCCATCGAGCCGCTGCGGCTTAACAGCGGTGGCATTCCACCGTTAGAATCCACTCTACGGGTGCCCCGTTCACCCGGCACCGACTGGGAGCTCGCTATGCGCATGCGCTGGACGATCGTCGCAACCGCGGCCGCCTTCACGGCACTCGCGGGTGCCGCCGCCGCTCATCACTCCTTCACGGCCACCTACTTCGAGGATCGCACCACGGAAATCGAGGGCAAGCTGCTCCAGTTCATGTTCCGTAACCCGCACTCGTTCGTGCACGTGGAAGCGCCGGACGAGACCGGCACGCTGCAGCGCTGGGCCGTCGAGTGGGGCGGCGCCGGCCAGCTCTCGGGGCAGGGCGTAACGAACCAAACGCTGCGCGTCGGCGACGTGGTGTCGATCACGGGCAACCCGGGCCGCGATCCGGCCGACCATCGCATCCGCATGCAGTATCTACGCCGTCCGGCCGACGGCTTCGAGTGGGGTAGGAATCCCGGCGAGACGTTCAACTAGGCCCGGCGTGCGCAATCTCCTCGTTAGCGCCTCGTTGTGCCTGCTCGGCGCGGCCGGTCCCGCGGCGGCGCAGCTCGCGCTCGTCGGCGAGTGGACGGGCCGCTACCACGAAGATCAAGGCGACCGCGTGCCCGGCGACGTGCAGGGCGACTTCACGGGCGTGCCGCTGAACGACGCCGCACGTAAGTACGCCGAGGCCTTCGACGTCACGCGCGTCGCGGTGCTCGAGCATCAGTGCCAGCCGTACAACGTGGCGCACATCTATCGCGGCCCGATCCAGTTTCGGCTGTGGGAAGAGAAAGATCCGGCCACGCAGGAAATCGTCGCCTATCGTCAGTACAGCGGCACCTACCAGCAGTACCGCACCATCTGGATGGACGGCCGCCCGCATCCGCCGGCCTACGTGCCGCACACGCACATGGGCTTCTCCACCGGCGAATGGCACGGCGACATCCTTACGGTGAACACCACGCACATCAAGAAAGAGTTCTACCGCCGCAGCGGCATTCCGAGCAGCGATCTCACCACGCTCGTCGAGCACTACATCCGCCACGGCAACGTGCTGTCGCACGTCATGATCATCACGGATCCGGTGTATCTCACGGAGCCCTACGTGTTGAGCCAAGAGTTCGTGCTCATGGAGCGCGGCAATCAGAACTGGCTCTACAACTGCGAGTACGTCATGGAAGTGCCCATGGACAAGAACGACGTGCCGTACTACCTGCCCGGGCAGAACCCGTTCATCGAGGACTACGCCAAGCTCTACGGTGTGCCGTTCGAGGCCGTCTTCGGCGGCGCGCCCACCACGTATCCCGAATACCAGCCCACCGTCGAACGGCTGATGAATCGATGAGCGCCGCCCGGGCAATGCCGAGGCTCGCCACGGCCGCCGCCGTTGCCGCGCTCGCAAGCGCTGCCGCCGGCGCGTTTGCGCAAGAATCCGTCGAGTCGTATCACGTGCAGGGCAACGTGCACTTGGTGCTCGCCGCGGGCGCCAACGTCGCGGTGCAGATCGGCGCCGACGGTATCCTCGTGGTCGACACCGGCTCCGCAGAGTCGCGCGAGGCGGTGCTCGCGGCGATCCGTCGCCTGTCGGATAAACCCATTCGTTGGATCATCAACACCAGCGCCGATCGAGACCACACCGGCGGCAACGAGACGATCTCGCAGGCCGGCATGACCGTGAACGGCAATCCGGCCGCGATCATCTCGCACGAGAACGTGCTGGCCCGGATGACGGCCGAGGATCGCCCCGTTACCGAGATGCCGCTCAACACGTTCTTCGAGGCGGGGCGGGACTTCTACTTCAATGGCGAAGCGGTCTTCCTCTATCACGTGCCGGGCGCGCACACCGACGGCGACGTGGTCGTGTACTTTCGCGGCTCCGACGTCCTCGTTGCGGGCGACATTTTCGTCACCACCCACTATCCGGTCATCGACCTCGCCGCAGGCGGCGGAGTCGACGGCTTCATCGCGGGTCTCAACACGATGCTCGACATCGCCGTGCCGGCCTACCTTCAGGAAGGCGGCACCTACGTGATCCCGGGGCACGGCCGCATCGGCGACGAGGCCGACATCGTTTCTTCTCGCGACATGCTCGTGATCGTGCGCGCGCGCATCGCCGATCTGATTGCGCAGGGTAAGACGCTCGAGCAGGTCATCGACGCGCAACCCGCGCTCGACTACGACCCTCGCTTCGGCGAGGGCAGCGAAGACGGCTTATGGACGTCGGACGATTTCGTATCGGCCATCTATCGCGATCTCAAGGCGAACGAATGATGCGAGCTGCAATCTTGGGAGTCGCATTGGCTGCAGCGCTCGGCGGTGCACACATGGCGGCCGCGCAGCGCGGCGGCGCCGCGGCGCAATCGCCGCGCAGCGCGGCGCCCGTCGACCTCACGGGGTACTGGGTGGCCGTGGTCACCGAGGACTGGCGCCATCGGATGGCCACCCCGCGCAAAGGCGACTACGAGAGCCTGCCCTTGAACGCGGAAGGCCGGCGCGTGGCCGGCGAATGGGATCTTGCGGCCGACAACGCGGCGGGCCTTCAATGCAAGGCGTTCGGCGTCGGCGGAGTCATGCGCCAGCCGGGACGGCTGCACATCACGTGGGCCGACGACGACACGCTGCGCGTGGAGCTCGATGCCGGCACGCAAACGCGGCTGCTCGAGTTCGCCGCGGCGGCAGAGGCCGGTGCCGAGCGAACGTGGCAAGGCTTCTCGCGCGCCGAATGGCAGCGGCCGCCGGGCGGCAACCAGGGCCCCGTGCGCGCGCAGATCGGCAACAGCGCCGGGCCGATTGCGCCGGGCGGCGGCGGGCGCGGGCAGCGCGGCGGGCCGCCGCCGTCGGCGTCGCTGAGCGAAGGCGGCGCACTGCACGTCGTCACCACGAACTTCCGATCCGGCTACTTGCGCAAGAACGGTGTGCCGTACAGCGAGGACGCCACGATCACGGAGTACTTTCATCGGCTGCCGGAGCACGCGAGCGGCGACGTTTGGCTGCACGTGCTCACGATCGTCGAGGATCCGCGCTATTTGAACGGCCAGTTTTTGACGAGCACGCACTTCAAGCGCGAGCCGAACGGCAGCAAGTGGAACCCAACGGAGTGCCGCACGGCACCCCCGCCGCCAGCGCCGCCCTGAAAACCCGCTGCGCGGCCACACACGGCGCCGCAGCCGGTGCCGAGGAGCTCGCGCATGTTTGCGGCTAAGCCACATCCGACGCTCGTGCCGTTCGACGGCACGTTCAACGTTCGTCAAGCGCCGTCGGCGCCGCCCGAGAGCAAAGACAAAAACAAGGACTATTGGCAGGAGCGGCTCAAGGACGAGGCCAAAGCGCTCGGAAAAGCGCAGTACCGGTTGCACGCCGACGCACGCTACGCCGTGCTGCTCGTGTTCCAGGCGCTCGACGCTGCGGGCAAGGACGGCACCATCCGTCACGTGTTCGCCGGCGTGAATCCCAACGGCTTGCGCGTGGCGTCGTTCAAACGGCCGAGCGCGCGGGAGCTTGCGCACGATTTCCTCTGGCGCACCGCGCGGCAGCTGCCCGCGCGCGGCAACGTGGTGATCTTCAATCGCAGCTATTACGAGGAAGTGCTCGTCGTGCGCGTGCACCCCGAGCTTCTGCGCGCACAGCGCCTGCCCGAGCCGCCGCCGGCGACGTTCTGGGACGATCGCCTGCGCGCCATCGCCGATCACGAGCGACATCTCGCCGAGCAGGGAACGGTGATCTTGAAGTTTTGGCTCAACGTGTCGAAAGGCGAGCAGCGCAAGCGCTTTCTCGAGCGCATCGACGAGCCGGACAAGAACTGGAAGTTCAATCCCGGCGATCTCGACGAGCGTGAGCGCTGGGACGACTATCTCACCGCGTACCAGCACGCCGTGAGCGCCACATCGCGGCCGTGGGCGCCGTGGTATGCGATTCCCGCGGACGACAAGCACTTCATGCGGTGGCAGGTCGCGAAGCTCGTCAATGACGCCCTCGAGCAGCTAGACGTCCGCTTCCCGGCGGCCGACGAGGCAGCGAAGGGCGCGCTGAAGCAAGCCAAGGAGCGGCTGCTCGCGCAGCCCGACTGAGCGCAGGTCAGCGCTGCGCGATCGAGAGCCGGTTCAGTATTGTCCTCGCCGGCCCGCGAGCCGCTGCCTCAGTTCCTCGAGCTGCGCCGGCGTGCCCGTGAACAGCTCGTCGGGGAAGCTCGGGCCTTCGCCCACGAGCGCCGCGAAGATCTCGCCGGCCGCGAACACATTCAAGCCCTTGCCCGCGAGGTACTGGAGCCGCAAGTTGCGATCCGTGTTGCGCGGGGCGTCTTCGAGCCAGGGGCCAAGCGAGCCGGCGTCGCCGGCGAACGTGGCCATGAGGCCGAGGGCGGAATCGAAGCCCACCGAGCGCAACGACGCCGCAACGCGCGCGTAGTCGCGGCGGTCGAGCCGGCGTGCGATTTGCGCGAGATCGATGGGTTCGCTGCTGCTGCGGCCGACGAGGACCGCGTCGTAACCCGTGCCTTCGACAGTATTCGCAAACACGGCCGCGTTCGGGAACACGTCGAAGAACGTGGCGAGCTCGCTGCGCACCGCGCCCTCGGTGGTCTCGTACAGCTGCACGAATACCGTCACGACACCGCCGTCGTTGAGCTTCGCTTTGCACAGCTCCCAAAATTCGCGCGTGTACAGCGCGGCTGCGCCCTTCACCCACGGATCGAGCGGATCGGACGTGATGGCGTCGAAGCGCTCGTCCGTCGTTGCGAGAAAGTGCCGGCCGTCGTCGATGCGAATCTCCACCTTGTCGTTCGCTACGACGTCGAAGTTGGGTTCGCCGAAGAACTCCGCGGCGACTTTGGGCACGAGCGGCTCGAGCTCGGCCACGACCACGCGCTCCACGGCCGGGTCGGCGCTCACCGCGCCGGCCGTGACGCCGGCTCCAAGGCCGATCACGAGCACCGTGCGCGGCTGCTCCGGAACGAGCGTGGTCAGGTGACCCAGCATGCGCTGCAGCCGCATGTCTTGCGGATACGTGGAGGCCTGCGTCTTGCCGGCGTTGTGATACGTCCGCGTGCCGTTCGGCTCCTCCGTCACCGCGATGGAGGCGGTGAGGCCTTCGCCGACGTAGATCACGTTCACGCCCACACCGCGCGTCGGTAGAAAACGCCCGTAGGCGACGAGCTCCCCGGGAAGCGCCGGCACGGCGAATGCGACGACCGCCGCCGCCATGGCTACTACGGACGAGAGGCGGCGTCCGAAGCGGCTGGTACCCGTCAGCAGCAGCAGCGCGGCGCTGCCGGCGCTCAAGAGGATCAGCAGCTGTTGCGTGCGTTGGCTGCCGATGACGATCACGAGCACGAACGTCGTGACCAGCGCGCCGGCAATCGCGCCGGCCGTGTTGGCGGCATACAAGCGTCCCACGGCACGCCGCGGCTGCTCGCCGGCCGCAACGGCCGCGGCGAGTGCCAGCGGAAAGCTCGCTCCCCACAACAGCGCGGCGGGCAGCACCACGTACGCTACGCGCAGCAGGTCGAGCTGCAGCGCGACACCTGGGCTCGTCGGCAATGCAACGTCGATGGGCCAGAACGGCAACGACCGCGCGAGCACGTAGGCCGCAGAGGCCATCGCCAATCCCAGCAGCGCTTGGCAGAACGCCAGCGCGGCTCGTGCGTTGACGCGCTGGCCCGCGGCGGCGCCCGCGGCGCTGCCAAGCCCCATGCCGAGCAGCAGCACGCCCAAGATAAGCGCGAAGGTGTACACGGTGCCGCCGAGCAGCAACGAGAGGTGACGCGTCCAAAGCACCTCCGTCGCGAGCGCCGTGAAGCCCGACAACGCCGTCGCGACGTACACCGCACTCGAGCTCTGCGCCTGCACGGCGGCGGCCGACGGCTCGTGAGCAGGCGTGCGCGCCGGCCCCGCGAGCCGCGCGAGCATGAACGCGCCGGCCGCGATGGCGAGATTCAATGCCGCCGCGACGAGCGTCGCCGTCAGCGCATCGTGGACGCGCAGCAAATAGAACGCCGCGAGCAAGCAGCCCAATACTCCGCCGACGGTGTTCGCGGCATAGCACCAGCCAAGCCGCGCTGCACCGTGCACGCGGAACCACGGCGCCACAATCGGCAGCGTGGCGCCCATGAGCATCGTGGCCGGCAACAGCGCGAGCGCCGCAACCACGAGCCTGAAGCCGAGCGTGAGCGCGCCGCCGCCCGCAAAAGCTGCGTACGCGCCGCCGAGCCACGGAATCGCGGCGAAGGTAATGGGGCCGAGCACGCCGATGGCGAGCTCGAGCAACGCGTAGCGGCGCAGCGGAGCGTCGTGCCGGCGGCTTCGGCTCGCGAGATAACTGCCGAGTGCCAAGCCGCCCATGAACGTGGCGAGCAGCACGCCGAGCGACAGCGCCGACGAGCCGATCGCGAGCGACAGCCGCTCGAGCCAGACGATTTGATAGATCAGCGCCGCACAACCGCTTGCGGCGAACAGCGCAAGCAGGGCGACGAAGGAGGCCGGCGTGGACGCGGTGCTGCCTGAAGAGGCTGGGGGTTCTATCACGGCGGACGAGCAGTGAGGGCGAAGGCGTGATTGCGCCAGCAAGCCGCAGGCATTGCAACCGGCGGCTGCCGCTAACGGGTCGTCCTTGACGGCGGGGCTTACGACTGTAGTATCCGCCTGTAAGACATTTCGGAGTGGGTGCCCGAATCCGCTCCGCCGGGAAAAACGAGGCCGCGTCAATCGATAACTAATCGATAACTAGGTAGGCGACTCACGCGCCAGCCGGCCTTGCCCTCACGACTTCGTCCGATGTCCGGAGGCCATGGCACTTTTTTGGCGCATGATCATGGGCACCCTTCGCGACCTATCCCCCGTGGTCGTGGTGGTCTTGTTTTTTCAAGTAGTGATCTTGCAGCAGCCCGTGGCGAAGCTGTTCCCGCTCGTCGAGGGCACATTGTTCGTGATCGCCGGGCTCGTGCTGCTCGTCTACGGGCTCGAGCTCGCGCTCTTTCCGCTCGGCGAAACGCTGGCCAATGCGCTCGCGCGACGAGGCAGCGTCGCGTTACTCGTGGTCTTCTCGTTCTTGCTCGGCTTCGGCACCACGATCGCAGAGCCGGCTCTCACGGCCGTCGCCGCCGAAGCCGCCAACGCGGCGGCCGCCGGCGGCGCGATCGCGGAATCGGCGGCCGCTAAGGCGCAATACGCGCTCGGTTTACGTTTAACGGTGGCATTAGCCGTCGGGGCCGCGCTCGTGGTCGGTGTCGTCCGCATCGTGCTCCGCTGGCCGCTGTCGCGCCTCGTGATCGGCGGCTACGCCGCAGTCGTCGTGCTCACGTTCTTCGCGCCGGCTGAAATCGTGGGCATCGCGTACGACGCGGGCGGCGTGACCACCTCCGTGATCACCGTGCCGCTCGTCACCGCGCTCGGTATTGGGCTTGCCTCGTCGCTTGCCGGGCGCAACCCGCTCACGGACGGATTCGGCACGATCGCGCTCGTGATGCTGTCGCCGATGCTCTTCGTGATGATTTACGGGATCTTGCTCACATGGATTTGATCCGCGAGATCCTCAGCATGATTGCCTCCACGGCGCTGGACGTGTTGCCCGTTGCAGTGTTCATGCTGTTTTTTTGCCGCGTTGTGCTCAAACAGAAGCTCGTGGATACGCGGGGAGTGTTCTTTGGGCTCGGCCTCGTCACGATCGGCCTCGCGCTCCTCTTGCTCGGCGTGGATAAAGCGCTGTTCCCGGTTGGGCGCATGATGGTGCGGGAATTGGCGGGCGCCGCGGCCGGAAACGCGGCCGAGATCGTCCCGCACTGGACGAGCTACTATCTCGTTTATGCCTTCGCGTTTTGCATCGCGTTCGCCGCTGCCGTGGCCGAGCCCGCCTTGCTTGCCATCGCGAGACGAGTTAACGAAATCTCGGGCGGCGCGATCAGCACCTTGGGCCTGCGGCTGGCCGCCGCGCTCGGCGTGGCTTCGGGGGTTACGCTCGGCTGCGTTCGGATCGTAACCGGTATTCCCCTACACTGGTCCATCGCCGCTGTTTTCCTCATCATCATGCTGCAAACCCTTTTTGCACCGCGAACCATCCTGCCCCTGGCGTACGACTCCGGCGGCGTGAGCACAACGGCCGTGACGGTGCCGGTGGTCGCCGCGCTCGGGCTCGGTTTGGCCGAGCTCATGCCGAGCCGCAATCCGCTGCTTGACGGCTTTGGGCTGATCGCCTTCGCATGCCTGTGCCCGGTGATTTCCGTGCTCGCCTACGCTCAAGCCGCAGCGCTGGTGGAACGAATCTGGTCGCGCCGCCTTTCCCGCGTGGACTCGGGCGACGCCAATATGGAGAAGTGACATGCATTTCAAACTGCTCGTCGTATTCGTTGACGATCGCAAGACGGAAACGGTGATGCGCGCCGCGCGCGACAGCGGCGCCACGGGCTGCACGGTGATTCACCATGCGCGCGGCGAAGGGCTGAAGAAGCAGACCACCTTCTTCGGCATGTCGCTTTCGGCGTCGCGAGATATTTTGCTGCTGCTCGTTGAACAACACTTGAGCCGGCGCATACTAGAGCACGTACGCGACGTCGGAGAGTTCGACGCGAAGCCCGGCACGGGGATCGCCGTGCAGTTAGACGTGGAAGACGCCGTGGGCGTCATCAAGCAAGCCGAGAAACTCGCCGGCGTCGTGGAGGAAGAGCTATGAAGAACGACATCTGTGTGCGCGACGTCATGCGCCAGAACGTAACGTTCGTGGACGGCCGCGTGGATGTCATGGAAGCGATGCGCATCATGAAGCGCGTCGGCGCCACGAGCTTGATCGTCGAGAAGCGCCACCAGCATGACGAGTACGGCATGGTGCTGTTCTCCGATATCGCTAAAGAAGTCGTCGCCAAAGATCGCGCGCCCGACCGCGTGAACGTCTACGAGATCATGGCCAAGCCCGTGATTTCCGTGCGGCCCGAGATGCTCGTGCGTTACTGCGCGCGCCTTTTCGAGCGTTGCGGCATCAGTCACGCACCCGTCATCGAGGACGACAAAGTCATCGGCATCGTCAGCTACTATTTGCTCGTGCTCGGCTCCGTGGAGCTCGATTAGCGGAGCGTTCGATCAGCGCGGCACGAAGCCGCGCTTCACCAA
>CAMPKU010000104.1 GCA_946887385.1 uncultured Gammaproteobacteria bacterium
GGCGGCGCGCGAGGAGCTCGAGCGCCGCCCGCGTGCAGGCCGGCGCGTCCGCCTCGGCCTCATCACGCTTGGAGCGCCGCACCCTCCTCCTCGGCAGCACCGGGCACCTCGGCCGCGCCCTTCTTCACGGTGGGCAGGAGATCGGCGCGGATGCGCTTTTCGATCGTGGCCGCGATGTCTTTGTTCGCGACGAGGAACTCGCGGGCGTTTTCCTTGCCCTGGCCGATGCGGTCGCCGTTGAAGCTGTACCAGGCGCCCGACTTCTCGATGATGTTCTGCTTGACGCCGAGATCGACGATCTCGCCTTCGCGCGAGATGCCCATGCCGTACAGGATCTCGAACTCGGCCATCTTGAACGGCGGCGCGACCTTGTTCTTCACGACCTTGACGCGCGTCTCGCTACCGATGACTTCGTCGCCCTTCTTGATGGACCCGGTGCGACGGATGTCGAGCCGTACTGACGCATAGAACTTCAGCGCGTTGCCGCCCGTGGTGGTCTCCGGGTTGCCGAACATGACGCCGATCTTCATGCGTATCTGTTTGATGAAGATGACGAGCGCGTTGGAACGCTTGATGTTGCCCGTGAGCTTACGCAGCGCCTGCGACATGAGGCGCGCCTGGAGGCCCATGTGCGAGTCGCCCATCTCGCCTTCGATCTCGGCTTTCGGCGTGAGCGCCGCGACGGAGTCGACGACGATGACGTCGACGGCGCCGGAGCGCACGAGCATGTCCGTGATCTCGAGCGCCTGCTCGCCGGTATCCGGCTGCGAGATCAAGAGATCGTCGACGTTGACGCCGACCTTGGCGGCGTACGAGGGATCGAGCGCGTGCTCGGCATCGACGAACGCCGCCGTGCCGCCCAACTTCTGAATTTCGGCCACGACCTGTAGCGTGAGCGTGGTCTTGCCCGACGACTCGGGCCCGTAGATCTCGACGATGCGGCCGCGCGGCAAGCCGCCAATGCCGAGCGCAACGTCGAGCCCCAGCGAGCCTGTCGACACGACGTCGATGTCGCGCGTGGCGATCGAATCGCCCAACCGCATGACGGAGCCTTTGCCGAACTGTTTCTCGATTTGCCCGAGCGCTGCGGAAAGGGCCTTCTTGCGGTTGTCGTCCATTCTGCTCGTCCTAAATTAACGGAGTTTTGGCAACGGAGTTGGGGGCTACGCGGGAAGCGGAGCGCGGCGAAATTATTTCACAGTTCCCGCCGGCCGCCGCCACCGGAAATCCGGCGACTTCGATTAAAAATTCAAGGTGCCATTGAATCGCGATACTGAGGTTTTGTCCAGTATTTCGTACATCACAGTGGCCAGCGCTCCAGGACCTCGTAGTGAACCCGGCGGCCCTCGGGCAGCGACTCGACGAGCGCGAGATCGCGGACCGGCCACTGCACGGGACCCACGGCGGCGGCCACGGGCTTCGCGCGCCGCGCGAGTGTCACGTGCGGCCGATAGCTGCGCTCCTGGGCGCGAAAGCCGTGCTGCGCGAGCGCGTCCCAGAGCCGTCCTTCGAGCTCGATGAGCGCGGGCGGGGGCTCCGGCGGCGCAAGCCATAGGATCCGCGACTCGGGCCACACGCCGACGGCGTCCAGCGTGAGCTCGAACGGCCCCACCCCGATCGGCGGCACGCTGCGGGCGGCCCCGAGCCCCGCCGCCGTGAGCTCGCCCAAGAACGCCACCGTCACGTGGAGCCGCTCCTTCGCGATCGGCCGGCCGCCGCTGGAGCGCACGGCATCGCGCGTAGCGCGCGAGATGGCCCCGCGCACGGCGTCGTCGGGCCACAGCGCGAAGAACACGCGGCGCCGATCGGGCACCAGCGCGCGCTCGGCGGCTTCGTCGTTCATCGCTACGACACGAGCTCCACGAGCCGCTCGAGCGCCAGCGCCACCGTCTGGCGACGCACGGCGTCACGGCTGCCGGCGAAGATGCGCCGCGCGGCCGTGAGCTCGCCCGCCGCCGCCCACGCGAAGTGCACCGTGCCGACCGGTTTGTCGTTGGTGCCGCCGCCGGGCCCCGCGATGCCGCTTACCGCGACGGCGACGTCCACCGCGAATCGCGTGCGCGCGCCTTCGGCCATCGCGCGCACTGTCTCTTCCGACACCGCGCCCTGCGCCGCCAGCACGTGGCTCGGCACGCCGAGCAGCTCGGTCTTCGCGGCGTTCGAGTACGACACGACGCCGCCTTCGAACCATTGCGAGCTGCCCGCAACGTCGGTCAGCACCTTCGCGATGAATCCGCCCGTGCACGACTCGGCCGCCGCCAGGCGCCAGCCGCGCACGTGCAGCGCGCGGCCCAATTTCAGCGCCAAGGCTTCGAGGTCGCGATCCGTGGGCGTCACGGCAACGCCGCCGGTTCGATCGCACAGGCGGGCGCACCCAGCAACCGCGCGTACAACGAGAAGTGTGCGGCCACCAGCCGGTCCACATCGAAACGGCGCTCGGCGTGGCGGCGCGCGGCCTCGGCGAGCCGTTGCCGCTCGGCCGAGTCGGCCAGCAACGCAGCGACTGCGCGGCGCAGAGCTGCGGCGTCGTCACGCGGCACGAGCACGCCTGTCTCGCCGTCGACGACGGCGTCGGGCACGCCACCGGCGCTACACGCCACGGCGGGCACGCCGGCGCTCGCGGCCTCTAGCAGCGCCAGCCCCAAACCCTCGCGCTGCGCGGGATGCACGAGCAGGTCCAGCCCGGGCAGGAGCTGCGGGAGATCGGTGCGAAAGCCGGCAAGCACCACACGATCCTCGAGACCCAGCTCCGCGATGGCTTTCGCCACTGCGCGCTCGAGCGGGCCACGACCGAAGAACAGCACGCGAAGTGCGGGCTGCTCGCGAACCAGCGCGGGCAACGACGAGAGAAACCACGAATGACGTTTACGCTCGATGAGTTGCGCAACGACACCGACGACCAGGGCATCCCCCGGCAACGCGAACGCCTTGCGCAGACGCTCGCGCGCTCCGGGATCCGGGCGGTAGCGCTCGGTGTCGACGGCGCTCGGGATCAAGGCCGTGCGCTCGGCGGGCACTCCCGCGTCGAGTAGCTGCCGCTCGATGGCCCGCGACAACGCCACCACCGCGCGATAGGGACGGTACTTCAGCCGCGCGAGCACGGCCGGCTCGCCGGCGTCGACGCGGCGCGTGAGCACGGCCGGAACGCCGGCCAGCGCAGCGGCAAAGCCGCCGTAAAGATCGGCGCCGCGGCGCGAATGCACGTGCACTAGGTCGGGCCGGAGGCGTTTGAGCTCGCGCGCGAGGCGCGGCAGCAGCGTAACGTCGAGCTCGCCGCGCATCGGCAGCTCCACGACATGAGCGGCGCGAGCTGCGGCGCCGACCTCGCTGCCCTTTGGGCACAGCAGCTGATTGTCGACGCCGCGAGCCGTCAGCCCGGCGACGAGGTAGCCCACCTGGGCCGCGCCGCCGTAGAGATGCCTGCCGGCTTCGATGTGCGCGATGCGCATAGGGAGATGATACGCGACGCCACCGCACGCCAGCCCCGTCGCTTGGTAGCGTCGTCAGTCGCCCGGCGGCGCGGCATCTTCGGCGCAACAGCGACCGCTGGAAGCGTACGAATACCCGCGCGACGAGCTCGGCACGGGGGTTGTCAGGTGCCGCCGCCGTCTCGCGCTGTTCCGCCATGCGCCGCTGTACCTTGCGATTCAAAGCCTGTCCGCTCGCCTACTCTCTAAACAACGGCCGAGGGGCGCGTTTCCGCCAGATCCGCGCCCGGGCGGGTGCGCCCCCTCTGCCGAGACGGAGACTAGCGCTGCCATTGGTGGCACCAAACTTGCTTAGAGTGCCTGGGCAGCCCCTGAGCGGCATGGAGGGTTGCGGGGCAGGGAGCCGTGACCTCAAGCTTTGGAATAGTGAATACAGAAATTGAAACGGCCCCCCGGGCCGACGCGCCTGTGACTACGCTTGGTGATGTAATTTTCACCGGCACAGTACAAGAGCCGCTAGCGGAGCGGGACTGGGCGGTCCTCGTGAGCTACATCGCCGCCGGCGACCAGGCCGCGCTTCGGCAGTTGTACGAGCGGACGCACCGGCTCGTATTCAGCTTGATCGTGCGCATCACGCATAGCCGAGAAACGGCCGACGACCTCACGGTCGACGTCTTCCTGGACATCTGGAAGAAGGCCGCCACGTACGACCCAACGGAAGGCTCAGTAGTGGCGTGGATCATGAACCAGGCCCGGCGCAAAGCGATCGACCGGCTGCGCCTCGAGCAAGAACCGAACGCCGACGTGTTGACGCCCACCACGCCTCTCTGGGGGGCCATCGCCAGGCGCATCGCCGACTGGGGCGCGTTCCCGGCCTTCACGGCACCGCAGCACTGGACCGAGCCGCTGTGGAAAGAGGTCGCGCCGGGCATCTTCTGCAAGCTGCTCGCCACCGACGAGCAGCGCGACCGCGTCAGCATGCTGGTTCGCCTCGCCCCCGGCGTGGACTATCCCCCGCACACGCACGCGGGAGTCGAGGAGCTGCATTTGCTGCACGGCGAGCTCTGGATCGATCAACGCAAGCTCCATCCCGGCGACTACAACCGCGCGGAGCCCGGCACCTCCGACGCGCGAGTCTGGAGCGAGACCGGCTGCACCTGCGTGCTCGTCACCTCCCCCCGCGACGTCCTGAGCTAAAAGGGGACGGATTTATTTATCGGGGACGGATTTATTTATTGCCGGTCGGCCTCGCCCGCGATTCCCGATACGCCTGCGAAGCAGTGCAGCCACCCGCTCGCAAAACGCGTCACTTCCAGTCAATTGCCCGCGCTCGGCAGTACCACTCGTGCCGTCCGCGGCATCGACAACCTCCCGCTGCTTCCCGCCTAACAGCAGATTCTTCTGTCCTTCCAGGGTAAGCCAGTTGAAAATCCGGGTGCTCGAAGCAGAAAATAAATCCGTCCCGCGAAAATAAATCCTCCCCGATAAATAAATCCGCCCCCCTCTTGAGTGTCCGCCTCTTGAGTCAGCACACGCCTGTCATGCAGCAGTACCACGCCATCAAGGCGCGGTTTCCGGACACGCTGCTGTTCTATCGGATGGGCGATTTCTATGAGCTGTTCTACGACGATGCGCGCCGCACGGCGAAGCTCATCGATATCGCACTCACGCGGCGCGGCCAATCGGGCGGCGAACCGATTCCCATGGCCGGCGTGCCGGCGCATTCCGTGGAGACGTACTTGGGCAGGCTCGTGCGGCTCGGCGAGTCGGTGGCGATCTGCGAGCAGATCGGCGATCCCGCCACGAGCAAAGGCCCCGTAGCGCGCGAGGTCGTTCGGGTTGTTACGCCGGGAACGCTGACGGATGCAGCGCTGCTCCAAGACAAAGAGACGCGTCTCCTCGCGGCCGTGACGTTCACGCCGCACATCGGGCTCGCCTGGCTCGATCTCGCCGGCGGGCGCTTCAGCCTCACGGAGCTCGTCGACTTGGAGGCGCTGCATGCGGAGCTCGAGCGGTTGAAGCCCGCGGAGCTGCTGCTACCCGAGGATCTCGATACGCCGCCGTGGCTCGGCGACGTCGCCGGTGCGCGGCGCCGGCCGCCGTGGCACTTCGATCCCGGCACGGGCAAGCGCCTGCTCTGCGAGCAGTTCGGCACGCTCGATTTGGCGGGCTTCGACGCGGAGGACGCGCCGGCCGGCGTCGGCGCCGCCGGCTGTCTGCTTCAGTACGCCAAGGACACCCAGCGCGCCGCGCTGCCGCATTTGCGCGCGCTGGTCCGCGAGCGCCGCGAGCAGGCCGTGATCCTCGATGCGCAGACGCGGCGCAACCTCGAGATCGAGGCGAGCTTAGGCGGCCGCACCGAGTACACGCTCGCGACGCTCATGGACTGCTGCGCGACCGCGATGGGCAGCCGGCTGCTGCGCCGCTGGCTGAATCGGCCGATCCGCGACCATGCGGAGCTCAAGCGCCGCCAACACGCGATCGACGTGCTGCAACGTACGGCGCCGATCGAAGCGCTGCAGGGTGTGCTCAAGGAAATCGGCGATCTCGAGCGCATTCTCACGCGCATCGGGCTGCGCACGGCGCGGCCGCGGGACCTTGCAAGCTTACGCGACAGTCTCGCGCATCTGCCCGAGCTGCGCCGTCTGGCCGGGGCGCTCGCAGCCGAACGGCTGCAGGCGCTCGCGGCACAGTGCGGCGAGCACGCCGCCGAGCAAGCGCTGCTGAAGCGCGCGCTCGTGGAAGTGCCGTCGGTGCTGCTGCGCGACGGCGGCGTCATCGCGCCGGGCTACGACGCCGACCTCGACGAGCTGCGGCGCATCAGCACGAACGCCGACCAGTACCTCGAGGACCTCGAAGCGCGCGAGCGCACCCGCACAGGCATCGCCAACCTCAAGGTCGGCTACAACCGCGTGCACGGTTTCTACATCGAGCTCACGCGCGGCCAAGCCGCGAGCGCGCCGGCGGATTACATCCGCCGTCAGACGCTCAAAGGCGCCGAGCGCTACGTTACGCCCGAGCTCAAGGAGTTCGAGGACAAGGTGCTGTCCGCGCGCGAGCGCTCGCTATCGCGGGAGAAACAGCTCTACGACGAGCTGCTCGATTCGCTGGCACGCGATCTCGCCGCCTTGCAGCGAACGGCCGAAGGCGTGGCGGAGCTCGACACGCTCATCGATTTGGCCGAGCGCGCGCACGCGCTGAAGCTCGTGCTGCCGGGTCTGGTCGAGGAGCCGCGCCTCGAGTACCGCGGCGGCCGCCACTTGGGCGTGGAGCAGTCGACGCCGTCGCCGTTCGTGCCGAACGATCTCACGCTCGGCGAGCACGAGCGCATGCTGATCATCACGGGCCCCAACATGGGCGGCAAGTCCACGTACATGCGCCAGACGGCGCTGATCGCGATCCTCGCGCACATCGGCAGCGGCGTACCGGCCGAGTCGGCCACGATCGGCCCGATCGACCGCATCTTCACGCGCATCGGCGCCGCCGACGACCTCACCGGCGGGCGCTCCACGTTCATGGTGGAGATGACAGAGACCGCGAACATTTTGAACAGCGCCACGCGCTCGAGCCTAGTGCTCATGGACGAGGTGGGGCGCGGCACGAGCACGTTCGACGGCTTGTCGCTGGCCTGGGCTGCGGCGCGCCACATTGCCCAGCGCATCGGCGCATTCACCCTATTCGCTACACACTATTTCGAGCTCACGAGTTTGCCCGGCGAGCTGCCCGCGTGCCGCAACGTGCACCTCGATGCCACGGAGCACGGCCGCGAGCTGATCTTCCTCCATAGCGTGAAGCCGGGCCCTGCGAGCCAGAGCTACGGCTTGCACGTGGCCGAATTAGCCGGCGTGCCGCGCGACGTCGTGGACAAAGCGCGCGAGTACCTGCGCCGCCTCGAGAAGCATCAGCGGGCGCTGCTGCCGGCGAGCCCTCAGGTGGAGCTCTCGCTCGTAGAGGAGCCGGCCGCGCTCACGCCCGAACAGCGGCGCGTGCTCGACCGGCTCGCGGTGCTCGACGTTGACACCCTCGCGCCGCGCGCGGCGCTCGACCTGCTCTACGAGCTCAAACGCGACGCGAAACCTTGAGCGTTAGCCCGCGTTGCCGCGTAACGTGCGGAACGTGATCGAGTAGCGCAGCCCCGGCGTGGGGGAGATCGCGTGCTGCCATCGCGAGCGCGCTTCGCCTTGCAGCGAGTAGATCGAGCGCGGGGCGAGATCGATGGCCAGCGAGCGCTCACGGCTGCGCGGCGCGTGCGGATAGCGGCGCAGCCGCATGCGCGCCGGCCCCAGCAGCGAGACGCCGACGACGAGCTCGAACTCCGGCACGTCACGATGCCAGCCGAGCTGCGTGCCGGCGGCGTACTCGGCCACCAGCGCATGCGTGAGCTTCTCGCTATCGATGGCCACGAACCGCGCCGCTGCTGCGCGCAGCTCGAACAAAAACGGCGGGATCGGGGCCTCCGGCAACAGCTCGCCGCGGCCGAAGTCGTAACGGCCGCCGTAGCTCACGACGCGGCGGTTCGCCGTCCATTCCTTGTAACGCGCCTGCGCGAGCGGCAACTGCTGGAGCGCCGCGACGAGCGCCGCCTCCTCCGCGCGCGAGACGAATTCCGCGGCGTAGTCGAAGCCGGGCGGCAGCGCCGTGGTGGCGAAGAGATCGGGTTGGCGAGCGGCCATAGGGGGCATTGGAACCCATCGCGGACGTTAACGTTCCCGTCCCGCGGCGCTAAAGTGGGGTTCCCGCCACGACTTTCGAGGCACCGATGTTCGTCATCGAGCTCATCTACAAGGCCCCTCTCGAGGAAATCGACGCGCAGATGCGCCCGCACATGGCATTCCTGAAGCGGCACTATGCGTCGGGCACGTTCCTGATTTCGGGCCGCAAGATCCCGCGCGAAGGCGGCATCATCTTGGCGGTGGGCAAGAGCCGCGACGAGATCGAAGCGCTCATGCAGGAAGACCCGTTTTGCACGAACGGGCTCGCCGAGTTTCGAGTCATCGAGTTCCGCGCGAGCCAACGAGCCGCCGACATCCCGAAACGCGTCGAGGGGAGCTGAATGCAGCGAGGTGTGATCGGCGCGGCAGTGGTCGTGGCGGCGGTCGCCGTCGGCGGCGGCTTCGTCGCGCTGCGCTTGCATACCTCGCCAGCGCACTTGCCGGTGGTCGATCGCTATTGCCTGGGCTGTCACAACGACGTCGATTTGGCCGGCGGCCTCGCGCTCGAGGCCCTCGATCGGTCGCGCATCGGCGCCGACGCCGAGGCGTGGGAAGCCGTCGTGCGCAAACTGCGTACGGGGTTGATGCCGCCGAAAGGCGAGCCGCGGCCCGAACGCGCCGTGCTCGACGCGATGGCCGAGGAGCTCGAGCGCGAGCTCGACGCGGCCGCGGGAGCCACGCCGAACCCCGGCGCCAAGCCGCTTGCGCGGCTCAACCGCACGGAATATGCCAACGCCGTCGAAGATCTACTGGCGTTCGACGCGACGGCGATTGCCGGCGCTCTGCCGCCCGACGCCGCCGTCGACGGCTTCGACAACATCGCCGCCGCCCTCAGCGTGTCGCCCACGCTGCTCGAAGGCTATGCGCTCGCGGCCATGCAGATCGGCCGGCGCGCCGTCGGCGACCGCACGATGGGGAACGGCGAGACGCGCTACGCCGCCGCGGGCGGCGCCGCGCAGCGGCGGCATCTCGAGGGACTGCCGCTCGGCACGCGCGGCGGCCTGGCCGTCGAGCACCACTTCCCGCTCGATGCCGAGTACGAGCTCGCCGTGCAAGCTTCGGTGCCCGCGGCGGGCTGGAACAACCCCACAGGACGGCTCGTCTACTGCGACGGCCCGCGTGTGGAGCTCGCGTTCAACGGCACGCCGCTCGAGCTCGACGCGCGCCGGCGCATTCGGCTGCGCGTGCCGGCGGGGCCGCAGCGCATCACGGTCGCGCTCGTCGACGAGCGCCGCTGCGCCGGCGTCAACGAGCTGTACGCCGGCGAAGTCGAGGTCGGCGGCGCCGTGATGGGCCTCGTGATCGGCGGGCCGTATGCTGCGACGGGCGCCGGCGACACGCCGAGCCGGCGGGCGATTTTCGTCTGTCATCCGGCGGCCGGTGCGGCCGAGCTGCCGTGCGCACAAGAGATACTGACGCGGCTCGCGACGCGCGCGTATCGGCGGCCGATCGAAAGCGGCAGCGACGAGCTGAGCTTGCTGCTCGACTTTTATCGGCTCGGCCGTGGTGAAGGCGGCGACTTCGAGGTCGGCATCCAGTACGCGCTGTCGCGCCTGCTCGTCGATCCGAATTTCCTGTATCGATTCGAGCGCGAGCCCGCTGACATCGCGGCCGGCACCGTCTATGCGCTCGGCGACCTCGAGCTCGCCTCGCGCTTGTCGTTCTTTCTCTGGAGCAGCCTGCCGGACGACGAGCTGCTCGCCGTCGCGGCAGCCGGCCGGCTTCAAGATCCGAGCGTGCTCGCAGAGCAGGTTGAGCGGCTCCTCCGCGACGATCGCGCCCAGCGCTTCGTCGAGAATTTCGCGGGCCAGTGGTTGAAGCTGCGCGAGCTCGACGAGATTCCGTCGCAGGATCCCGATCTCGACGCCGATCTGCGCGCGGCGTTTCGCACGGAGACGGAGCTTTTGTTCGCCGGCATCCTGCGCGAGCGGCGCAGCGTGCTCGAGCTGCTCGACGCCGACTACACGTACTTGAACGAGCGCCTCGCCGCGCACTACGGCATCGACGGCGTGCGCGACACGTTCATGCGCCGCGTGGCCTTACCCGCCGACAGCCCGCGGCGCGGGTTGCTCGGCCACGGCAGCATCCTGACGGCGACGTCGGCCCCGAACCGCACCTCGCCCGTCGTGCGCGGCCAATGGGTGGTGGAGAACGTGCTGGGCGCCGCGGTGCCGTCGCCGCCGCCGGGCGTGGAGGCAGATCTCGCCAAGGAAGCCGCCGAAGGCGAAGGGCTTACGGGCAACACCGTGCGCGAGCGGCTCGAGATGCACCGCGCAAATCCAACCTGTGCCGCCTGCCACGCCATCATGGATCCCATGGGGCTCGCGCTCGAGAATTTCGATCTCGTGGGCCGCTGGCGCGAGCAAGAGGACGGCCACCCGATCGACGCGACGGCCGAGCTTTCCGACGGCACGCAGCTCTCGGGCCCCGCAGATCTACGCCGCGCGCTGCTGGCGCGCTCCGACGCGTTCGTGGCGTCGCTGACGCGGCGCTTGCTCACGTATGCCCTCGGCCGCGAGCTCGAGTACTACGACGAGCCTGTGGTACGCAGCGTGGTGCGCGCTGCGGCCGCCGACGGCACCTCGCTGCCCGCGCTCGTGCAGGCCATCGTTGCGAGCGACGCGTTTCGCAAGCGCGTGAAGACGGCCACGAGCGCGAATCGAGATTGAAGCAGCCGCATGGCGCGCGCGAAGCGAAACCTGGCCGCGCTCTTGTTGGGCGGCAAGCCGCGCGCGCGGCGCGGCCCGCAGAAGCTCGACGAGAATCCGGCGATTCAAGCCATCTGGGACGTCGTGGCGCAAATTCCGCGCGGCAGCGTCATGACGTACGGCGCTGTAGCCGAGGCCGCGGGCCTGCCCGGACGGGCGCGCCAAGCAGGCTTCGCGCTGAAGCACCTGCCGGCGGACTTGCACCTGCCCTGGCACCGCGTCGTCGGTGCCGGCGGCAAGATCGTGTTTCCGCCGGGGTCGCAGTCCCACCGCGAGCAAACCCGCCGGCTCACGAGCGAAGGCGTGCCGGTGACGAACGGCCGCGTCGCCCGCGCAGCGCTCGGGGCACTTCGGCGCGACGGCTGAGGCGCCTACGGTTTGCGGTCGAGCAACGCCTTGCCGTGTTCATGCGCCCTTGTGGGCCGTCAGCGGCGTTTGCTGATGAAACATCATCTTCCAGTCGTGACCGCGCTTTACGTAGCCGCTGCTGACACGCGCGGTATACGGCTCGTCCTGGCCACGCACCGCGTTCGCACGATAGGTGAGCAGCGCGACGTCGTCGGTCGGCTGTAAGAATCCTTCCACCTCGATGTCGAGGCCGTGCCAGCGGTTGCCGTCCGCCTGATCGGCGATCGTGTCGCGGCTCGATACGCCGGCCATCTCGGTGAACGCGATCAGACAATCGTCGTCGAGCGTGCGCCGATATTCGGCTTTGCCGCCGGACCAGAGCTTGCGCTCCATCGCGAGCAGGTCGTCTCGTAGGGTCATGGTGGTCTCCTGGGCGTTGCGCCAAGGAGCTGCAAGGCACATGCCAGCAGCGCGCTGCCGCAGCGGCGGCGCCCTCTGCTGTCACGTTGACTGTTGTGCGGTGCGCGCTACGGCAGCGGGACGATCGCGATGCGATTGCCGCGGAACGAGCCGACCCACAGCGTGTTGCCGACCTCCACCACCGCCGTGCCGGCGCCGAACGCGGGCGTGTCGGGCTGCGTCATCACCTCGGTAACGGCGAGCGTGCTGGGATTGATCTTCACGGCCTTCCAGCTCTGCCCCGCTTGACCGACGGCGTACAGCGACCCGTCGCGGGCCCAGTGGATGTTGTCGACTCGAAAGCCGAGCGGGATCTCGTCGCGCACGGGCGGCGTCGCGCCGCGCGACAGGCGGAAGAACGATTGGCTGCCCCAGGCCGCCACGTACAGCGTTCTGCCGTCGTCGGAGAGCTCAACGCCGTTCGCACCGGCCGCTTCGCTGCCCGGCACTTTCTGCCAGCCGCTCGCGGTGTGCCACTCCCAGAGCTCGCCGTTGCGCTCGCCGCCGAGCATTCGCTGCGTGGCTTCGCGCGTGCCGCCGCGCGGCAGGAAGTTCGTCGTGAGGAAGCCGCCGTCGCTCAAGCCGCGCACGGAATTGAGCCCGATGGGATCGGGCGCGATGACGCAGCCGAGCCACGTCACGGCGGGCATCGCGGGTGCGGTATCCACCTGCAACACCTCGATCGACTCGCGCGCGCCGTGGCCGACCACGAACACCTTGTAGACGGGCCCGTTACCCGGCTCGACGTACACTCCGTGCGTGGTGAACTCGGCACCGCCTTGGCCGGGCGGGCCCGGGCAGTCGGGATAGGTGCGCGTATCGGGGCGATTGGCGGCCGCGGCGGCGGGATAGGCCAGGTGCGAGGTGCGATCGCTGATGCGGATCAAACGCACGCCACCCGCGCCCGCGTACGCTCCGGCCACGACCCACTGCGAGCCGAGCGCCACGAGGTCCTCGGGCGCTTCCTGGTTGCAGACGACGTCGGCTGCCGGCGTGCACGGCGGCGGCGGGGGCCCCGGAGGCGGCTGCGCCGCGAGCGGCCAAGACGAAGCGGATGCCAGCAGGACCGAGAGCGCGACGACCGTCTTCACGAAAACCCCCTTCAGCCTACGATGCGCGGACCAACGTAGAGCCAACGCGACGACGGGTCAACCGGCGGCACACAGCCGAGCGCGGCCACAGCGACTAAATTGCCGCCGGCGGCCCTGTCCCTGTACGCTGGGTCGAGCGTCGGAGGGCCGAGCATGCGGTATTTGACTCGGAAACACGTGTCCCGCCGCACGATGCTGCGCGGCGCGGGCGTTGCGCTCGCATTGCCGTGGCTCGAATCCATGATTCCGGCGGGCATCCGTACCGCGAGCGCGGCAGGTGCGCCGCGCACGCGACTCGCCTGTCTTTATATCCCTCACGGCTGCGTGATGGCGCAGTGGCAGCCGACCGAGACGGGGCGGGACTTCGCGTTCACGCCTACGCTTCAGTCGCTCGAGCCCTTTCGCGACCGTCTCACCGTGGTGAGCGGTCTTACGCTGCCGGCGGCGTACGTCGGCGAATCTTCCGCGGCTGCCAATCATGGCCGTTCGTCGCAGTGCTGGCTCACGTGCCTGCCCGAGCGCACCGGCCCGTCGCCCACCTCGGTGGATCAACTCGCGGCGCAGCACATCGGCCAAGAGACGCCGCTGCCCTCCCTCGAGCTCGCGCTCGAAGCCGGCGCTTCGATCTCGTACCTCACGCCGCAAACGCCGCTGCCGATGGAGACGAACCCGCGTGTGGTGTTCGAGCGCTTGCTCGGCGACGGCAGCACGCCCGAGGAGCGCGCCGCGCGACAGCGTCAGCTCACGAGCCTGCTCGATTCCGTGACGGGCCAAGTCGCGGCGCTCAAGCGCGACTTGCCGGGCCCCGACCGTGAGCGCATGGATCGCTATCTGCACGACGTGCGCGAGCTCGAGCGGCGGCTCACGCTCGCGGCGGATTCCGCGCTGGCCGACCTCGAGGTGCCCGATAAGCCGAGCGGCGTTCCCGGCGACTTCGAAGAGCACGCGATGCTGATGTTCGACCTGTTGGCGCTCGCGTGGTCGGCCGATCTCACGCGCATCGCCACGTTCATGGTGTCGCGCGAGCTCAGCAATCGCTTGTATCCGCGCAGCGGGGTGAACGAAGGCTTTCACAACGCGTCGCACCACTCCGGCATCGCGGCGAACGTGGAGCGGCTCGCGAAGCTCAACGAGTACCACACGCGCGCAGGCGTCGCGTACTTCCTGCGCAAGCTCGCCGACACGCCCGACGGCGACGGCAGCCTGCTCGATCACTCGCTCGTCGTGTACGGCAGCGGCATGGCAAACCCGAATCAGCACGACCACGACCCGCTGCCCGTGCTCGTCGCCGGCGGCGGCTCGGGGCGCCTGCGCGGCGGCCAGCACGTTCGCGCCGCCGAGGGCACGCCGTTCGCGAACTTGCTCGTCACTGTGCTCGACAAGCTCGACGTGCCCGTTGCCGCGTTCGGCGACAGCACGGGCGCGCTCGAGCTCTGACGGCGGCGGCATGCGCGCGCGGCGAGCTTCATCGACGTTACTGCTGCTCGCCTCGCTCGCTGCGCTCGGCGCCGCCGCCCAAGACGCACCGCTCGCGCCCGCGGCCGCCGACGTGCCCGCCTCGCCGCTGGCCGAAGCCGCGGCGCGCGGTGACACGCGCACCGTCGGTCGC